>NZ_JAXBLV010000144.1:0-99868 GCF_034097035.1 Gemmata algarum
TCGGAGGCCCCCTCTGCGGCGGCAGTTGTCGAAGTGAGCCACGGTTCGAGTTTGGCGGGAGCAGGATCGGTAGAGAAGCAGACGCCGATCGAACACTTCGCCGGCCCCTGCGATCTCAAGACCGTCACCTGGGCTTCTCGACCGAGTTATGGGGATGTCGGACTCATTGGTAGGCGGTTACAATCCGGTCCGGGGCTCAGGTGAAAAGCGCAAACACGGCCGAGATATCGTTGATGCCCGATACACACTTTCCGCTCGGTGTCGTCGCTCGGCTGGGCACCTCGGATTTTCGGCTCCCCACGCGGTACGCCACCGTCTTCCTGATGCCACCGGACTGCCGCACGTACATTGCGTCCGACGCCGGCGCCCGGGTGTACCGCGAGTACGATCTCGGCAACGGTCGGGCCGGCCGAACGATCCTCGGACCCGAACTCTACGGCCCCGTCTCCCGGCCGTCCGCCGATGGGACCCGGATCGCCGTCGCCGCAACCGATGGCATTCGTGTCGTCGATCTGACCGACGGGCGGGTGGTGTTCGCCCTGCCGCCCGGCCCGGAAGTGGTCCGGTTCGCGCTCGCCCCGGCCGGCGACCGGCTCGCCGTCGTGGTCCGTAACCCGGACACCGAGCAGCGGGAAGCCGATGGCGATATGGAGGATGTGTACGTCCGCTCGGTCGTCGTCCACGACATCGGACCGGCGCCCGGGTGCCGGGAACTGTTTCCGCTCGTCAACTACGGCGTGACGGCCCTCTTCTCGCAGGACGGCTGCCGCGTCGCGGTGTCGGGCGAATGGCGGGAAGAGCATGACGACCAGCCGCCGCCGTTCGACGGGCCGCCCCCCGTCCAGGTGTGGGACTTGACGACCGGGGCCGAGGTGGCCCGTATTCGCCCGCCGGACGAACCCATTTCCGTATACCCGGCCGCCGCGGCGGGGGAGTGGCTCCTCCTCTGCTCGGCGAACACCGCCCTCCCGGTCGGGCTGTATGACTTCGCGACCGGCCAACTGATTCGGGCGTACCGGATCGACGACCCGCCCGGTTACCAGAAGGGCAAGTACGACTTATCCCCCGACGGCCGGGTGCTCGCCGGCCACGCCTGGCACGGCCCGGTCGTGCGGCGGGACGCACGGACCGGGGCGGTGATCGATATCACCCCGTGCCCGTTCCCGACGTCTGACCGGTCCTACACGGGCGACCTCGCGGTTCTGGCTGACGGGACGGTCACGGCCCTCCGGGTCGACAACCAAGCCGTACAGGCTTGGACGGCTCCGGAGGGCCGACCGCTCACGCGGGTCGTTGGCGGGATCGCACCGATCACCGCGATCGGGTTCGCGGACCACGGGCGGGAGGTCCGTACTGCCGGCCGTGGCGAGGCCGTCGTCCGCCGGTGGGACGCCCGGACGGGAGAACGGCTCGGCGAGACGGACCTGCCCGAGGCGGTCGCCCGTTGTTGCTTGGGGCGGATCTGGTTCGGTCTGGCGGACCGTCTGGTCGCCCAGTCCCGGTACGGGTCGGTTGCCTTCCACCTCGCCACCCGGGAGGCCCGGTTGACCCCGGCGGTTTACGAAGAGGCGACCCTCGGCGAGTCGCTGTCTGCGGACGGGTGGCGGGTCAGTCTCCCGACCCACTACCGGAACGAAACCGACGTGGGGGTCCGCGTCGAACACGTCATTGACGGGGGGGCATGGGAGATTTACCGCTTCGATAGTCATTCCGCGGCGGCGGCCTACGACCGGGGGCGCGTCCTGCTGGCGCATAACGATCGCCCGGGGGCGCGGCGGACAATGGTCTGTCTCCGCGTCGGTCCCGGGCGGGCGGAGGTAATTTGGTCACGAACCCTACCGGTCGGGCCGGAGCACCGGAAATCGTACCGGTCTGGGGTCGATCACGCCCGGGTGAACTTCTCCGTAGCCGATCCGGCAATCGTGTGGGCCTCGGACGGGTCAACGGTCCTGGTGATCCCGGGACCCGAGCGCGTTCCGTTCCTCATCGACCCGGCCAGCGGGGAGACGATTGCCGCGTGGGTAACGGCGGTCGGCTGGCCCCATGCTGCCCACCCGTCACGACCGGTCTTGGCGACCACGACGGCCGACGGCGACGGGCTGATTCTAGCCGACTGGCGGACGGGAGTTCAGATCGCGGTGCTTATGGAGCGGTGCTACCCACACGCTCTGGCGTGGTCACCCGATGGCAGCCGGTTGGTCGCGTCCGGGGCGGATGGAATGGCGTGGGTGTTCGACCTGGAGGCGATCATGACACCCACCTCAACCGACCTCGGGACCGGCCCCAACGCGCCTTCTCGATTTAGTTAATATCATAATCTCGCGATAGTTTTTTCTTAGCAATTTGGTACGGCGAACCCGCGCACTGGTGCCAGGATGCGGATGATGCTTGCGGGGCGATCGTGCCATATGCCGAATTCACTAGCGCCGGCCGCTTGACGGACGGCGACTGGAAAACGCTTCTGGATTCGCCACGAAAGCCGGCGGTCCCGGCGTGGGCTCAGCCGGTCGTTCCGCCCGAACGCGGGACCGGCGACCGGTAGCGCGTCGATGTCAGGCGGGGGTGGCCCCTCGGGCGGCGTCGGCGTAGGTGGATTCGAGGTCGAGCGTCAGGTTCGCCCCCCCGCGCACGGCCACCGGCACCGTGGGCAGCGCCGCGCCCGCCGGGACGTTGTGGTGCCACAGGCCGAACAGCTCGGCGCCGTTGTGAACCATCGGGTGAACCGCGAGCACCGGCGCGTCGGTCCCGCGCGGCCGCTTCGTGATCGGGTACACCCCGGTGAGACTGTGCAGGTGCGTGGCCCAACTCGCCGCCCCCGGGAGCGCGTCCACGATCACGACCCCGGCCCCGGCGGACATGAGCCCGGCGGCCCGGACCGCGAACGCCAGCGCCGAATCGGAATCGGCCTTATTGTCCGGGGTCACGAGCAGCACGGCCGCCGCGACCTGGCGCCCGTCCCGCCCCACGACGCTGACCCCGACGCGGTCGCTGAACCGGGCCGGGGCCATGTTCATGGGCATCGTTTCGGGCACCGGGCCGGGCAGTTGGACCGCCGCGGCCGCTTGCGCCCGCGTCGCGGCGGCGGGCTCGGCGACGAACGGGCCGCCCGCGAGCTGGGCGTTCAGGGCGGCGGCGACGGCCGTGGCCCAGCCGGTCAGGAACTCAACCGGGTCGCGCCCGTCGGTGTTCAGGAGTGGCATGTGTCCTCGTGTGGGTTATTCCGGGATGCGGAGCCGGGCGCAGGCCTCCGCGTAAGTGGCTTCAAGTTCGAGCTTGACGCAGCCGTAGCTCTTGAGCGCGAGCGGCACCGCGGGCAGCGGCTCGCCGACCTTGAGCGGCCAGGGCCAGAGGTCGATTAGGTCCTTTTTCTTTCGACTCACCGGGCGGTAAGCGGTGACGTACGTCCACGGGTCGTCGGGCATCAGGAATTTGTCGTCGTGCTTGGCGATGCGAACGAGTTCGTTGTGCAAGTTCCAGTGCCGCGATGTCACAATGTCAATGACGACGAGGCCGACGCCCCTTCCGAGGTAGCTGAGGCACTTGGCGGCGAACTGCTCGCGCTCGCTCTCTTCCTTCTTGTTCGAAGGGCTGACCAACTCGACCACCGCGAGCAGGTTGTAGTTGGCGTTCGCGTCCCGCACTTCGACCTTGACCTCGACCGGAAACGACGCCGGCATACTCAACTTGGTAGCGGGCGGGGCGTACGTTTCGGCCATCACCGCGACCGCGGTTCCTATGCCTGATGCGCTCTCGGCGTCGCCGGAGCCGTTTTCGTCCGAACGTTCGTATTCTGCAACGTCGGCGGACATCGCTAGCCCCAGGTGCATCGGGGCGTCCGCGACGAACTGCTTTGGCAACCGACGGTTCAGGTCGGCTGCAATCGCGCCGGCCCATTGCCCGTGAAACGATTCCCAGGGGCGTCGTCCGAGCGGGCCGTGAAAGTGATCGAACAGCGGCATCGCGTGCCCTCCTCGGCGTGCATTGTACCGCTCACTTGCCGCGCCGGTCGCCCCAGTAGTGGATCAGGTCGATGCGGGTGACGATGTCGAGGACCGCGTCGTCCTGGGTCGCCAGCACCCCGGTGTAGCCCGCCAGGAGCAGCCGGTACGCCTCGTCCAGGTGGGTGCGCACGTCCAGCGTCGGCAGCGGACGGGCCATCAGGTCGCCGATGAGCACCTGGCGCGGGTCCTTGCCGTCGTGCAGGATCCGGGCCAGCGACACCTCCTGCACGCTCCCCACCGGCTTCCCCGCGTCCATCACGGGCAGTTGCGAGATCCCGGTCGCCTCCAGCAGCAGGATGGCGTCCTGCGCGGTCGCGGTCGGGGCGATGAACACCAGCTTCCGCTCCCCGCGCTTCTTGATGAGGTCGCCGACCGAGTGCGCGGGGGCTTCCGTGAAGGCGAGGTTGTTCGCCTTCAGCCACCCGTCGTCGAAGAACTTGCTCAGGTAGTTGCGCCCGGTGTCGCAGCCCACCGCGACCACCAGGTGCCCCGGCCCCAGCCGCCGCGCGTACCGCAGGGCCGCCGCCACGTTGGTCCCGGTGCTGCCGCCCAGCAGCATCCCCTCGCGGCGGGCCAGCTCGCGGGCCACGTGGAACGACTCCGCGTCCCCCACCCGCACCCAGTCGTCCACGTATTTGCTCGAGAACGTCTTGGGCACGAAGTCCTCGCCGATCCCCTCCACCTTCCACGGCTTCGGCGAGTCGCCCGACAGCACCGACCCCTCCGGGTCCGCCCCAACGATCTTCACGTTCGGGTTCATCTGCTTCAGGTATTTGCCCACCCCGCTCACGGTGCCGCCGGTGCCGACCCCGCACACGAACACCGTCACCTTCCCCTTCGTCTGCTCCCAGATCTCGGGGCCGGTGGTGCGGTAGTGCGCGTCGGGGTTGGCGGCGTTGGTGAACTGGTTCGGGCGCCACGCCCCGGGGATCTCGCGGGCCAGCCGGTCCGCCACCCCGTTGTAGCTCTCCGGGGAGTCCGGCGCGACGGCGGTGGGGGTGATCACCACCTCCGCGCCGTAGGCCTTGAGCAGCAGGACCTTCTCAGTGCTCATCTTGTCGGGCAGCACGAAGATGCACCGGTACCCCTTCACCGCCGCGACCATCGCCAGCCCGACCCCGGTGTTGCCCGCGGTGGCCTCGATGATGGTGCCGCCGGGGCGGAGCAGGCCGCGCTGCTCCGCCTCGTCGATCATGGCCAGCGCCACCCGGTCCTTCACGCTCCCGCCCGGGTTGGCGAACTCGACCTTCACCGCGACCTTCGCCTGAAGGCCCTCGGTGAGCCGGTTGAGTTGCACCAGCGGCGTCCGGCCGACGGTGTCGAGGATGGATTCGAGCATGGGTTGGGACTCCGGACCGGGGACGTTCCGAACACCTCAATTGTCGAGCGCGGCCCCGCGGGGAGACAAGCCCGCGGAACTCGTTCTTTTTCGCGGTTCCGCAGTTGGCGTGTCGCGCGCGCGTGTCGTACAGTGGGCGAGACGAGACGAAGTCCGTAGTTCCACCGTTTCGAGTTCCGGGGCACGCGGTCGCCCGGCCGGCGCTCGACCCGGAGCTTGAAACGGCCGCACCCGCTCCGCTTCCGCCGACCGTTGTTCATTATGAGCCTGCCCAGTCAAAGCGTCGCGCTGCTCCAGGCGGCCCGCGACCTCGTGAAGAGCTTGCCCGCCGACGCGGTGCTGCTGCTCACCGAAACGTCCCTCGACTGGGGCGAGGTGCGGCGCATGCTCGCCGGGTGCCGGCTGTTCGTCGCGGCCGAGAACCCGGCCCTCACCCGGTCGCTCCGCGACGACCCGGACTGGACCGTCATCGACCTCGACCCCGAGCCGCTCCCCACACAGGAGCGGATGAACACCGCGCTGCTCAAGGCGGTCTCGGACGAGCTGCTCCCGCCGGGGTCGCACGTGGTGGCGATCTACAACGGGATCGCGACCCTCGACGACGCCCCGGAGCCGGTGGACAGCCTGAGCGTGATCCACCTGGGCGAGCACCTGGAGCGGATGACCTCGCAGGACCTGCGCATCCTGGGGGACGCGGCCCCGCTCGACGTGCTCCGCGCCGTGGTCGATCTGGCCACCGAGATCGGCCGCGAGGGCCGCGAGGGGCAGCCCATCGGCACCATTCTGGTGGTGGGCGACACGCGCAAGGTGTTGAGCCTGTCGCACTTCCAGAACTTCAACCCGTTCCGCGGGTACTCGCGGGCCGAGCGCGACGTGCGCAAGAAGGACGTGCGCGAGCAGATCAAGGAGATCGCCAAACTGGACGGCGCGCTCCTCATCGGCCGGGACGGGATCGCGGAAGCCGCCTGCCTGCACCTGGGGGCGCACGGGGCCAACATGCGGAAGGGGTTCGGCAGCCGCCACACCGCCGCCGCGGGCATCAGCAAGCAGACCAGCGCGGTGGCGTTCGCGGTGAGCCAGTCGAGCGGGAGCGTGCGGGTGTTCAAGGGCGGGGAGGAGGTGCTGCACATCGAGCCGCTGGCCCGGCCGCACGTGTGGCAACCGTTCCGGCTCGAGACCCAGGAGATCGAAGACAAAGATAAAGACGAAGACGAAATAATCGACGAGAACGGCGACGAGGTGTCGTAGCGCGAACGTGCCGCCGCGCGGAGAAGCCGAAGAGATTTTGACAGGATTCCAAACGAGTCGGTCCTCCTCCGGCGAATCCTGTCCATCCTGTCAAAACTTGTCTTCGTAAATAAGCGGCTCGCATGAGCCGAAGCTCGGCCACGACCATCCGCCTATTGCATTCGCAATTCTTGTTCACGGCCCGGCCGTTGGTATCTGTTTTAGTTTTTGCCTTTGTGGCACAGACACTCCTGTCTGTGTGGCGTGAGAAGGCCGCACAGACAGGAATGTCTGTGCCACAAGAAACAGACACAACCAGTTGGATCGCATATAAGGCGGTTTGAGCCGCACGAATCACGTCGGGACGGGTTGAGTCGGTATACGCATCGTCAGCACCGGGCACCCGGCCTTGCGCATCACGCTTTCCGCCACGCTCCCGACCAGCAGCCGCGTCAGCCCGCTGGTGCCGTGAGTCGCCATCACGACCATGTCGGCTTTCGTGTCCGTCGCCAGCTTCAAGATCTGCTCCGCCGGGTCGCCCTTGAGGAGCCGATAGTACGCATGAACGCCGGGGCTGGTGGGGTGCATCCGGGCGAGCTGGTCGCACGCCTCACCCGGCTCCTCCGTGGGGAACGGGACGACCGCCCCGTTCGGGGCGAACACGTGCCCCGGCGCGATCACGTGCGCGACGATCAGCGTCGCCCGGTAGTCGCGGGCCAGTGCGCAGGCCAGGTCGAACGCCGACCGCGCCGCGTCCGAGAAGTCGGTCGGGTAAAGGATGGTGCGGATCGGGAGCACGGCGGGTTCCTCTTGAAGTGATGCGCGGGGATGGCGAACCGGGCGCCGTTTTATCGCACCGCGACCGCCGGTGCCGGCACCGGTCGGGAGCTGATGCGCTCCTCGCGCAGGTGCTGGTGACACCGCACGCAGGTGAGCGTGAGATCGACGTAGGCGAGCGCCGCGGCGTCGATGTTCTTGTCCTTCGCGGCCTTCTTGAGGTTCTCGGACCGGCGGATGAACTCGTTGGTGTGCATCAGGTACTTTTCGGTCTCGTTGATCTTCCAGGTCACGTCTTTGGCGCACTCCATCAGCCCGTCGGCGCCGCTGCCGATTTTGGCGAAGTCGTTCATCGCCAGCCCCTCCAGCACCCGCTGCGAGTGGGTCAGCTTGCGCTGCATCACGGTGGGCTTCTTCGGTTCGGCTTTCTCTTTCGGCTGCGGTTGCTCGACCGCCCGTCCGGCCCCGACCAGCACGACAACGGTCGCGACGACGGCGGTCCACAACGCGGCTCGAACGAACGGCTTCATCGGCTTCTCCCGGTCGGGGTACGGCACCGTCTCCCGGGGAAATCCGGGCCGCGGTGCGGCAGTGCGAGCGGAAAAGCAACTCAGGGGCCGGGGGCACAGAAACGTGTGACAACGTGGCAAAGTGCTTGTTTTCCGGCCCGATCGTGTGAGACGTGGTCGTTCCCCTCTGGCCCGCGGTGTGCGATTACGGCACACCGCGGGCCAGAGGGGACAGTACCGCACACCGCGCTCAGGCGGCGTCCCCTTTTACGGCAGGTGCGGCGGCCCGCTCGCACCACGCGATCACGGCGTCCAGTTCGCGGACCGTGGCGTCGCGGTCCGTGACGGGCTCGCGCGCGACGGGGGCGGTACCCGTGCGGGCGGCGATCCGGTCCGCGAGGCGGTGAACTTTCATCAGCACGAACGCCGACCCGGGGCCTTCCGAGCGCCGGAACACGGCCCGGAGGGCGCGGCACCAGATGACGAGGCGCTCGGGGACGTTTTGAGTCGGTTCCGGGAAGCGCGAGTCGTTGTGAGCGGCACTGTAATCGCGCAACGCCGCGCGGAACGCCTCAAACGCCTTTTGGCGCGCCTGGAGGTCGGCGGCAGAGGTGGCGGTCTTGGCCGGGTCGTCGCGGTGGTTCTCCCACCGGGCCTGGAGGTCGAGCACGCGGGCGAGTGCGGTCGCCTGTTCGGTACTCATTTTCTCAGCGGCGCTTTCGCTCAACTGCGGCATGGTCGCTTTCGCGGGTTGAGTAACGGAGGGGACTTGTACCCCTCTCATCGGTTCGGACGGTTCCGGGGGTCCATAGCGAAGAGTGGAAAGTGAGGGAAGCCGGGTTGGCCGCTCCGCACATCCGTCCCGTGCCGCGCTCGGCAAGAAGGTGCGCAACCCCGGTCGGACTCACCCGCGACCCGGTAATCGTTACAACGCCGCCCGGACGTGCTCCGGGCGAAACACGCGCGAAACGCCTGGAATTGCAGCAGTTGATGGCACGGAACGGGTGAAGTGGCGGGCGTTGGCACACCGTCTGCTTTAACACCATTCGTCGAAAACCAAGTCGGGCCAAGTCCCCCTGGCCCGCTCCACATACCTCACGACCCATCCCCAACCCTATCAACGAGAGCCGGCGGCTTCGGTCGCCGGCTCCTTCTTTTTACCGTGTTCTGTGCGGGCGCGTGGCAAGTGTGCGTGAGGCACGCTTTAGGGCAGCCCCGACACGCAGGGGTGAGCAACTGGTCCGCTCCGCGAGAGGCACAGGCAGTTTGAAAACGGAATTGAACGAGTCCGCGAAGTGATCCGGAACGCTCGCCGACGTAAACAAATCGGGCCGGCTCGCCTCAGCTTTTGCGAGGCAAACCGGCCTTCTGATTTGATTCGTTCGGGCGAGGGCGCTCAGTAAGAGCGTTCCTTCTTGACGGTCGGCTTGCCCATCGCGGCGCGCTTGATGGCGTTGCGGCGTTTGGCTTCCTTACGGTTCCGCGCCTCGCACGGCTTCTCGTAGTACTCATGGGCACGCAGCTCACGCTTCAGCCCGCTGCGTTCGACCAGCTTTTTGAACCGCCGGAGAGCCGCCCCGATCGGCTCCCGGTCGTGAACACGCATGCGCAATCCCATTCAGCCTCCCGATTGTGGTGACAGAAGAGGATGATAGGAGCACGCGGGCGAAGACGCCACCCATTTTCCCTTTTTTCGCGCCGCGGCCCTTGCGCTTCAACCTTGACAGCCCGTCGGACGACTGCTATTCGCCGCGACTCTGAAGCCGAGGAGACCCGGGCCGCCCGGTTCGGGGGAGTGACGGGCGCCCGATTCGCTGGAGGAAGTCCGAGATGCGCAAATCGATTCGCGGGGTCGCGGCCCTGGTTCTGGGCTCGGCCCTGACGGCGACGGCGGTGGCCCAACCGCCCCAACCGCCCGCGGGCGCGCCGCCGGCGGTGCCGACCGCGCCGGTCGGGGCGCCGGGCGCCGCAATGCCGGGCCTCGCGCCGTCGGTCACGCCCACGCCGAAGCCGCCGGAGGTGCGCCCCACCGGCACGGCCGCGGTGGTCAACGGCAAGCCCATCCCCGAGGTCGCGGTGTACCGCGCGCTGCGCCAGTTCCCGGACCAGCACCGGGACATGGCCCGCAAAGAGATCATGGCCCACCTGATCGAGAACGCGCTGATCGACGAGTACCTCACGGCGCTCAAGACCACCGTCGACGAGAAGGACGTGGAGAAGCTCATCGCGGACCTGAAGAAGGAGCTGGCCGAGGCCAAGAAGGACTACGCGAAAGAGCTCGACGCGATGATGCTCACCGAGGCCGAGTTCCGGAGCGAGGTGACGGCCCAGATGAAGTGGGAGAAGTTCGTCCAGCAACAGGGCACCGACGCCGCCCTGAAGCAGCTGTTCGACGGCAGCCCGGACGTGTTCGACGGCACGATGGTGCGCGCCCGCCACATCCTCATGACCCCGGGCAACGACGAGGCGAAGCGGAAGGACGCGGACCAGAAGCTCCGCGGGATCAAGCAGGTGGTGGAGCAGGAGGCCGCGAAGGCGGTGGCCGCGCTGCCCGCCACCGCGGACGCGGTCGCCAAGGAGCAGGCCCGGGTGAGCAAGACGGACGAGCTGTTCGCGGCGTACGCGAAGGAGTACAGCACCTGCCCGTCGAAGAAGGACGGCGGCGACCTGAACTTCTTCCCCCGCGCCGGGGCGATGGTGGAGCCGTTCGCGAAGGCCGCGTTCGCGCTCAAGCCGTACCAGATGAGCGACGTGGTCGCCACCGAGTTCGGCTACCACCTGATCCTCGTCACCCAGCGCCGCCAGGGCACCCCGAAGAAGTTCGAGGACAAGGGCGTGAAGGAAGACGTCCAGATGCTGTACGCGATGCGGCTCCGCGAGTCGGTGATCGCGATGATGAAGCCGAAGGCGCAGATCACCATCACCCCGAAGTGACCCGGCACCGGATTCCGTGCGTTCGAGGCGCCCGCGGACCCGGTCCACGGGCGCTTCTTTTGCGCGCGGCCCTCACCGCAATACAGGTTTCAAGCGCCCGGGCACCGGATCGGGTACGAGCACTTCACCGCGGCACAGTTAAAGATCATTCCGGGAGCGGTGTAACGTCGGCGTTTGCGTTCTTCGACCTCAGGCAGGCGCTCTGCGTTCGCATTCGTGCTGGTGGCGCTAATTCGCGGCAACGGCCCGAACGAGCGAACCGCGAAGCCCGCGGAAGTCGAGAAGAAGTGGGCCGCCTGGCATGAGACCTACGCTCCCGCGTTCGGATGCCGAAGAAGGAACGAAAGATACCCCACGAGGGGCGAATCGGGATTGGAGGCCAGTTGCTGGAAAAAAGCCGCGAGTTCTTCCTTGGAAGAGAACTGTGCGGTGACGCGATCCTCCGTCCAGTTGGCGTACTGAGTGATTGGAAAGCCCTTCTTCGGTACCCCAAAGCACGCCACCGTGCGCCCCTGGGGGGCACCGTTCCGCGTTACGTCGAGGTTGTACCGCGTTTCGGTCTCATCACCCGCCATGACCTTGAGGCGGACGGTCGCCTGACTTTTCGTCACGGCCTCAGCCGCCTTGGCTATTTCAACCGCAGACGTGTGTAAGGCGTTGCTTGCTTCGTTAACGTCTTCCTCCGTCTCTTGTAGCGAAGCCCGCAGCAACTCTTCCAGTGTGGGCATGGGTTAACTCGCAGGGAAAATGATTCGTCCTGTAATGGGCAGATGGTCGGAGAGGCCACTTGCAACACCGGACAGCCACGTGAAGGCTTCTGGCTTCCCACCCGCCTCGATGCACCCGGGCAAGGGCACGATCTCGAGTGACGACTCTTCTAAATACGGCGGACTGCTACCAAGTAGGCCGCCGGTTACCAGCAACTGATCGTAAGTGTGCCAAGCCCGGTCACCCGCATTGTAATACGTCCCGGCCCACTGTTGCGAGGCCGCCTCGTCGTGCGCGTGTCGCTCGCCGAGTAACCGCCAACTCGCGTTGTAGAATCGGACCCGTCGCACTTCGCGGTCCGACGGGTGCGCCCGCTGTCGGGACCGATCCCGGTCGCGAGAAGCGTTCAACCGGTCGCGGAACACGGTCGCGAACGGTTCGATGTTTAGGTCTCCGAGCACCACGACGTGCGGAATTGTCGCTGTTTGCGTCGGGTCGTTGAGAAAATCGTAGGCGTGAGCCGAAACCGTTTCCGCGAGGCGTTCGCGATACGTTTCGCTGTTGTCACCGAAGGCCGTCCAGTGGCAAAAGATGAATCGCACGCAATGCTTCGCGCGGGTGCAATCGAGAAGAGGCATTCCGCGGGTCGTGCGCGGCACTCCGTCCGCAAACAGTGGCCACTGCTGCTGAAATAGCGCGCCGGTCCGGTGAAACACGGCGATCTGAAACTGCGCCCCTGGGGCCGCGTCCGGGAATATCAGTTCATAGCCAGAAAGCAGCCGCGATTGCAATTCCTCGGCCGCGGCCGCCGTGATTTCGCCGAGGCCCAAGACATCAGGTGCTTGGGTCGCAACGAGGTGCTGAAGCGCGGCATCGACCCGGGCGCATTTCGCCGCATAAGCGGCCGGTTCACGCGGCCAACGGGGCTCACTTGCATGCGCGACATCGTAGTGCGCGAAATTGTTGACGTTCCACCAGGCGAACCGGATCGCAGGCAGCACATTGGGCGACATCGCTCGCGCCGGGTTGGAGCAACGGGGCGGGGTCCGCGTTTAACGTATCGCCCGGTGCTGGCGCAAGGCGTCGAGGGTGCGGCGCATGTCCGGCGGGAGCGGCGCCTCGGCCTCGATCCACTGCCCGGTGCGCGGGTGCTGGAACCGCAGCCGGAACGCGTGCAGCGCCTGCCGGCCCAGCAGCACCTCGTCCCCGGCCGCGGGCGTGCCGGGGGCGATCTCGGACAGCTTCACCTGGGCGCGCCCGCCGTAGATCTTGTCCGCCAGCACCGCGCACCCCACGTGCAGCAGGTGGACGCGGATCTGGTGCGTGCGGCCCGTCCGCGGCTGCACCTTCACCAGCGTGAACCCGCGGAACCGCTCCAGCACCTCGTAGTAGCTCAGCGCGTGCTTCGCGTCCGGGTCCGTGGAGACGATCATCTTCAGCCGGTCGTAGGGGTGCATCTTCAGCGCCCCCTCGATGTAGTCCGAGTCGCGCTCCAGCTCCCCCGCGGCGATCGCCACGTACTCCTTGAACACCTTCCGCGACTCGAACTGCATCGCCAGGTCGCGGTGCGTCAGGTCGTCCTTCGCCACCAGGATGACGCCGCTCGTGTCCTTGTCGAGCCGGTGGACGATGCCCGCCCGCAGGTGCCCGGCCCCGGTGCTCAGGTGCTCGCGGAAGTGCCACTGGAGCGCGTTCACCAGCGTGCCGGACCAGTTCCCCTTGGCCGGGTGGACCACCATGTCCGCGGGCTTGTTCACCAGCGCCAGCCACTCGTCCTGGTACAGGATGTCGAGCGGGATGTCCTCGGGCACCGGGATCTCGTGCGTCGGCTCCGGCATCGTGACGTGCAGCCGGTCGTTCTTGCGCACCTTGTAGCTGGGCTTCAGCACCGGGCGGCCGTTGAGCAGCACCCCGCCCCCCTCGATGGCCTTCTGCACCACCGAGCGGCTCCAGTCGGCCCCGAGGTGGAGCTGCACGTACTGGTCGAGGCGCATCCCCTCGGACTTGACCATCACGAGCAGGTCGAGCGGCTCGCGGAACCGCACGCTGGGCGTGACCGGGGCGGGCTCGGCGCCCGGGGCGATGAGGTCGTCTTCCAGCTCTTCGGGCTCGGACATGGTGCCCCCGGGAACGGATGAGCCCCCCTGATTCTCAGCTCGGCAGGAATCAGGGAGGCTCGCGTTCCGTGTTCGGTTCGGGTTGTCGGCGACGGTCACGGCCCGCCGGGGAGCCCCGGGAGGCCGGCGCCGAACGGGTTGTCGATCGGCGACTTGGGGGCGAGCCCCGGGTCGATCGGCTTGGGCATGGCGTACGCGCGGTCTTGCAGGTCGATCACCTGCCGCGGGTTGCTCCGCAGCGACTCGGCGAGCTTCTTCGCGTCCTTGCTCCACTCCGTGTCGGGAACGGCTTCGGCCAGCTTGTCGAGGTACTCGGCCGCCTTGGCCGGGTCCCCGCGGTACTGGTCCGGGGCGCCGTCCTTCGGCATCCCGACTAGTGCGGCCTCGCCCTTCGCGGCGCCGCGGAGGCAGACCGCCTTCATGATCGGGTCGTCCTTGTACGCGTCGGCGAGCTTCAGGAACGAGTCGCGGGCCTTCTCGACGTTGTCGATCGCCTCTTTGCGGCGGGCGGGGTCGGTCAGGCTGAACCGCTCGATGCCCTCCGGCCCGAGGAGCGCGCGGGCCGTTTCGACTTCCGCGAGCCGGGCCTGCACCGTGTCCGGGTTCTTCTTGGCGAACTCCTCGAGCGACGACACCGACGCCGACCCGCTCAGCCCGTCGAACTCGGTCCACCGCCCGGACTCAACTTTGAAGTTGCTCCGGGTGATGTAAATGGTGGTGCCGACGACCGCCGCCACGACGAGCGTGACGGCCATCGCCCGGTAGCTGATCAGTTCGCCCTTGGTGAACTGCTCCCAGCCGGTGCTCAGGGCGGTCGCCAGCGCGTTCGGTTCGGCCTTCGGTTCCGGGGGCGCCGCCGGCGCGGTCGGGGCCGTGGTTGGAGCCGTCGGGGCGGTGGCTGCGGTCGTGGGTGGCGTCGGTTCCGTGCTCATTTAGCGCTCTCGGCACACCAGTGAAGACATCGCGGCCGGCACAAACGGATCATCCGGCAGATTGAGTTGATGATATGGCCCCCCTCAGAAGGGGTCAACGGAAGTGCGGGGCGGGCGACGCAGGACCCGAACGCCGTCCAATACAATGAGTTGGAACACGCACCTTAACGAGGGCGGCGCATGCTGGGGCGGTTTTTCAAAGGCATCAAGGCGGGGCTGACCAAGACGAAGAGCGTCTTCGGCGGCGTGTTCGACCTGCTCCGCGGCAAGGGGCGGGTCGATGAGGCGTTCCTTGAGGAGCTTGAAAAGCGTCTGTACCTCGCTGACGTGGGCACCCAGGCCACGCTGCTGATCGTGGACCGGGTCCGGCAGGGGTTCCGCGACAAGGAAATCACCGGCGAAATCGAAGCGTTCGTGAAGGCGCAGCTCCGCGAGCTGCTCACCGACCCGTCCCCGGGGCTGAACTACCAGGCGTCCGGCCCGACGGTCGTCATGATCGCCGGCGTGAACGGCTCGGGCAAAACCACGTCCATCGCGAAGCTGGCGAACCGGCTCCAGGCGGACGGCAAGAAGGTGCTGCTGGCCGCGTGCGACACGTTCCGCGCCGCCGCCGTCGAGCAGCTCACGGTGTGGGCGGGGCGGCTGGGCTGCGACATCGTGAAGCAGGGGCAGAACGCCGACCCCTCGGCGGTGGCGCATGACGCCTGCGAGAAGGCCAAGGCCCGCGGGTTCGACGTGCTCATCGTGGACACCGCCGGGCGGCTCCACACGCAGACGCACCTCATGAAGGAGCTGGAAAAGATCCACCGGATCGTGACCCGGCAGATCCCCGGCGCCCCGCACGAGGTGCTCATGGTGCTGGACGCCACGACGGGCCAGAACGCGCTGGTCCAGGCCGAGCAGTTCTCGAAATCCGTCAAGTGTACTGGCATCATCCTGTCGAAGCTCGACGGGACGGCGAAAGGTGGGGCGGTGTTCGCGATCAAGCAGAAGCTCGGCCTGCCGGTCAAGTTCGTCGGCCTCGGCGAGAAGATCGAGGACATGGAGCCGTTCGACCCGGACGCCTTCGTGACCGCGCTGTTCGAGAAAGAATAGGGAGGGCGTTACACCCGCCTGCTGACGCAGGCGGGTGTAACGCCCCAGACACACCAGGACTTGTAACAGATCGCTTGGCTGTGCTTGGTCGAACCGCCCGCCTTCTGATGGCGGGTGACGCAACAGGTCGCAGATTGAAACGTTCGGGGGCAGGGCTCGAACCTGCGTCCAACCGGATGAGAGCCGGTCGCTCTACCACTGAGCTACCCCAAACGTAAACCTGGGGACAGGGCTCGAACCTGTGTCCAGCCGGTCCAGAGCCGGCCGCTCTATCACTGAGCTACCCCAGGCGGACCGGCGCCTCACGACGCCGGCAGCTTCAACGTCTTGCCGGAAAACACCCCGACCTTCCTCAACAGCGCGGCCAGCCCCGGGTGGCCGACCGCAACGCCGTGAACGAGTTCCGGCGTCGGCCGGAACGCTTCGACCGCGCGGCCCGGCCGGGGCGCCGTCCACCCCTTCGCGACCGGATCGACGCCGCACCGCACGCACACCGCTTCGACCTCGGCGCGGGTGCAACTCGCGGTGCCGCCGAGCACCTCCCACGGCGCCGGGAGCGCCGCCCAGACCGCCGTGTCCGGTTCCAACCCGCCGCCGCTCGCCCGGTGCCAGTACGCCACGTCCGCTGCCATCAGCCGGAGGACCTTACCCGGGCACAGCCGATCGAGGAGGGCGTCCATGTCCAGCGCGTGAAGCACCGCGATCCAGCTCTCGCGGGCCTTGTTCCACGCCCCGGCGATGGCGTTCCAGGTGGTCGAGTCGTCGCCCCGCTTCACGATCATCGTGGCGCGGTCGAACCGCGACTTCTCCCACACGCTCCGCAGCAGTTCCGCGATCCCGGCGAGCAGGTCGAACCAGACCGCCAGGAACCGGCCCTTCTGCTCGTCGGTCAGCCGGTCGAGCACCTCGCGGACCGGGTGAACGTGGGCCACCGCCCACCAGTGCGCGGTGGGGCTGCGCCGGCACCGGGCGAACAGCATGTCGGCGATTTCGTCATACGGGCGCGCCTGCGCGCCGTTGGTGAACACGCTCCGCAGGTTCGCCCGGGCCGTCAGGTACGCGATGAAGCACGCCGAGTCGCGGTCGGCGACGAAATCGGCCTTCGCGATCCGCGACGCCAGCCGCGACTTGGCGACCAGCGTGTACTCGCGCTTGCGGATCTCGCGTTCCAGCGTGACCAGCTTGGCCTCCATCCGCCCCAGCAGCCGGAACCGCTTGTTGTACTGCCGCTTCGACAGCTCCCCGAGCCCGACGGCGGTGCGGTCCGCGCGGTTCAGCCGGTGCTGCTTGAAGTCGCTCGCGCCGGGCGCCTTCGCGATCGCGCCCGATGCGGCGGCGATGTACGGCGCGAGCGCGGCCGGTTCGTCGCACTCGGCGTCCGCCGGCGCGGCGAGCGCCGGGAACAGGTCGCGCGCGGTCCGGACCTGGCTCGCCAGCCCGACCGGCTGTTGGAACTCGGTTGACATGGAGCTGTACGCCCACCCGCCGCGGGCGTGGGCGCCGCGGGCGGCGCGGTCGAGGATCGTGCTCTCGGCAGAGGACAGCGCCGCCCCCAGTTCCTGGCGCACCAGTTCGGCCGCGTCCTCGGGACGCAGCCGCCGTGCGAGAGAGGAGTATAAGTCGTCGATGGTCGCCATCATGCCTCCGGCCCGTCGGGCCTCGTCAGCTACTCACGCTGAGAGACACGCGGGCGTGAGATGGGTTCGCCGTTGGGGCAATCGCGGGCGTTCCGCGGGCAGATTGCTGGTCACCGACTGGTGTGTTGACGGACGCACGGTATGCGAAATGTGCCGACGTTAGCACCCCTTGCGGAGGGATGCCGGTGGCGGGTGTGAGCGCCAGCGGATGCGGCGTAGGACCGCCGAGTCGCGGCTCGAGGTGCCCGCAGCACGATATTTGCGCTGATAATCTGCTAGATAACAGGTGTTTGTGTGAGAATCGCCCTACCCGCAAGTGCAGCGTCGTCGGCTCCGTTGGTCCGGAGCATCGTAGACCGCTTCGGGACCGCCGTAACCCCCGTTACAGCGCGGGGCGAATCCGATGGAGTCGTGCCTTTCCTGGAGCGCGGGCCTCTGGCCCGCTGGTACGCGCGGGGAGTGTGCCCCGAGTTCCCGCGAATCCGAATCGAACCGCCGAGGTCAAGCGGGCCAGAGGCCCGCGCTCCGGCGCCGGAGTCGTGCCTTTCCCGGAGCGCGGGCCTCTGGCCCAATGGCACTCACTTTGTGTCGGGTGGTCGATACCAACGGCGGCACCTTGGAAAAGGCGCAGCAGATTGCGAACAACGAATCCGGGTCACCCGTTTGATCTTCCTGGAAGTCGATGCATCCGCCAAAATTGAGAAAGCGATCGGCGAACGGATGAACCGTTTGGGACAAGAAAAACGCAGCCGGATTGAGAAAGCGATCGGCGGGAAGTGATGAACCGTTTGGGACGAGAAAAACGCAGCCGGCCGGTCGCGGTTCGCCGGGTGGAGCGGATCACCCGCAGCCTCCCCGTTCGACCACAACCGGCCGGCTCATTGGGGAACGCGGTTCCGGCCGCGTCCCACCTGCCTCTCCTGTTCCAGCCCCGTTTCATCTCTTCGGCGGTGCCGGTTGAGAACGGAAGTACCTAAAGCACGCGCCGTGCCAATCGCGTTTTTGCACGTTTTGCGACTGAATGCGCGGCGATGCCAATTCTACGTTCTCAGTCAATAGGCAAAAACTGCCATTCCGCATGAATTCGGCGTGTAGCTTTTACACAGCACCGACCGCGGACTGCAAAAACTGCACTCATCTCACCAGCACGATCCGCACGTCCATGACATTCGTTCCAGTCAACCCGCTTTTGATGAGCCCGCCCGCCCGCTCGAAAAAGTGATACGCATCGTGGCGGCGGAGAAACTCGTCCGCAGCCACTTCTTGCGCGAGCGTTGCGCCGTCGGCAACGGCTCCGGCGGCATCGGTCGGACCGTCCTCGCCGTCGGTACCGGCACTCAAGACGGTCACGCCGGCCATCTCGGCTTTGAGTTTCGCCCCCAGGGCCAGAACGAACTCCTGGTTGCGCCCCCCCTTCCCCGTTGCCCCGCCGAGGGCGACCGTCGTTTCGCCGCCGAGCAGAACGCAGGCGGGCGGCCCGAGGGGTTCGGCGTCGCGCCGGATACTGCGCACCACCCCCGCGACCGCCGTCGCCACTTCGCGCGTCTCCCCCTCGACGAAGGCGCCCAGGTCGAGCACGCGGTAGCCGAGCGCGGCGGCCCGGTGGCGCGCGGCGTCGAGCGCGATCCGGTTGCTCCCGAGCACGCGGTTCTCGACGTTCGGTGGCGCCTGCTTGGGCGTCTCAGGGGTGAGCCCGCCGCGCCCCGCTTCGAGGTAGTGCAGCACGCTCGCCGGGGTCGCGTCGCGTAACCCGTACCGTGTCAGCACGTCGAGCGCGTCGGCGAACGTGGTCGGGTCCGGAGCGGTCGGCCCGGACCCGATCACGTCGAGCGGGTCACCGACCACGTCGGAAATGATGAGCGACACCAGCCGCGCGCCGCGGAACGCCTGCGCGAGTCGCCCCCCCTTCACCCGCGACAGGTGCTTGCGGACGCAGTTCATTTCGTCGATCGTCGCCCCGGACCGGTGGAGCAGCTTCGTCACCGCGAGCTTGTCCGTCAGCGAAACGCCCTCGACCGGAGCAGGAAGGAGCGCCGACCCGCCGCCCGAAAGCAAGCACACCGCGACATCATCGGGACCGGCGCCGGCCAGCAGCCGGAGCATCTCCTCCGCGCCGGCCACGCCCTCCGCGGTCGGTTCATTCACGCCCTGGGGGCGCCCGGGGTGCAACCGGACGCGCCGCAGCGGCGCGGTCAGCCCCGCGGGCACGTTCACCAGCCCTTCAACCCGGTCCAGCCGGTCGGCGAGAGCGGCTTCGAGCCCCGCGGCCATGCCCGGCCCGGCTTTGCCGGCCCCCACGACCAGAACGCGCGGCGCGGCGCGGATCGTCGGATCGGACTCCACCGCCGCGCGGACCAGCGGTTCCGGTCGGACCGCATCGACGGCCGCCCGCCAGATTTCAAGTGCGTGTTCGCGTGACACCGCTTCTCCTCCTGCCGCCCGTGCGCCGGTGCTGGTACAATAGCGGCATTCCTCAAAAGGAACCGCGATGAAGTTCGATCTGCACATGCACACTGCCCGCCACTCGCCCGACGCCGACTCCGATCCCTTTGATCTGGTGGAATCCGCGCTCAAGGCCGGGCTCGACGGCATCGTCATCACCGAACACGATTTCCTTTGGACGGAACCCGAACTGGAGGAGCTCCGTGCCGCGGCCCCCGGGCTGGTGATCCTGGCCGGGATCGAGGTCACCGGGCGCGGCGGCGACATGCTGTGCTACGGCGTCACGGACCCGTACGCGCTGCCGAGAGGGATCGGGTGGCCGGAGCTGTGCAAGGAGGTTCACCGGCAGGGCGGCGCGTGCGTCGCCGCGCACCCGAACCGGTGGAACCAGCCGTTCGAGCAGATCGTCGCCGAGCAGAACCCCGAGCTGGACGGCATCGAGGTGATGTCGAACAACATGGACGCGGGGCTCCGCGCGAAGGCAAGCAAGTTGCTGGTCAAGTTCCCTCACTACGCCCAGCTCGGCAACAGCGACTCCCACCAGCCGGAAACGGTCGGGTGCTGCTACACCGACTTCGACGCCACGATCCGCACGAACGCCGATCTGGTGGCCGCGATCAAGGGCCGCAAGGGACTCGCCCGGGTGAACGACTATGCGCACCGAACGTGAGAAGATGCTGGCGGGCGAGTTGTACGACCCGCTCGACCAGGAGCTGACCGCCGCGCGGACGCGCGCCCGCGACCTGCTCTGGAACCTGAACGCGACCCGCGAGTCGGACGCGGCCGTTCGCGCGAGCATCTTGAAGAAGCTGTTCGGCTCGACGGGCGCGGGCGTGTGGCTCCAGCCGCCCTTTTTCTGCGACTACGGAGCCAACATCCACCTCGGCGAGCGGGTGTACTTCAACTTCAACTGCGTGCTGCTCGACGTGTGCGAGATCCGGGTCGGGGACCGCACGCTGTTCGGCCCGGCGGTGCAGATCTACGCGGCCACGCACCCGCTCGACGCCGAGCTGCGCAAGACCCGCGAACTCGGGAAGCCGGTGCGGATCGGCTCGGACGTGTGGGTCGGCGGCGGCGCGATCATCACCCCCGGCGTAACGATCGGCGACCGCACGGTGATCGGCGCCGGAAGTGTAGTCACCAAGGACGTTCCGGCCGGCGTACTTGCGGTGGGCAACCCGTGCCGGGTGGTGCGGAACCTGTGTTAAAGCTGCCCTGGACAGCTTCGAGTGGTCCGAGACATTGAGATTCGCCCAACATTCACTCTTCGACCCGCTTCGGCAGTAGCACTGGAGGGACGGCCACTAGGACTAATCGCCGCTCTTCCAACACCCCGTAGCGCATCGCCAGTGGGGGTACCGCCCCGAGCCGCACCTGCCCGGCTTCCGCCAGTAGATCGACCAACGGTTCTCCGAACTGCGGATAGACGCGCAGCCGGTGGTCGAACTCACGCAGAGCTACCACGAACGCCCCGCCGTCGCCACGAGTTCGGGCCGCGGCGGCGAGCTCGACGAGCCGCTGCCGCACCGGCGCCGAGTACAACACGCGGTACGGAGTCGGCCCGTTTACCCCGCTCACGACCCACGGGCCGCGGTTTCGACCGCGGCAACGAACGATTCCAACGGCTCCCCTCCGGTCGCCTCGATCTCGCGAACCCCTGCGAGGAACTCGCTGGCATCAAACGTCTGTCTGGCCCATGCCAGAAGTTCGGGCGGAATCGGTACGGGCGCAGGGGCATCGGCGGGAATAGGAGTCTCGGCAGACATCTGTGATCTGCTCCTCGACGGAGACGCAGCGGGCGAACCGTACAAATTAGCTTATGGGGGCGTTGTCGGCCCTGTCAAGTCGTCGGCACAGCCTGACATCCGTTGCGGACCCGCGTTCAGTCACGGCAAGTCAAATTCGAAGCCGTTAGCCCCACGACAATGTGGCTGCTGCCCACCGTCAGCGGCACACAATCGCCTTTTTTATCCCGTTCGCGAGCAACACAGTTGTCCTCGTGTGAGATTCACCATTCTCATCGCACAACCCAGTGGCTGCGTATATGAATGGGGAGCCAGCACAGGCCATCGCAGTCATCAACGCCTCACGCCAGCACGTCCTTCACCACCTTGCCGTGAACGTCGGTGAGCCGGAAGTCGCGGCCGGCGTAGCGGTAGGTGAACTTCTCGTGGTCGAACCCGAGCAGGTGCAGCATCGTCGCGTGCAGGTCGTGGACGTGGACCGGCTTCTCCACCGCCTTGAACCCGAACTCGTCCGTCGCCCCGACCGCCTGACCGCCCTTCACCCCGCCGCCCGCGAGCCACACCGAGAAGCCCCAGTGGTTGTGGTCGCGGCCGTTGATCTTGCCCGCGTTCGAGCCCGGCGTCGGCAGCTCCACCACCGGCGTGCGGCCGAACTCGCCGCCCCACAGGATCAGCGTTTCCTCGAACAGCCCGAGCCGCTTGAGGTCGGCGATCAGCGCGGCGATGGCCCGGTCCACCTGCCCCGCCAGGCGCCGGTGCTCTTTCTCCAGGTCGTCGTGGCTGTCCCACGGCTGGACCGGGCCGTGGCTCACCTGCACGAACCGCACGCCGCGCTCGATGAGCCGCCGCGCCATGAGCAGGCTCCGCGCCTGCTCGCTGTTGCCGTAGGCCTCGAGCGTCTGCTTCGACTCTTTGGTGATGTCGAACGCGTCGCTGGCCTCCACCTGCATCCGCGACGCCAGCTCGAACGACTGGATGCGGGCCTCCAGTTGCGGGTCGTTGGGCCGCGCGCCCTGGTGCATCCGGTTCAGCTTCGCGAGCAGGTCCAGTTGCTTCCGCTGGTCGGCCTTCGCGACGGCCTTGTTCTTCACGAACTCGACCAGCTTCTCGACGTCCGTGTGCCGGGAATCGACGTAGGTGCCCTGGAACACGCCGGGGAGGAACCCCGACTGCCAGTTCTGGTTCTCCTGGAGCGGGTAGCCGCCCGGGCACATGGCGACGAACCCGGGCAGGTTCTGGTTCTCGGTGCCCAGCCCGTAGGTCACCCACGACCCCATGCTGGGGCGGATCTGCCGCGGCTCGCCGCAGTTCATCAGCAGGAACGACGGCTCGTGGTTGGGCACGTCCGCGTGCATCGAGCGGATCACGCAGATGTCGTCCGCGTGCTGCGCGGTGTGGGCGAACAGCTCGCTCACCTCCAGCCCGCTCTTGCCGTACTTCTTGAACTTGAACGGCGACGGGAACGCGGCCCCGGTCCGCCGCTCGGTGCGGAGGTTGGTGGCGGGCAGCGACTTGCCCGCGTACTTGTCCAGCGCCGGCTTCGGGTCGAACGTGTCGACCTGGCTCGGCCCGCCGTTGGCGAAGATGTGGATGACCCGCTTCGCCTTCGCCGCGAAGTGCGGCTTCTTCGGCGCCAGCGGGTTCAGCTCGTCGGCCGCGAGGAGCCCCGCGTTGCCCATGAGCTGCGTGAGCCCGAGCAGGCCCATGCCGACCCCGGACCGGGTCAGCATCTCGCGGCGGGACAAGGCAGCATTCGGAATTCGGAGCGCGGGATTCAAGCCCATGATAGATCACCGGTTGTGGAGGCGTTGCGGTACCACGGCGGCGGCCTTTCGTTCCGCACTCCGAATTCCGCGTTCCGCGTTTGAATCAATCCACGAACGCGAACTCGTTGCTGAGCAGCAGCACCTGCGCGAGCTGCGGCCACGCGCCGAACGCGCTCTTGGGGTCGTCGCCGGCCACGAAGCGGGTCGCGAGGGCCAACTCGTCCGCCGTCGGGTTGCGGCTCAGGGCGAGCCGGTACAGCGCCGTCACCTTCGCGGCGGCGGTCTTGGCGGCGGCCACTTCTTTCCGCGCCGCGAGCGATTTCGCCTGTTCCTGCACGAACGGGCTGTTCATCAGGAACAGCGCCTGCTGCGGAACAGTGGTCTGGAACCGCTGCGGGCTGTGCGTGTCCGGGTTCGCCACGTCGAACACCTTGAACGTGCCCGGCAGGCTGGTGCGGTCGATCAGCCCGTACACCGTGCGCCGCGCGGAGAACGGCGCCTTGAACAGGTCCACCGGCTTGCCGCCCTCGGTCAGGTCGAGCCGCCCGGAGGCGGAGAGGAGGGAATCCCGCAGCGCCTCGAAGTCGAGCCGGCGGCGGTTCTGGTGCGCGAGCAGCCGGTTTTCGGGGTCGAGCTTGTACATCTCGGGCGTGACGGCGCTCGACTGCTGGTAGGTGGCCGACAGCATGATCGCGCGGTGCAGCCGCTTGACGCTCCAGCCCTCGCGCACGAACGTGCTCGCGAGGTAATCGAGCAGCTCCGGGTGCGACGGCGGGTCGGACCGGACCCCGAAGTCCGACGGCGTGCGCAGCAGCCCGTGCCCGAAGTGCCCCAGCCATACGCGGTTCACCATCACGCGCGCCGTGAGCGGGTTCTCGGGGCTGGTGATCGCCCGCGCCAGTTCGAGCCGGCCGCTCCCCTGGGTGAAGGGCTTGCGGTTCGGGGTGACGATCTCCGGGGCCTGACGGGGCACCTGCGGCCCGCGGTTGCCCGGGTTGCCGCGCAGGAACACCACCGGCTGCGTGGGCTGCGCGTTGTCGGCCAGCACGTGCGCCCGCGGCGGGGCGTGCGGGCTCGCCGCCTTGAACGTATCGACCTTCTTGCGGATCGCGGCGATGGCGTCGCGGTCGGCGCGGTTCTGAATCTTCTCGGCGTCGGCCAGGGCGATGTCCGTCGGCCCGCCCTTCGCCAGGGCCCTGGCGACCTCGGCCTGCTCCTTCGACGGCGTCCCGGCCGGCGGGGCCGCGCACAGCGCCTTGGCGAACACGTCCACCGCCGCCTTCAGCGTTTTGGGCTTGGCGTCGGTCAGCGCCTTCGCGACGAGCGGGTTCGTGCTCTGCGGCAGGGCCGCGAGCGCCTTGGCCTCGAAGTCCTTCTCGGGCACCGCCGCGAGCGCCTGGAGCGGCACGAACACCGCCGACTTCGCCTTCACCTCGGCCGCGACGAACTCGCGCCAGCGGTCGTAAACGAGCCGGGTGAGGTCGCGCTGCCGCAACAGGTTCTGCACCTCCTCGCCGCGCGCGTCGCGGGTGTCGAGGACGGCGAGGAGGTACTCGGCCACCGCCGCCGGCTCGCGGAGCTTGGCGACCGTCGCCGCGTGCCGCTTGTCGCGTTCGGCGACGATCGCGGCCTCGCGGGTCTCAACCTCCTTCTCGAACGCGATCACCTCGGGCGTCCGCGGCATGTCCCCGATCAGGGGCAGCTCCGCGGGCTCGTTGGTGCTCGCGAACACGCCGTACAGCGAGTAGTAGTCCTTCGCCGGGATCGGGTCGTACTTGTGGTCGTGGCACCGCGCGCAGGTGACCGTGAGGCCCATGAAGCCCCGGGTCACCACGTCGATGCGGTCGTCGATGATGTCCTGCTGGTTGTTGAGGAACCGCCGCCCGAGGGTGAGGAACCCGAGCGCGGCCAGCGGGCGCTTGTCCGCGCCGAGCGGCAGCAGGTCGGCGGCGAGCTGCTCGGTCACGAACCGGTCGTAGGGCTTGTCCTCGTTGAACGAGCGGACGACGTAGTCGCGGTACGTGTACGAGAACGGGAACGCCCGCTCGCGCGTCAGGTCGTACCCCTTCGAGTCCGCGTACCGGGCCACGTCGAGCCAGTACCGGCCCCAGCGCTCGCCGTAGCGGGGCGACGCGAGCAACTTATCAACCAGCCGCGCCCAGGCGTCGGGCGCGGCGTCCTTCACGAACGCCTCGACTTCCTCGGCCGTCGGCGGCAGACCGGTCAGGTCGAAGTACGCGCGGCGGACCAGCGCCCGCCTGTCGGCGCGGGGCGCGAGCGCCAGCCCCTTTTCGGCCAGTTTGGCCCCGACGAAGGCGTCGATCTCGTTCCGGCTCTCGCCCTTCGGGTTCGGCGCCGCGGGCACCAGCGGCGCCCGCACCGGCTGGAACGCCCAATGCTTCTTCGGATCGACCGCCGGCCCCTGCGCCGTTTCGGCCGGGAGGGCCGCGCCGCTCTTGACCCACTCGACGAGAACCGCGACCGCCTCCGCCGGGAGCGGGCTCTTCGGCGGCATGGCGAGTTCGTTCTCGCGCTTCACCGACTTGATGAGCCGGCTCTTCGCCGGGTCGCCGGGGACGACCACGGGGCCGTCGTCGGCGCCCGCCTTGATGCCGGTCGAAGTGTCGAGGCGCAGCCCGGCGCTCTGCTTCTTCGGCCCGTGGCACGAGTAGCAGTGGTCGGCCAGAACCGGCCGAACCTTCGCCTCGAAGTACTCGAGCTGGGCCGCGGTCGGTTTGGCAGGGTCGGCGGCTCGGGCGGAAACGACGACGCACGAAGCAGCGCACAGCGCGAGGAACCAGCGCATCCGTTTGGCCTCGGATTCGTCTGCGGGGTGGGAAACCGGCGGCGGGTCTGACTAACTATACCAGTTTACCCCGGGACTCCCTGCCAAGCGACCCGAAATCTGCCCCGAACGTGGGGAACCGCTCGTCCGTCAGCGGCCGGAGCGGTCGGAATTGTCGCGCGCGGTTGCGACCGGCGAAAGGAGCCCAGAATTTTCTGACAGGATCGACAGGATAAACAGGATTCCAGATCAATCTGTCTTCGTCCTGTTTATCCTTTCGATTGGGAGTGTGGTCCGCTCACTCCGTGAGCGGTCGGCCCGCGCGTCCGATTCGCGGCCCGGGCTTGCAGACCCCGTCGTTGCGCCACGCGCATCCGATACCCGGAGCGACCGCTCACGGAGTGAGCGGACCACACTGAAAGGCATGCGGATGGGTCTGCTACACCAACCGGAAACTGCTGGAGTCGGACCGAAGTCCTCAGCCTTCGATCTCGAAGATGCACTCGATCTCGACCGCCATGCCGCCGGGCAGCGAGTTGTGACCGACCGCGCTGCGGGCGCCGACGCCGGCGTCCTCGCCGAACACGTCCTTCATCAGCTCCGAGAACCCGTTAATCACCTTCGGCTGATCGACGAACTCGGCGGTGCAGTTCACCATCCCGAACGCCTTGACGAGCCGCTTCACCTTGTCGAGCGAGCCGAGGTGGTCCTTGAGGGTGGACAGGATCGCGAGCCCGGTCTGGCGGGCCGCCTCCTTGCCCTGCTCCAGCGTGAGCGTGTCGCCGACCCGGCCGAGGATGAGCGTTTTGTCTTCCTTCAGCGGCCCGTGCCCGCTCACGTACAGCAGGTTCCCCACCTTCACCGCGGGCTTGTACACCGCGACCGGCTTCGGCGCCGGGGGGAGCGTGAGGTGCAGTTCCTGAACGCGCTTCTCGGGGCTGGACATCGGCAGAGCTCCTGGGTGAACGGGTTGGCGTTGTGATAACCGCCGCGGGGGCGTCAGGCAAGAAAGCGGGCGCGAAGACGGCGGCCTCACCCCTCCGAAATCAGCACCAGCGCGCTGAACGGCGCCAGTGTGTACGCGCTCCCGTCCGCGACCGGCGGCCCCTTCTCCGTTTCAATGATGTCCTCGGGCGCGGGCCGCGCGGTGTCGACCAGCCGGCGCCAGCGGCGCCGCGTCGGGGCCGGGGGGATGCGGAACGCGAGCGGCTCGCTCCAGGCGTTCAGCGCGACGTAGAAGTCGTTGTCGATGTGGTAGTCGCGGTCGTGCTCGCGCCCCGTGAACCGGCCGTCGAGCGCGAACGCGAGCGTGCGCGCCGTGCCGCCCCAGTCCGGCTGGTACGGCTCGGTCCCGTGCCAGTGGATGTCCGCCAGGAGCGGGGTGCCGCCGGCCCCCGCGGGGCGGGTGGCGCGTGCGAACTCCCCCGCCTCGCCGGGGGACAAGCCGGCGTCGCCCGGGCGCACCGGGCCGCCCGGCGGGAACGCCTCCGCGCCCGCCAGCCCCGCGGGCTCGCCGCGCAGGAGCTCGCCCACGAAGAACCGCCGCCGCCGCAACACGGGGTGCCGCTTGCGCAGGTGGATCAGCTCGCGCACGAACCGCAGGAAGTCCTTGTTCTCCTCCGCGAGGCCCCAGTCGACCCAGGAGATTTCATTGTCCTGGCACCACGCGTTGTTGTTCCCCTGCTGGGTGCGCAGGAACTCGTCGCCCGCGAGGAGCATCGGCACGCCCTGGCTCAGCATCAGGGTCGTCATCATGTTCCGCGCCTGGCGCCGGCGCAGCGCGAGGACCTCGGGGTCGTCGGTCGGCCCCTCGGCGCCGCAGTTCCACGAGCTGTTGTGGCTCTCGCCGTCGCGGTTCCCCTCGCCGTTCGCGTGGTTGTGCTTCTCGTTGTAGCTCACGAGGTCGTTCAGCGTGAACCCGTCGTGGGCGGTGACGAAGTTCACCGAGTGCCGCGGCAGCCGCCCGCTCCACTGGTACAGGTCCGCGCTCCCGCACACGCGCTCGGCCATCGCCGGCGCCAGCCCGTAGTCGCCCTTCCAGAACCGGCGCACGTCGTCCCGGTACTTGCCGTTCCACTCGCTCCACCGGCGCCCGAACGGGAACCGCCCCACCTGGTACAGCCCGCCGGCGTCCCACGGCTCGGCGATCAGCTTGGTGTCCGCGAGCACCCCGTCCTCCGTGATGCTCTCGATCACCGGCGGCTCCACCATCACGTTCCCGCTCCGGTCCCGCCCCAGGATGGAGGCCAGGTCGAACCGGAACCCGTCCACGTGCATGTCCGCGGCCCAGTACCGCAGGCACGTCATGATGAGGTCGCGCACCACCGGGTGGTTGCAGTTCACCGTGTTGCCGCACCCCGAGTAGTTCAGGTACCGGCCCTGCGGGTCGAGCAGGTAGTACAGCTCGTTGTCGAGCCCGCGGAACGAGTAGGTGCGGCCCTGGTCGTTGCCCTCGCCGGTGTGGTTGAACACCACGTCCAGGATCACCTCGATGCCGGCCGCGTGCATGGCCTTCACCATGTCGCGGAACTCGTGCGTCTGGCCGAACCGGTTCGCGGTGGCCGCGAACGCGGCCTTCGGGGCGGCCAGCGCGACCGGGTTGTAGCCCCAGAAGTTGACCAGCTTCTCGCCGGTGTCGGGGTTGAAGAACGGGCAGTCGCACTCGTCCCACTCGAACACGGGCATGAGCTCGACCGCGGTGACCCCGAGCCACTTCAGGTACGGGATCTTCTCCACCAAGCCCTTGAACGTCCCCGGGAACTGCACGCCGCTCGACGGGTGGCACGTGAACCCGCGCACGTGGACCTCGTAGATGATCGAGTCCTCGTACTCGATCAGCGGCGGCACGTCCTCCTCCCAGTTGTACCGCGTGCCGCGGCGGAACAGGCTGCGGCGCGAGGTGCGCTGCGGGTCCGTTTCGCACGTCCCGGCCCACACGGCGCCCTCGGACAGCATCGCGCAGGCCGGGTCGAGCAGGAGCCGGTTCGGGTCGAACCGGGTCCGCGGGCCGCGCGGGCCGTCTACCCTCCACCCGTAGCAGAACGCCTCCGGCAGGTCGTGGACGCGGATGTGCCAGTGGTCCCCGGTGCGGTTCAGGCGCGCGTCCAGCGGCAGCTCCGCCAGCGGGGCGCTGCCGCCCTCGGCCGGGAGGATCACCAGCGTCACCCGCTGCCCGTGCCGGCACAGCAGGGCGAAGTTCGCGCCGTCGGGGGTGAGCGTCGGGCCGAGCGGCAGCGGGCGCCCGCGGCTGGTGCGGAACGGCATCATTCGGCGGACCTCGGACAGGGTGGGCGCGACGGGGTTACCGGTACGGCTCTCCGTGCGTGAGGCAAGAACCCGTAACCCTACAACAGCCCCCGCGCGAAAGCGAATCGCGTTCCGGCTTCAAACCGAGCGCGGGGACGAACGGGCGGGGCGCCCGGCTGTGGGGCCGGGCGGGCGCGAGCGAGACGCGCCGGCCTCAAACGCCGCTCGGGCGTTCCGTCGCGCGGCGGCTACTTGGTGGTTGAGAACGCCAGCCCCAGCCCGCTGGGCTTGGCGCCGTTCTTGCGGCCGATGATCCCCGTCACCGGGGTGCCGTCGCCGCCGAGCAGCGGGTGGCTGCCCCCGCCCGGCCCGCCGAGCCGCGCGCTCGCGTAGGCGTCGGCCGGGTCGAGCCCCCCGCCCCTCACCTTCATGAACGTCACGGTGACGGAGTCGAGCCCCAGCCCGGCCTTCACGTCGAGCGCCCCGACCGCGTAGTCCGGCTTGGCGAGCACCCGCACCCCGCGGGCCGTTTCCCGGCCGTGGAGCTGGCCGAGCGTTTCCCGGCCCGCGGTCCGGAAGATCGGCCGGACCCCGTCGATCACGTCGTAGGTCGTGAACGTGCCGTACCACACGTCGAGCCCCACGAGCAGGCCGCCCGGCGGGGCCTCGTCTCGGAACAGCGGGTCGCTGGCGTTGCCGACGATCGTTTCCTTGGCCGGCGGCCGGGGCGGAACGGAGCCGCCCGCCTCCGGGTTCCACCCCTCTTGGCCCTTGAAGAGCAGCCCGAGGGCGGTGGCGTTCGGGCCGGCGATCTTGCCGACCACCCCCACCGCCGGCCGGCCGTCGCTGACGACCCGGATCGCGCCGCCCGGCGGATCGGACCCGCCCCACCCGCCCTCGTAGCTGTCGCCGGTGTCGAGGCTCCCGTCCGGCTTGACCCGCATGTACGTCAGCGAGAACCCGTTGCACCACGGCCCGGCCTTGCCGGTGATCCCGCCGACGGCGTACCCGTCCCGCGCCTTCATGACCACCGCGCCGGACAGGTCGGCGCCGAACTGCGTGCCGAGCGCGTCCCGCCCGTTCACCCGGTAGATCGGGCGGACCGCCCGCACGATGTCGGTCGGGCCGTACTTCTCGAACCGGGCCACCAGACCGATCAGGACCGCGCCCGGCGGCCCGACCGTCTTGAACTTCGGGTCGTGCGGGATCGAACCGAGGATCGTCGGCTCCGGGCCGCGCGGGACGATCGCGGGCGGCACCGGAACAGGCACGCTGCTCGGTTTTGCGCCCGGGGCGGCGGGCGCGACCGGGCCGCCGAGGCCCGGCCAAATGTTGTGGGGAATCGCGCTGCCGTTGGCGGTCTCGGGCGGTCCCGGGGGCGTCACGCTCGACTTCCCGTTGGCCACGACCAGCGCCACGCCCGCGACGAGGGCGATCAGGGCCGCGGTGCCCACGCCGATGAGGATGGGGGCGGCCCCGATCGACCCCTTGGGCTCCCGTTCTTGCAACGGGCGGGGGCGCCGTTCCGCCCCGCGCTCGTGGTCCGCCCATTGCAGGCGCTTGCGGCGCGGGCGGCCGGAGCTTTCGGGCTCGAAACCGTCCTCGTTGTCGTCCTCCCGCGGCCGTTTCCGCCGCCGCCGGTCGGGGCCTTCGGCCTCGCCCTTCCGCCCGCGCGCGGCCGGCCGCTCGTCCCAGACGATGCCGGACGAAAGGACCGTGTGCAGGGGGCCGGGCTCGGTCGGCCGGTCCTGCTCCCGCACCCCCTCGGGCGCCGCGGGCGCGACGACGACGAGCGGCATCGAGCGGAGCCCGCCGGCCCCGCCCGGTTCGGCGTCGCCCGGCGCGGCCCGGGGCGCCCACGGGTCGGCGGGATCGATCAGCAGCCCGGGAGCGCCGGCCGAAACGGCCTCGAAAAGGTTCGCGGACTGTTCCGCGATCTCGTGCAGGCGGTTGGCGACGGCCGCGGCGGTCTGCGGGCGCCCGGCCGGATCTTTGGTGAGGAGCTGGTGGATCAGCTCCGCCAGCGGCTTCGGGACGTTGGGGTTGAGGGCACGGACCGGTTTCGGCTCCGCGGTGGTCAGGGCCGTGAGTACGGCCCCCACGCCTACCCCCGGAAACGGGAGCTGTCCCGTGACGAGCGAGTAGAGGACCGCCCCCAGCGAGAAGAGGTCGGCCCGGTGGTCCACCTTCTCGCCCAGCGCTTGCTCCGGCGCCATGAACGCCGGGGTGCCGAGCACCGCGCCGCTTTTGGTGAGTTCCGTGTCCGCGTCGGCCGCCCAGGCCAGGCCGAAGTCGAGCAGCTTCACCCGGCCGCGGGGCGCCTCCAGCCACAGGTTCGCCGGCTTGACGTCGCGGTGTACGATCCCGAGCTTGTGCGCCGCGGCCAGACCGAGGGCCGCCTCCCAGGCGACCCGCACGGCGTGGCGCAGCGACGGGCTGCCCTTTTTCTGAACGAAGGCGTCCAGCGGGTACCCCTGGAGCAGTTGCATCGCGATGTACGCGATGCCGTCCCGCTCGTCCGCCTCGAACACGGTGACCACGTGGTCGTGGCTGATCCGGGCGGCGGCCTTCGCCTCGCGGAGGAACCGCTCTTTCGCCTCGCCGTCGGCGGCGAACGCGGGGAGCATCACCTTGAGCGCCAACGGCCGGTCCAGGCGCGTGTCCACGGCCAGGTAGACCGCGCCCATGCCGCCCCGCCCCAGCTCGCGGACGATGCGGTAGTGGCCGAGCGTTCCGACCTCGCCGGCCGCCGCCGGCGGGCGGAAGGCGGGCGCGGCGGCGCCGCCGCACGGGACCGGCCCGGCCGCCCCGCTCAGATGATCCGGGCTGGAGACCAGCAGGCTCCCCAGCCGCGGGTCGACGATCAGCGACGGCTCGTTCGGGTCGGGCATGAGCGGCTCCCTGGATAGGGATTGAATTTACACGCACGGCGGGCGTTACGAAAGGCCCGGCCGGCGCGGTTCGCGCCGCGGTTCACGCCGGAGCCAACCGTTCTCACAGCGGGCGAAAACGGCTCGCGGTTTCGCGCGGCGCCCGCGGCCGGTGAGCGGCCGCGCGCCCGGAACCGTTCTGAGCCCGCGCGAATCCGTTCGGCCGCGCCCGAACTCGGGGCCGGCGCGAGGCGCCCGGGGCCGCGCCGGGCCGCCGCGCGCTTGACCGGCCCGCGTTCGTGACGCACGCTTCGGTGCTATCCTTCCTTCCGCAGCGTAGTCGCGGGCGCAACCTCACAAGGATGGTCCGGTGTCGGCCACTATTTCCACGCCTCCGCTCCACCCGCTACCGCCGCGCCACCGCGCCGGCCGGAACGAGGTGCTCGCCGCCATCCTCGACCCGACCCGGCTGCCCACCGCGCCGGCGGTCGCGCTCCAGGTGGTGAACGCGGCCTCCAAAGCGGACTGCGAGCCGTCCGAGATCGTCGCCCTCCTGGCCCTCGATTCGGCCCTGTGCGGGAAGCTCCTGCGGGCCGTGAACTCGTGCATCTACGGGCTGAAGCAGCCGATCGCGTCGGTCGCCCGCGCGGTCCACGTGCTCGGCCTGAACACCGTGCGGTCGCTGGCGCTCGGGCTGTCGCTGCCCGCCGTGAAGGTGGGCCGCGGGGCCGACCAGATGACCCGCGACTACTGGATGTCGTCGGTCGGCGGGGCCATCATCGCGCGCGAGCTGGCCGTCCTCACCCGCCGGTCGAGCCCGGACGACGACCTGGTCGCGGGCCTGCTCCGCGACCTCGGCGAGTTGCTCCTGCGGCAGATGTTCCCGGACGCCTGGGTGCGGCACGTCGCGTACTACGGCGACGCGCTGGTCGAGGACCCGTGCGGGGCCGAGATCGCCTCGTTCGGCATCGACCACGCCGACGTGACCGCCGAGATCCTCCAGCAGTGGAAGCTCCCGGCCGACATCGTGGAGCCGATCCGCTACCACCACCAGCCCGAGCTGGCGACCGCCGCGTCGAAGGTCCAGCAGAACCGCGCCGAACTGCTCCGGTTCGCCAACTACATGGTCCAGCTCGACCGGGTGGCCCAGAACCCGGACCTGCTGGCGCGGGTGATGGTGACCGCCAAGGAGCGGTTCCACCTGCCCCGCACCGCCCTGGTCGCGTTCCTCCAGAGCGTGGCCCCCAAGATCGAGGCGTTCGCCTCGGTGCTGAACCAGGACATCGGCCAGTGCCCGGACTACGCGACCGTGCTCGCGGCCGGCGCGCAAGAGCTGGTGAACCTGACGGTCGAGACCAGCCGCACCCGGATGGGCGGGCCGGGCGCGTCCCAGCGCACCCCGGCGCCCCCGGCGAGCCGGTCCACGGCCCGGACCCAGCCCCTGCCGGACGACTCGACGGCCCCGCCCACCCACTGCGACGTGAAGGGGCTCCCCGACTTCCGGCCCGAGTTCGCCAAGCAGCTGCCCGAGTGCGGGTGCCGGCTCGGCGGGTACGAGCTCCGCAGCCTGCTCGGGCGCGGGGCGATGGGGGTGGTGTTCAAGGCGTTCGAGCCGAGCCTGCACCGGTACGTGGCGGTCAAGGTGCTGGCCCCGGAGCTGACCGCCAGCGCCAGCGCCCGCGCCCGGTTCGCCCGCGAGGCCCGGGTCGCGGCCTCGATCCAGCACGAGAACGCGGTCGGCATCTACGCGGTGCGCGAGGCGGCCGGGGTCACCTACCTGGCGATGGAGTACGTGCGGGGCAGCTGCCTCGAGGCGCGGGTCGAGCAGCACGGCCCGCTGCCCGTGCTGCTGGCGGTGAACGTGGCCCGGCAGGTCGCGTCCGGGCTGGCGGCGGCCCACGCCAAGGGCGTCATCCACCGCGACATCAAGCCCGCCAACATCCTGCTGGAGGACGAGACCGGGCGCGCCAAGATCACCGACTTCGGCCTCGCCCGGATCGCCGACGACGCCAAGATGACCGCCGACGGCGCGCTGATCGGCACCCCGTTCTTCATGGCCCCGGAAACGATCCAGGGGGAGGAGGCGGATTACCGGTCCGATCTGTTCGGGCTGGGCGGGGTCATGTATCACATGGTGACCGGGAAGGTGCCGTTCCCCGGCCAGACGGTGGCGGCGGTGTTCAACGCCGTGTGCGCCAACGAGCCGCTCCCGCCCAGCAAGGTGCGGGCCGCCGTGCCGGACTGGTTCGAGGAGGTGATCCTGCGGCTGTTGCGCAAGGACCCGGCGGCCCGGTACCCCGACGCCGCGAGCGTGGCCGCGATACTCGGCGAGTACTGCTAGCGCCGCCCCGCTGGTCCGCCCCGCGCGGGGCGGGCGCGGAACGATCGTGCGAAAATCGTGTTGCTGAACAATGCCGCTCTCTCATACGATATTTATCGAGCCGCACGTCTCGACTCGTAACCCCCGGGCGCCCGGCGCGCAACACGGTTCGGGTGCATGATGTCGCACGAAACCCTCTACCGGTCGGCCCAACCGCCCCCCGCGCACCGGCGCGCGATCCTCGTCGCCGAGGACGACGACGCCGTCCGCGAGTTCGTCCGCATCGTGCTCGAGCAGGCCAACTTTCGGGTCAGCACGGCCCCGAACGGCCGCGCCGCCGGGGACCTGTTCGACGCCGACCCGCTGGCGTTCGACATGCTGCTGACGGACGTGGTGATGCCGCTGGCGACCGGCGTCGAGCTGGCCGCCCGGGTGCGCGCCGCCCGGCCCGAGCTGCCGGTGCTGTTCATGTCCGCGTTCCCGGGCAGCCCCGGGCTGGCACCGTGCCCCCTGCCGCCCGGCACCGTCCTGCTCGAAAAACCGTTTTCGTTGGTCCAGTTGATCGAGCGCGTCCGCGCCACCCTGACGACCGACGAGGCCGCCTGACGCGGCCCCGGCCGCGACGGGCCGGAACCGACCGGCGCGGCCGGGTCACGAGGCGAATCGATCCGCAACGGCCCCAGCGCTGAGCAAACAGCCGATCACACGTGGCAAGCCACACGCGCAAATCCAGACAAGTCCACCAACCGCCACATCCCCACTATTCAGAGAACCGCGCCCCTTCGGCAGGCGTTCTTGCGATTCGGCCGTTGCGCCCAACCTTCCGCTGACATCAGCCGGATAGCGCGTCTGGATGTCGGCGAACGGAGATTGCGGTTCGGCGCCGCCTGGGCCGAACCGGCCGCGTGCGCCCGTGTGACGAGTGAGAGCAGTGGGGGGCAATGTGAACGATGGGTCCGTACCGCACTGGCTCCACCGATGGGGCACCGAATGGACATTCGCTACCGACGGACTGGCGTTTCGCGGGCTCACTGCTACCCCGAAAATCGCCCGTGACGAGCCCCCGAGCGGGCTCGATCGAGGCCCGGCATCATCCCGGAAAAGAGGTGCAACATGATGACCAATAACGCCTTGCATCCAGATCGCCTCGCCGAGCGGTTTCCGCTCGGGAGCGGAAACCGAACTCGTATGGCCCATTACAACACTGTGCGGACTTCCGGAAGTGCCCCGCGATACCCAAAAGACGCGCCGCGTACCCCGCTGGCCGCGGCACGGGGGAGGCGATTTCCCCGTACCGGCCTTGGCCGCACCGCCGGCATATAATTGCGGGCTCAGACGCCTCTCCTTTCCCGACGCCGTTCCGGAGCAACATCTATGCGTCTTCCGCGCTGGGCGATGACCGCGACCGTGGCCGGTCTCGCCGCGGTTCTGACGATTCCGACACACGCCGAGGAGCCGAAGAAGTTGACGTACCCCGAAACGAAAAAGGGCACCGTGGTCGATGAGTACCACGGAACGAAGGTCGCGGACCCGTACCGCTGGCTCGAAGACGACGTGCGCGAGTCGAAGGACGTGGCCGCGTGGGTCGAGGCCGAGAACAAGGTGACCGCCGCGTTCCTGGAGAGCATCCCGGAGCGCGAGGCGATCAAGAAGCGGATCACCGAGATCTACAACTACGAGAAGATCAGCGCCCCGTTCAAGGTCGGCGGCCGGTACTTCTTCTTCAAGAACGACGGGCTCCAGAACCAGAACGTGCTGTTCGTTCAGGACGCGCTCGACGCCGAGGCCAAGCTCCTCATCGACCCGAACGCCTGGACCAAGGACGGCACCCTCGCGCTGTCGGGACTGGAGGTCAGCGACGACGCCAAGCTGATCGCCTACGGCACCGCGCAGTCCGGTAGCGACTGGAACACCTGGAAGGTGTTCGACGTGGCGACCGGCAAGACGCTACCCGACGAGCTGAAGTGGGTGAAGTTCAGCAGCACCTCGTGGACGAAGGACGGCAAGGGGTTCTACTACAGCCGGTTCCCCGAGCCGCAGGCGGGCGCCGCGTTCCAGAACCTGAACGTGGACCAGAAGCTGTACTACCACGCGCTCGGCACGCCGCAGAGCGCGGACAAGCTCGTTTACGAGCGCAAGGACAACCCCAAGTGGACCGTCGGCGGCGGGGTGAGCGAGGACGGCAAGTACCTCATCATCTCGATCGGCGACGGGACCACCAGCCGCAAGGCCCGGATCGCGTACCAGTCCCTCGAAGCCGCCGACGGCAAGATCGTGGAGCTGATCGACCACCACGAGAACAAATTCGACTTCCTGGGTAACAACGGCGGGGTGTTCTACTTCAAGACCGACTACCAGGCGCCGAAGTACCAGATCGTCGCGATCGACACGAAGAACCCGGACAAGAAGAACTGGAAGACGGTGATCGCCGAGGCCAAAGAGCCGCTCGACAGCGCCGACCTGGTCGGCAACCGGTTCATCTGTAGCTACCTGAAGGACGCGAAGACGCTGGTGAAGGTCCACGAGGTGGACGGCAAGTTCGTCCGCGAGGTGGACCTGCCCGGGATCGGCACCGCGGGCGGGTTCGGCGGCAAGCGCGAGGACAAGGAGACCTTCTACACGTTCAGCAGCTTCGCCACCCCGCCGAGCGTGTACCACTACGACATCGCGACCGGCGCGAGCAAGCTGATCCGCCAGGCGAAGGTGAAGTTCGACCCGACGCAGTACGAGGTGAAGCAGGTCTTCTACGCGAGCAAGGACGGCACGAAGGTGCCGATGTTCATCGCGCACAAGAAGGGCGTCAAGCTCGACGGCACCAACCCGACGCTGCTGTACGGGTACGGCGGGTTCAACATCTCGCTGACCCCGGGGTTCTCGGTGTCGCGGCTCCAGTGGATGGAGATGGGCGGGGTGTTCGCGGTGGCGAACCTGCGCGGCGGCGGCGAGTACGGGGACGAGTGGCACCGGGCCGGCACGAAGCTCCAGAAGCAGAACGTGTTCGACGACTTCATCGCGGCGGGCGAGTACCTCGTTAACGAGAAATACACCTCCCCCAAGAAGCTCGCGATCCAGGGCGGGAGCAACGGCGGGCTGCTCGTGGGCGCGTGCCTGACGCAGCGCCCGGACCTCTTCGGCGCGGGCCTGCCGGCCGTGGGCGTGATGGACATGCTCCGGTTCCAGAAGTTCACCGCCGGGCGGTTCTGGGTGGACGACTACGGCTCGTCGGACAACAGCGCGGAGTTCAACGAGTTGTACAAGTTCAGCCCGTACCACGTGCTGCTGAAGAACGGCCCGAAGGCGTACCCGGCGACGCTGGTGACCACCGCCGACACCGACGACCGCGTGGTGCCGGGGCACAGCTTCAAGTTCGCGGCGGCGCTCCAGGCGAACAACTCGGGGCCGAACCCGACGCTGATCCGCATCGAGACGAAGGCGGGCCACGGGGCCGGCAAGCCGACGACGAAGATCATTGAGGAAGTGGCCGACCAGTGGGCGTTCCTGGTGAAGACGCTCGACTTCAAGCCGACGATCGAGAAGTGAGAACGCGAGGGTGAGTGACGCCGCGGCCGGGAACCACCTCGGCCGCGGGTGTTTGATGTGCTCTCGTGCCGTAGGGAATGCGATGACAGAGAGCGAATGGTTGACCAGCAGTGACCCGGGCGAACTCACTATTTACGTGTATGACTTGAAAGCCCACCCTCGGAAGCTTCGGCTACTGTCATGCGGCTACTGCTATCGCATCTGGCACTTGTTGGCCTTCCCCGGGAGCCGCGAACTGCTGGAACTCGTCGACCGATTCGCTGACGAACTTGTCGAGCCAGAACCACTCGCGGCGGCCCGCGCCGAGCACGTCGCGTTGCTCAGCGACGCCCGGCGAGATATGGAAGGTGCCGACCGGTACGCGGCCGAAGCCGTCGCAATCACCGCCTTAAGGAAAATCGAAACCAGCGCGGACGGCACGGAAGTCCCTTGGTTGGTTTCAAATTACGCCGCACATGCCGCAAAGAAGGCCGAGGCTCCAGACGATGGTGATCTTGCCTCCACGATTGAGTTGCGTGAATACCGTGCGATGTGCGATCTCATCCGCGACATCTTCGGGAATCCGTTCCGCCCCGTAACCTTCGCGCCCGAGTGGCGCACGGCTACCGCGACTGCCCTCGCTCACCAGATGTACGACGCGCGCGACTTCGGCGCCATGCCGATCCTCGCCGACGCGCTTCAGGACGCGGGCTGCGACTCCGACGACATCCTGAGCCACTGCCGCAACCCAGAGCAAGTTCACGTGCGCGGGTGTTGGGTCGTTGACCTCGTACTCGGCAAGCACTAGCGGTACACTCGCGTCGGAGGTGCAGCATGTCCACCGCAACGTTGCCGGCCGCGCCGCGGCGCACGCCCCCGCACCGCTGGACCGTTCCCGAGTTCCACCGGCTCTGCTCGCTCGGCATGTTCGCGGGCCGGCGGCCGGTTCTGCTGAACGGGGTCATTCTGGAGCAGGGGCCGATGGACTCACCACACGGCAACGGTGTCGAGCGCACCGACACGGTCGTCCGTGCGGCGTTCGGCGCCGGCTGGCGGTTCCGTGTGCAACTCCCGCTCGTGCTGAGTTTGCACACCGACCCGATGCCCGATATCGCCGTGGTCGCCGGCGCGCTCGCGGGCAACCCGGGGCACCCGACGACGGCCGCACTCGTGATCGAAGTCGCGGACACCACGTTCGACACCGACACGACCGAAAAGGCCGAACTGTACGCTACCGCCGGCATCGCGGATTACTGGGTGCTCGATGTCGACAACCGCGAGTTGCACGTCTTTCGCGCCCCGCGCCCCAGCGCCTCTCTCGGTGTAACGGCCTACTACACGCATAGCGTCCTGAAGCCGGGCGACACGGTTTCGCCGCTCGCGGTGCCCGGTGTCGCCGTGAGGGTCGCGGACCTGCTGCCGTAGGCATTCGTCGACGCACAACGGCCGCACGCCCCATGCGCGTCTAGACTGACACCCTCAACCACGCCGTCAGGAACACCCCATGTCCGCCAGCGCCCCCGACACCGACGCCATCGCCGCGAAGGCGGTCGAACTCGTTCAGCCCGACACCGTAGTCGGTCTGGGTACGGGGCGCGCCGCGACCGCGTTCATTCAGGCGCTCGGGGCCAAAGTGCAGGCCGGGCTGCGCATCCGCGGGCTGCCCACCTCGGAAGTCTCCGCCGAACTCGCCACCAAACTGGGCATCCCCCTCGTGACCTTTGATGACGTGCCGTACATTGACGTGTGCGTGGACGGCGCCGACGAAGTCGACCCCAACGGCGACCTCATCAAGGGCTACGGCGGCGCCCTCGTGCGCGAGAAGGTCGTTGCGGCCTACGCGCGCACGTTCGTTGTGCTCGCGGGCGGCGAAAAGGTCGTCAAGGTGCTCGGCGAGCGCGGCAAGCTCCCCGTCGAAGTCGTGACGTTCGCACTGACCCCGTGCCGCAAGCGTCTCGAAGCGCTGGGCTTCCCGTCCGCGCTCCGGATGAAAGACGGGAAACCGTTCGTCACCGATAACGGGAACTACATCCTCGACTGCCGCACCACCGCCATCACGGCCCCCGCCGACACGGACGCGCAGATCCTCGCGATCCCCGGCGTCGTCGGGACGGGCATCTTCGCGAAGATGGCCCACACCATCATGATTCAGGGCACCGATGGGAGCGTTGAAGTGCGTGCCGGTAGCGCGAAATAACTTCGCGTGCCAACCGCGAGAGGTTTGACGGAATCGACCGACTGAGCGGGAGCAGAGAGACAAGAAAGCCCGCCCAGCCTTCCCGTTCTGCTCATCCTGTCGATTCCGTCAAAAATCGGCCCCTGGCCAGTGCCGCCGCGACAGATTGCGGCCATTCTTCTTTGTTCCACAGCCCCCCGCAACCGATCCTATAGTTTCTAGGGTCGCGAATTGGCGCCGGCGGGAGAATCACTGTGGCCGGGTTGCGGGTACTGGTAGCGGCGAGCGAAGTGGTCGGGTTCGCGAAGACCGGCGGGTTGGCCGATGTCGCCGGCGCGTTGCCCGCGGCACTCGCGCGCCGCGGGAACACCGCTTCTGTCGTGATGCCGTTCTACAACGCAGTGAAGCGCTCCGGGCACCCGATCGAGCGCACCGGGATCGTGCTCCCCGTGCCGATGGGGGACCGGGTGCTCGCGTGCCGCGTGTACCGCTCGTTCCTCCCGAACACCTCCGTGCCGGTCTTCCTGATCGAGCACGCGCCCTACTTCGAGCGCGACGACCCGAAGACCGGGCGCGGGCTGTACCAGGAGCAGGGCTGGGGCGGGAAGCAGGATTACGGCGACAACGGTGTGCGGTTCGTGTTCTTCTGCCGCGCCGTCATGGAGTTGGTGCCGCACATCGGGTTCGCCCCCGACGTGATCCACGCAAACGACTGGCAAACCGGCCTCATTCCGGCGTACCTCGCGGAGACGTACCGCAACAACCCGGGCTACCAGCGCATCCGCTCGACGTTCACGGTCCACAACATCGCGTACCAGGGGTCGTACCCGCGCGAGCTGATGAACTACACCGGCCTGCCGGGGTGGCTCTACAACCCGAACCAGCTCGAGCACTACGGCTTCAACTTCCTCAAGTCCGGGATCGTGTTCGCGGACGCGGTTAACACGGTCAGCCCCACCTACGCCCGCGAGATCCAGACGGGCGAGTTCGGTTACGGCCTGGAAGGGCTGCTCACGAACCTCCACTGGAAGCTGTCCGGGATCGTGAACGGGTGCGACTACGAGCACTGGAACCCGGCCCACGACAAGCACATCGCGGCGCGGTACACGCCCGAGAACGTGTTCGAGAACAAGCCGCTGTGTAAAGCCGACCTCCAGCGCCGGTTCAACCTGCCCGAGGAGCCGACCACGCCCGTTCTGGGGATGGTCGCGCGGCTCGTCGGGCAAAAGGGCATCGACATCACGCTCAGCGCCGCGCAAGGGTTTCTGGACCTCGGCTGCCAGATCGTCGTGCTCGGTGACGGCGATCAGATCTACCACGACCAGCTCCAGGCCCTGCGCGACAAGAACCCGAACCGGGTGGGGATCTACTTGGGGTTCAACGAAACGCTGGCACACGTGGTTGAGGCCGGGAGCGACCTGTTCCTGATGCCGAGCCGGTACGAGCCGTGCGGGCTGAACCAGATGTACAGCCTGAAGTACGGCACCCCGCCGGTGGTGCGGGCGACCGGCGGCCTCGCTGACACGGTTGTGAACGCTACAGAAGAGAACCTCGCCGACCAGCGGGCGACCGGCTTCAGCTTTAACGAGTACACCGCCCACGCACTATACGAGACGGTGCGTTGGGCGTTGGTCCTGTACCGCCAGCGGCCCGACGACTTCCGCCAAGTCGTTCGGACTGCGATGGTACAGGACTGGAGCTGGGACCGCAGCGCCGAGGCTTACGAGCGCCTGTACCGCAAAATCTCCGGAATCGGCTAACGCCCGCCGTGCGAGAAGCGAAAGCCCTTCGTTCTAGCTTTCGGCCAGAACGAAGGGCTTGCTAGCGTGAGTTTCGCGAACGCCAATTCAACGGGCACAGATCGCCCGCCGTTGCGCACATCCGCGCACCGATCTTAACCGAGCCACGCAGGAAGTTCGCCCGCGGCCGGCAGTTTCACCACCGTCACCGAACTGATTTGCGGGTGCGCTTTGACCTCCGCAACCGCCTCGTCTGACGGCCAGTTGTCGAGGTTCAGAATGCCGATCGCTTCGCCGCCCGGCGAGGTGCGGCCGACCGTCATCTGCGCGATGTTCACCTTGTGCTTGCCGAAGATGGTGCCCACGAACCCGATCAGCCCCGGCACGTCGTGGTGCCGGAACACCAGCAGCACGCCGTCGAGGTACCCCTCCATCCGGAACGGCCCGAGTTGCACGAGCCGAACGTACTGGTCACCGAAGAGAGTGCCCGACGCGACCGTCGTACCCGCCTCGGTCTCGACCTCGGTGTGCAGGAGCGCGGCGAAGTCCCCCTTCTTCGGGCTCGACGATTCCGCGATCTCGATCCCGCGGTCGCGGGCGAGCACGTCGGCGTTCACGAGGTTCACCCCCTCGCTGAGCCGGTACTCGAGCATACCGGCGGTGAACGCCGCGGTCAGGAGCTTGGTCTTTTGCCCCGCGAGTTCGCCGCGGTACGTGAGCGACGCCTTACGGATCGCCCCTTGGGCGACCTGGGCCTGAAGCAGCCCGAGCCGCCGAGCGAGGTCAACATAGGGGCGCACCTCCGCGAGTTCGGCGGGGTTGACCGCCGCCATGTTAACCGCGTTCGCCACCTGGCCGCTCAGGAGGAAGTCCTTGATGAGCTGCGCCGCTTCGACCGCGACGTTCTCCTGCGCCTCGAGCGTGGAGGCCCCCAGGTGGGGGGTGATGACGATGTTCGGTGCTTTCGCGAGCGGGTTGTCCGCGGCGATCGGCTCCACGCTGAACACGTCCACGCCGGCCCCGGCGATGGTGCCGGCGGCCAGGGCGTCGGCCAGCGCCTTCTCGTCGATGATGCCGCCGCGGGCGACGTTCAGCACGCGGGCGGTCTTCTTCATCAGCCCCAACTCGCGGGCACCGACCATGCTCTTGGTTTCGGCGCCGCCGGGAACGTGCAGCGTGAGGTAATCGACCCTGGGCAGCAGCTCGTCCAGGCTCGCCGCCGACTCGTACCCGAGTTCGGCCACCTTGGCGGCGGTCACGAACTGGTCGAGCGCGATCACCTTCATGTCGAGGCCCTTCGCGCGCCGCGCCACCTCGCGGCCGATGCGTCCGAGCCCGACCACACCGAGCACCTTGCCCGCGACCTCGGTGCCCACAAACTTGTTGCGGTCCCAGCCGCCGGCTTTCATCGTCGCGTCCGCGGCCGGGATGCGCCGCGAGAGGGCGAGCAAGAGGGCGATGGTGTGCTCCGCGGCGGACACCGTGTTGCCGCCGGGCGTGTTCATCACCACGACGCCCTTGCGGGTGGCCGCGGCCACGTCGATGTTGTCCACGCCGACGCCGGCGCGAGCCACCGCGCGCATCTTGCCCGGGTTGTCGAAGTACTCGGCGCTGAGCTTCGGCTGCGAGCGACAGATGACCGCGTCGGCGGCCTGAATGGCGGCCTTCAGTTCATCCCCCTTTAAGCCGGGGCGGTTGTCCACTTCGATCCCGGCGGCCTGAAGCAGTTCGACCCCGGACGACTCCAGCTTGTCGGCGATGAGTACGCGCGCCATTGCTGTTCCAAAACTGAGTATGGAGATTCTTTCCGTTAAGTTACGGGTTTGTGCGCCTCCGGCAGGGTGGTTACCACATTCCGCAGGCAAGTGGATGTCACGATTCACGAAGTGAGCCACTTCTATCGCTACACGCAGAGAAGGCGAAGTGGTGTTTAGGAACGGGCACTTGACCGCGATTCGAGATCCGAGATGCCTGTGTAAGCCCTGGCCGAACAGTCCCCGGCGCGGGCGCCGGGGTGCGGCGCTGCGCCGTGTGAGCCATGATCCAACGAACAGCGTTTAACGAAACTTGTTCTGGTTCAGGTTCATAGCGACACCCGCCGCAGCGTTGATGATCGCGAGTATGAGGCCAATGATCCCGAGTACCAACCCGGCAACGGCCATCCCCTTGTTCTCGGCCTTTTTCATCCCCAAGGAGCCCGTTGTGATCGCACCAATCGAGGTCGCGATGCCGACCAGCGGGCAACAGCACAGGGGGAGCGATAAAATGCCGAGCACAAGAGCTGTTACCGCCTGCCCGTTCCCACCTTGGGAGCGGCGGCGGGGGCGATAATCGTCGTCGTCGTCATCGTCATCATAGTCCCGGCGGCGGCGGCGGGGGCGGTCGTCGTCGTCATCCCGGGAGCTGCGTGATCGAGAGGTGGCTCCCCGGATCTGACCGCCGGAGGTCGAGCCCCCAGACTTCTTGGTCGTCGCCACGAACACTTGGAGGCAGTTCCCACACTCGACCTCCTCGCCCTCGTAAGCGGCGTCGACCTCGAGTTGGGTGTTGCACGTCGGGCACGTTACGCGAATGTCAGGCATTGGTACTCGCGGGTGTGTGGACTGATTCGCCGCTCGCTGGGCACGCAGTTTGAAGGACCGACCTGTCGCCGTCTGGTGCGGACTCGGCCGCCCGAAAAGGAGCGCCGCCGGGGCGTCGGCCGCGGGCGGCGTTCAGTCGTCATGCCGCCCGCGGCCGGCTCCGCCGGAAGCCAGGCCGATGATCCCCAACACCAGATTAACGACATCCAGATTAACAATCTGAATGATCTGCATTATCAAAAGCGCCTTCGGCCGATCGACGAACCTCTTATTGAACATGGACGTGCCATTAACAATGGCCAGTATCCCCCAGACCACTGCGAACCAGAGGCCCGGCCAAGCGCAACACAGGAACGTGGTAGACAGGGCCGCCATGAAGCTCATGAGAAGAGCCCAGATGCCCCCGCCCAACAGCATTCCGGCGACCGGCTGGCTCGGGATCTGATCACCCCGCCGGGGGCGATAGTCGTCGTCATCGTCGTCGTCGTCGTCACCCCGGCGGCGCCGCCGGCTCGGGCGGTCGTCATCCTCCTCGTCAGCACGGTCCCGTGGGGGACCGGACCGCGAGGCGGATTCTCGGGTCTTGCGCCCGGGCGCCGGGGAACGGTCCTTTTTCGTTGTCGCCACGAACACCTGGAGGCAGTTCCCGCACTCGACCTCCGTGCCCTCGTGTACGGCATCGACCTCGAGCTGGGTGCCGCACGTCGGGCACGTTACGCGAATGTTGGGCATTAGTACTCGCGATTTGAGTGACGGTAACGCTTCGCCAGTGTATCGTTTTCGTCCCGTCCCCGCAGGGCGCGGCCGAAGCGGTGGCGGCAGAATCCGGGCACCGGCGGGGCGGCAGTGACGGGCCGCACGGCGCCCCGGGCACAACCGTATCGCTATTTCCGGCCCGGCAGATCGTCTTTGAACAGTTCGCTCACGGACTCGTTGCCGTGAATCCGCCCGATCGCGTTGGCAATCAGGTTCGCGACCGAAATCACCTTCATGTTCGGAAGTTGCTTCTCCGGCGGCAGCGGGACGCTGTCCGTGATAACGATCTGGTCGATCGCGGCGCCCTTCAGTCGCCCGATGGCTGGACCGCACAACACCCCGTGCGTGGCACACACGAACACGTGCTTGGCGCCGTGCTCGCGGGCCACCTGGACCGCCCCGCTGATGGTCCCGGCGGTCGAAATCATGTCGTCGTACAGCACCACCGACTTGCCCTCGAGCGGCGCGCCGATCAGGTGCCCGTGTTTGATCTCGGTCGCGCTGCTGCGGCGCTTGTCGGCAACCGCGATCAAGCCCCCGACGTTCCTCTGGAAATCGAGCGCCTTTTTGATGCTCCCTTCGTCCGGGCTCAGGACCACCAGGTCGCTCTGGTCGATGTTGAGCGAGCGAACGTACTTGGCGATCTCCTTGACGGCGTACAGGTGGTCCACCGGGATGTCGAAGAACCCCTGGATCTGCGCGGCGTGCAGGTCCAGCGCCAGAACGCGGTCGGCGCCGGCCTTGGTGATGAGGTTCGCGACGAGCTTCGCGGAAATGGGGACGCGGCCCTTGTCCTTGCGGTCCTGGCGGGCGTACCCGTAATACGGCAGCACGGTGGTGATCCGCGCCGGGCTGGCCCGCTTGAACGCGTCCAGGATGATGAGCAGTTCCATCAGGTGGTCGTTCACCGGGGTGCAGGTGGGCTGCACGATGAACACGTCCCGGCCGCGCACGTCCTCCTCGATCCGGACGCTGGTCTCCTTATCAGGGAAGTCCCCGATAGTGAGGTTGCCGAGCGGCACCGCGAGCGCCTTCGCGATACCCTCGGCCAGCGGCCGGTTGGCCCGCCCGCTGAAGATCTTGAGCTTGGTGTTAACCGTTCCGAGCACGGACGTCTCCTGAGCGCCCCCGGCATGGAGCGGGAACGCGACACAGGGGGAACCGCATTATGTATCACTATTTATTAGGCCGCCAGCGCGGGCGCGAAAAACGGTTGTGTCGGGAATAACGGCCGTCGGGTATCGTGAAAACCCCAACAGCCCCGCCCCCACGAGCCCGCCCTCATGTCGGACGTGAACGACCACCTCGCGCTGGCGCTCGTGCCGGGACTCGGTCCGAAACTGACAGCCGCCTTGCTCGAGCGGTTCGGCACGGCCGCCGCGGCCCTCCAGGCCACCGCCGCGGAACTCGTGCAAATCCCTCACATCGGCGAAAAGCTCGCGACCGCCCTTGCGGCGGCGCTGCGCGCCGTCAACATCGGTCCGGAACTCGCCCTGCTGGAGCGGCACGGGGTGCGTCCGGTCGTGCTCGGCTCGCCCGAGTACCCCGCCCCCCTCGCCGCGGTCCCGGCGCCGCCCCCGCTGTTGTACGCCCGGGGGGCGTGGACCGCCGCGGACGCGAACGCGGTCGGCATCGTGGGCGCGCGCTCCTGCACCGCTTACGGAAAGAAGCTCGCGGAGCAAATCGCACGCGACCTCGTTCGGGCCGGCTTCACAGTCGTATCGGGCCTGGCCCGCGGGATCGACGGCGCCGCGCACCGCGCGGCGCTGGCGGCGGGCGGTCGCACGATCGCGGTCCTCGCGGGCGGCCTCGCCTCCGTCTACCCGCCGGAGCACGCGGACCTTGCGGATGAGGTCGCGGGGAGCGGGTGCCTGATAACCGAAACCCCGATGGCCGTGGCGCCACAACCCGGCATGTTCCCGGCGCGGAACCGGATCATCAGCGGGCTGAGTCGAGGAATCGTGGTGATCGAGGCGAACGCGAAGAGCGGCGCGCTGATCACCGCGACGCACGCCGCCGAGCAGGGCCGCGAGACGTTCGCCGTGCCCGGGAACGTGGACAGCGCGGCCAGCGCCGGCTGCCTGGAACTCTTGCGCAAAGGCGCCCGGCTCGTGCGCAACGCCGACGACATCATCGAAGACCTGAAGGGCATTGCGGCGGCCGACTACTCTGCGCGCGCGGTAAGCGTGGGGCGTGAGGCCCACGAAACGCGGGCGCGGAGCCCTCAGCAACCCCCACCTCAGGCAGGCGCAGGAAGCGGTCAGGACTCGCGTGAGGGCGCCTACCGCCCGTCGGCACCGACCCTCGACGCGGCCCAGCAGCGCGTGTTCGACGCGCTGGCCGACAAGCGACACGCCGACGAACTGGCGCGCGAGCTGGGGGTGGCGGTCGGCGAACTGGCGCGCGTGCTGATGCAACTGGAGCTGAAGAAGGTGGTCCGCCGGTTACCCGGCAACTTCTACGAGCGGCGGTGAAGCAGGAAAAGGAAGGAACACCATGCTCGCAACCCTGTTTGCGACTCTCTTTGCAGCAGTCCCCGCTCACGCGGACGGGACTTTGCTGCACAGGTTCGAGAGCCTGCCCGCTGACGCGGCGGTTCACGTGGTCTCGATTTCCGAGCCACGCTTCTGCGGGATCGAAGAGGACGAGATCACCGACTGGCGGGACAAGGTTCGTAAAAAGACCGCATGTCCGAACCGACCCTCGGCCCACGCCTGTTGACGGTGGAAGCGGTGCTGCTCGCGCTGGCGTTTGCGGTCGCGCATACGCAGTCTCCGCTGTACTACTCAAATCAGAACCAGTACCTCCTGCACGCCGCCGCGCTTGCGGAGCACGGGCACCTGGCGGGCGACTGGCTCGCGAACACGGCGGACCCCACGCCGCTCTTTTCGCGGCTCGTGTCGGGTGCGTTTGCGACACAGCCGTGGCTCATCCAGCCGGTGTATTTCGCACTGCTCATGAGCTACTTTCTTGTCGTGCGGTGGCTCGTCGTTATGCTCCCGTGGTTCCCGGACACCTGGCTCGCACGGGTGGGCTTCGCGGTCCTTTTCACCGCCGCGCACGCCGGGATTCTGAGGTGGCTCTCGGTCCAGGCCGTGGGAACCGATTACCCCTGGTACCTCCAGTCGGGCCTTGCGGCGCAGTACCTCCTGGGGCCGGGCCTCCAACCGTCGGCGTTCGGGGTGCTGCTGGTCTGGGCGTTGGCACTGTTCGCACACGGTCAACCGCGGCTCGCGTGCGCGGTGGCTGCTGCCGCGTGCTGGTTCCACTCGACATATCTTCTCCCCTCGGGACTTCTGGTCGCGGGGTTCGTGGGGGCGCTGGCGCCCACGCGGGCACGAATCGCGGTGCAGGCCGGCGCCGGGGCACTGGCGGTCGTCGCACCGGTGCTCCTGTTCACCTTCAGACAATTCGACCCACTCGATTCGGCGTCCAAAGAGGCGCTAAGCACCCTCGCGAACGTGCGCATCCCGCACCACTGCGTGCCGGCGCGGTGGTTCGACCTCGTTGCCGGGCTCCAGCTCGCCTGGATCGCGTTCGGGCTGGTGCTCGCGCGCCGGGTTCCGTTCGCCCGGGCGCTGGCGATCGCGGCGTTGGGTGGCGTGCTCCTGACCGGCGTGCAGCTCGTGACCCGAAGCGACGCGCTGGCGCTCGCGTTCCCCTGGCGGATCTCGGTGCTGCTCGTCCCGATCGCGACCGCGGTCGTGTGCTCGAAGGCAGCGTCCCGCCTCTCGGAAACGCGGCGGACGCAACGGGTCGTGTTGGCCCTGCTGGGGGCACTGGTCGCGGGGGGCGGCGCGGTCGCCGCGCTCGGACTGGGCTACCGCACGGTCGACGAGAGCGGCGTGTACGAGTTCGTTCGCCGAACGGCCAAGCCCGAAGACGTGTACCTCATCCCGACCGCCTTCCCGAAGGTCGGGAGCGGGCGCGGGGCGGTGTCCAACACGTTCGCCCCTCCCCCTCGCGCGAAGGAAGGGACGAACCAAATCCCGGTCGATTTGCAACGGTTCCGGCTCGCGACCGGGGCCTGCGTGTACGTCGATTTCAAGTCGGTGCCCTATGCGGCCCCCGAAGTGCAAGAGTGGCACAACCGGATGACGTTCGCGGCCGACTTTTATTCGCGTACCCAGCACAACCTCTCGTCGGATGAGGTCGCGCTGCGGGCGCGGGGCATCACGCACGTCGTGGCACCGCGGTCGCGGCCGTTCGAGGCCCACTACCTCGACGAGGTGTACGCCGACGACATTTACATCGTGTACGAGGTGCGGTGAGCGTTCGGGCGCGCCGGGCGTCTACTGCGTCTCACGTCGCTCGTACCACTTGAGCAGCAGTTCGAGTGCGGCGGCTTCGGCCCGACACCGGGCCGCCAGGGTGAAGTCCGGGGCCGCGATGAACACCTCATTCTGCTCGTTCAGGTGACGCACGCGGTCGCGGGTGTTCGGTGCCCACGTAGTTGTGGTTCAGGAGCTGCGCGTCCTCATACGCATCACCTTCCGCGCCCGGTCCGTGAACCGCTCGTACATGACGTGCCCTCACACCGCATCGGGATCGACGCCCAGTTCCCGTAGCCGCGCCGCAAGCCGCTCGGCCTTCTGGCGTGCGGCCTCGGCGCGCCGCTCGGCATTCCTCGCCCGTTCCGCGGTCTCGCGTTCCCGTTCGCCGAGTTCAACGAACGACAGGAACGGGCGCCCGTCCGGGTGAAGCACCCTGATCCGTCCGCCAACAACCTCGAACCGGATGCCCAGCAGCGGGCTGACGAACCCGTTCATGTCGGGCACTTCGCGGAACGTGTCCCCGTCGCGCAGGACGCCCTCGGCGGTGTGGTCGTCGGGGTCGATGGTGTAGTACTCTTCGACCCCGTACTTGCGGTAGAACGCCCGTTTGCGGTTCATTTCGCCCGCCCGGTTCCCCGGCGACAGCACCTCGAACACCACCTGCGGGAAGACGCCCCCCTCGTCCCACACGCGGTAACTGCCGCGGTGCCCTTTCGGGCGCCCGAACGCGACGTACACGTCCGGCGCCTGACGTGTCGTGTTGTCGCCCTCGACCGGGTAGATCAGGTGATCGCCCGCGACGAACACGTCGTCGCGATCACGAAACAACAGGTCAATGTTCCCCTTCAGCGTCACGATCCACTCGAACTGGAGCGTGTTTTCGGCGATGGGCTGACCGTCCGAATCGGGGTATTCGACCGCCGCCGGTGGCGTTGTTGTGATTGCTGACATGACTTACCAATAACAGACGCGAACGACCCGCCGCAAGCACCGGGGCCGGGAATCGCTCGTCGCGGGCGGCGCCACCCTCGCAGCAAACCTCTTGAAATGCAGCAGGCCCGGCGTCTCACGACGCCGGGCCTGCTGCGACTACTTTCAAACGGCGGTCACGACTGGGCCGCGGCCACCGGCGCCGCGGCGCCGGTCTCGAAGCCCAGCTTCTTCTCGCCGTTCTCCTCGACGATCTTCACCGTCAGCACGTCGGTCCCGTGGAAGGTGCCCTTCAGCAGCTCCTCGGCCAGCATGTCTTCGAGGTACTGCTCGATCGCGCGGCGCAGCGGGCGGGCGCCGTACTCGGTGCTGGACCCCTTCTCGATCAGGTAGTCCTTGGCCTCTTCGGTGACGCTCAGCGTGATGCCCTTCTCGGACAGCCGCTTCGCAACCTTCGACAGCTCCATGTTCACGATCTGCTTCAGGTCCTCGTTGGTCAGCTTGCGGAACACGATGATGTCGTCCAGCCGGTTCAGGAACTCCGGCTTGAACTCCTTCTCCATGCGCCCCTTCAGCTTCTTCTGCATCTCCAGGTAGCTCACCTCGGTGTCGCGCTGGAGGTGCTTCGTGAACCCGGACCCCATCACGTTCTGGTCGATGATGACCTCGGCCCCGATGTTCGTGGTCAGGATCAGGATGGTGTTCTTGAAGTCCACCACCCGGCCCACGTTGTCGGTCAGGCGCCCCTCCTCCATGATCTGGAGCAGCATGTTCCACACGTCCGGGTGCGCCTTCTCGATCTCGTCGAGCAGCACCACCGAGTACGGCTTGCGGCGGATCTTCTCGGTGAGCTGGCCGCCCTCCTCGTACCCGATGTAGCCCGGGGGCGCGCCCACCAGCCGGGACACGTTGTGCTTCTCCATGTACTCGGACATGTCGAGCTGCACGAGGTTCTCCTCGCCGCCGAACATGAACTTCGCGAGCTGCTTCGCGAGCAGCGTCTTGCCGACGCCGGTCGGGCCGGCGAAGATGAAGCTGCCGATCGGGCGCTTCGGGTCCTTCATGCCAGAGCGGCTCTTCCGCACCGCCTTCGCGATGGCGTGGATCGCCTCGTTCTGGCTGATGACGTTGTTGTGCAGCTCGGCCTCCATGTTCAGCAGCCGGCGGGTCTCGTCCTCACCCACCTTACGGAGCGGCACGCCGGTCATCTTCGACACGACCTCGGCGATGACCTCCTCGTCCACGACGCCGTCGGTCTCCTTGGCCTTCTCGCGCCACTGCTTGTGCTGGGTCTCCTTCTCCTTGCGCAGTTTCTCGGACTGGTCGCGCAGGCTGGCGGCCCGCTCGAAGTCCTGGTCCATGACCGCGGCTTCTTTCTCCTGGTTCAGCTTCTCGATCTTCTCGTCCAGCTCCTTGAGGTCCGGCGGCCGGGTCATGCCCTTCAGGCGGACGCGGGCGCCGGCCTCGTCGATCACGTCGATGGCCTTGTCCGGCAGGCAGTGCCCGGTGATGTACCGCTCGCTCAGCTCGACCGCGTGCTTCAGCGCGCCGTCGGTGATCTGCACCCGGTGGTGCGCCTCGTACCGGTCGCGGAGCCCCTTGAGGATCTCGACCGTTTCCGCCATCGACGGCGGGTTGACGATGATGGCCTGGAACCGCCGCGCGAGGGCCGCGTCCTTCTCGATGTACTTGCGGTACTCGTCGAGGGTGGTGGCCCCGATGCACTGGATCTCGCCGCGGGCCAGCGCCGGCTTCAGCACGTTGCTGGCGTCGATGGCGCCTTCGGCCCCGCCGGCGCCGACGAGCGTGTGCAGCTCGTCGATGAACAGCATCGTGTTCTTCGCCCGCCGCACCTCGTTCATCACCGCCTTGATGCGCTCCTCGAACTGGCCGCGGTACTTCGTGCCCGCCACCATCATCGCGAGGTCGAGCACCACGATCCGCTTGTCGCGGAGCAGCTCGGGCACGTTCTGGTCCACGACCAGTTGCGCGAGCCCTTCCACGATGGCGGTCTTGCCGACCCCGGCCTCGCCCAGGAGAACGGGGTTGTTCTTCTGGCGGCGGCTCAGGATCTGGATCACCCGCTCGATCTCGGCCTGCCGGCCGATGACGGGGTCGAGCTTGCCCTGGCGGGCGAGTTCGGTCAGGTCGCGGCCGAAGCTGTCGAGCGCCGGCGTCTTGGACTTGTTGCGGCCGGCGCGCTCCGACGAGCCACGATCGCCGCCCTCGCGCCCGCTGCTGCCTTCGGATTCGTTCGGCATGTTATGGCCCAACAGGTTCAGAACTTCTTCGCGGACGTCTTCGAGCTTGAGGCCCAGGTTCATCAGGACCTGGGCCGCGACGCCCTCCTGCTCTCGTAAGAGGCCCAGGAGGAGGTGTTCGGTTCCGACGTAGTTGTGGTTCAGGTTCCGGGCCTCTTCGATCGAGTACTCGATCACCTTCTTGGCCCGGGGGGTGTGCGGCAGCCGCCCCATCACCACCTGCTCGCCGCCCGGCCCGTGCTGGACGATCTTCTCGACCTCCAGCCGGATCTTGCGCAGGTCGATGTCCAGGTTCTTGAGCACGTTGGCCGCGACCCCGGAGCCCTCTTTGACGAGGCCGAGCAGGATGTGCTCGGTCCCGATGTACTCGTGGTTGAAGCGCTGCGCCTCCTGGTTGGCGAGCTGCATCACTTTCCGGGCACGATCCGTGAATCGTTCGTACATCGACGCCGTCTCCCGCGACTGGGGATGAATCTGTGCTACGGCCGTCCCGCGGCGGCTCCACCCCATCATATGCCGTCCGTGTCGCGGCACCAACCGGGGCCAGGCGTTAGACGTCCGCGGTTCCGGTGAGGGTCGGGCGGGTGGAAGGAGAGCGTCCCGCGGCGGCCGGACGGCCCCGGTGTGAGCCGGGCGGATGGGTGGCAATCTGCGGAATTCTAGGCCGGCGCGCGCGGCGAATCAAGGCAGGCACGAAAGTCTTACCGACCCGCCGTCCCGGCGCCCCGCCCGCCGGCGCGGGCGCGCCCGGCCCCCGAAATATGCTTTCCCGCGCCGGGACCGTTCGCGTAAATTACAAGGGCGCCTGATCCTTCGGAGACCGCCTCAATGCGCCGTTACGGGATGCCGTTCGCCGCCGCGCTGCTGCTCGCCACGCCGCCGCTCGTTCCGATCGCCGGGCAGGACGCACCGGTGCTCCCGGTCAAGCGCCTCCCCGCGCGGCCCGGCGCGGGTCCGACCACGCCCGCCGGCGCGCAGCTCAGCGACGACGCGGCGCTGAAGGCCGCGGGCCTCACCGCGACCGACGCCGACGCGCTGCTCGCCTACCTCAAGGCCCGCACGCTTTCGGACGACGACCAGAGCAAAATCGGCGAGGTGATCGCCCGCTTCGGCACCGACGAGTTCGAGGCGCGCGTCCGGGCCACGGACGAGGTGGAGAAGTTCGGCTCCGCGGCCATCGGTCCGCTCAAGGCCGCCGTGCAGAGCCCCGACCCGGAGGTCGCGTACCGCGCCCGGCTCGCGCTCAAGCGGATGGAAAAGGTGCCCCACTCGGCGGTGGCCTCGGCCGCGGTCCGCACGCTGGCCAAGCTCAAGCCGAAGGCCGCCGCGGAGGTGATGCTGGGGTTCCTCCCGATGGCGGACACGGACGAAGTGGCGGAGGACATCCGCGCCGCCCTGATCGCGCTGGCGGTCACCGGCGCCGGCGCGCCCGAGCCGGCCCTGCTCAAGGCGCTCGACGACAAGCTCGTGGTGCGGCGGTCCGCCGCCTACGTCGCCCTGACCGAGGGCGGCCCCGCCGCCGAACGCATCCGCATCAAGGAGGCGTTCCCGCTGGTGAAGGCCGCCGTGCGCAAGGAGCCCGACACCGACGCCAAGTTCCGCGGGCTCTGGGCGCTGCTGCTCACCACCCGCGAAAAGGAGTTCGTCCCGGACCTGATCGGCCTGATCCCCCAACTGTCCCGCGGCCGCATCTGGCAGTTGGAGGAGTTCCTGCTGCTCGCCGCCGGGGACACCCGGCCGGACGCCAAGTTCGGCAAGTCCCAGGAGTCGCTGGCGAAGGCCCGGGACGCGTGGGCCGGGTGGTGGAAGCAGCGGGCCGGCGCGTTCGACCTGGCGGGGTTCGAGTTCAACCCGCGCATCACCGGGTTCACGGACGTGATCGAGTACGACGGCAGCTTCGGGCGCTACCGGGTGGTCACGCTCGGCCCGGACGAAAAGGAGAAGGCCCGCCTGGGCGCGATGGGCGTGAACCAGCTCAGCTTCCCGACCGACGTGAAGAAGCTGCCGAACGGCAACTACCTGATCGCGGAACTGAACATGAACCGCGTGACGGAGCGCGACTCCACGAGCCGCATCGTGAAGACCACCAACATCACCCAACCGCTCGCCGTCGAGCCGCTGCCCGACGGCGGGGTGGTGTACGTGTGCCGCAACCAGATCCTCGTGCGCGACAAGGACGGCAAGCAGGTGTGGCAGTTCACCCGCGGCCAGCACGACATCATGGGCGGGTGCCGGCTGCCGAACGGCGACATCGCGTTCGTGACGATGTGGACCGGCGCGAACAACCAGACGAACCTGTTCCGCCTCGCCGGTAAAGACGGCAAAGAGGTGGGCAAGCCGCTGTCACTGGCCCGGGCCCAGCAGCAGCAGGGCATGAACCCGGCCGGCGACGACCGGGTTCTGGTGTGCGAGTACAACCGCGTGGCCGAGTACGACCTGAAGACCGGCAAAGAGGTGTGGAAGTACGACCTGAACAACGCCACGTGCGCGCAGCGGCTGCCGAACGGCCACACGCTCATCACCTACCTGGCCACATTGCAGGGGCAGCCCGGGAAGGTGATCGAGGTGGACACGAGCGGCGACATCGTGTGGGACTACTCGCCGAAGGACAACATGCGCCCGTCCCGCGCGCTCCGGCGGTAAGCATTGCACCCGCGAGACCAACGGGCCGTGCGTTCGACACCGGCCCCGATCTCACACTCAAGGCCGGGTTCACCGGAAACGCTCGACGCCCCGGTCGCAGAAGGCCGGGGCGTCGAGCGTTTCCAACAGGAGGACATGCTTACTTCGTGCCCACGGTCCGCTGCCGCCGCTTCAGCCGCTGCATCTCCAAAATCTGTCTGAGCTTGGCCTCGTCCTTCCGCGCCTCGTGGAGAACCACTCGCAATCGTTCCGTCGTAAGAGCCACCGCCTGCTCTTTGTTTTGTTCCGGTTTGGGTTCGCTCATCGCAGCCTCCCTTTTGCCGCGGGTCGACGGGTTAACCCGTCAACCCACGAATAGCATACTCGAGGTTGATCCGCGCCGCAAACTCGCGGAGGAGCAGTTCAAGCATTTCTCGGTCATTTTCTTGGAAAAAATTGACCGCGTCCGTGTCCACGAGAAGAGCAGCGAGAGCCGGGTTGAAGCCGTCTGGGCAAAAGCCTTCCAGCGGGTGCGCGATCATCGACCGCAGGTAACTTGGCTGTCGCTCGTGGAAATAAAAGCCGGGCTCACTTGCACAGTCCGGCACGATGAGGGTTCGGCCTTCACGCACACACCGGACGGCGTGAGCGGGATCGGTACCGTTATCGATGCGATAGCGGTCGGCGTATTGGGTGTAGGAGGAAAACGGGTTGTGGCTGCGGGACACCAAGTCGAAGGCGGCAAGCGGCACCAACCGGCCATCCCGCTCGGCAAAAAGCCCGACCCGGAAGTTCTGGTTGTGCCGACTACTGTCCTCATGAATGGCGTGCATTCGGAACAGTAACGCGAGGCATTCGAAAAGAAACTGAATCTGGCCTTCGGGGTCGAGTCCGGCCCGCGCGTGCTGAACCGAGGGCCGTGCCCCCGCGGTCTGCTGCACCACCCGTCGTATCCGTTGCCGCTTATCGTTGGTGAGGTTGCGCAACTGCGCCAGTAACCAACCGAGGCGTATTCCTTGATATTCTGCCTCATCGCGGTCCTGGCGCAAGTCGCAGATTTCTGTTTGGTAATCGGCTGCGATCTTCTCTTTTGCCAGTTTGGCCTTATGGTCGCCGAGGGCGCCAACGAGTTCCCAAAACAAGTAACCGAGCCCGGCAATAACGACGGTCGAAACCCACGGTTGCTCCCAAGCCGCCGCTCCGGGGGTCGGTAGGGCGAACTTGGAAACGACCGCCGAGAGCGCCGCAACCGCTCGGAAACTGGCGACCGCACATTTGGCCCAGTACTCACGATACCGCTTGCTGAGCCATGACCACCTGAACAGCACAAGGCCAAGGGCCGCGGCGCCCGGAACGGCCGCGACCAAACTACCGTAATAGGCGATCCCTTCGAGGTGATCGACCAGAAACTGTCGGGCGATCATCGGGTGATCCTCGTGCCGGAGGCTCAGCACACCGAATCGGGCGGATACCGGTCGAGATAGCTCGCCCAAACGAGATACCCCGCCCCAAAATGAAGTTCGAGGGCGTAGCGCCGCGAACGCCACGACCGCTCCCCGCAGAACCGAACACGGCACCTCACGGCTTCGGGCCGAAGTCCGGCGGGGGGAGCTTGTCGTCGTCCTTGGTTTTGGGCAGTCCGCCGTCCCCGCCCGGCTGCACCGACGGCCCCGGGTTCGGCGCCCCGTCCGCCCGCACCTTGCTCGGGAAGCAGTTGTCGAGGAACCCCGCCACCGGGGCGTTGCTGCAACCGGGCGCGCACGCGACCAGCGCCACCGCGACCACGCCCCGTTTCAACCGATGGTTCATCCCGCGCCCCCGCGTTGAGCCGAACGGATTCCGCGGCCGTGAATAGCACCGGGCGGCCGCGCCGTCTACACTAGGCACCGCCCGCTTCGCCCCACACCCGAGGTTTCGCATGAAGGCGCTGTTCGTCGCGGCCGTCGCCGCCGTTGCCGGGTTCGCACTCGTCGGTCACGCGGAGGACAAAAAGGTGAGCCCGCTCGACTACACCCTGAAGGACATCGACGGCAAGGACATCGAGCTGTCGAAGTACAAAGGTAAGGTGGTGCTGTTCGTGAACGTCGCCAGCGAGTGCGGCCTCACCCCGCAGTACACCGCCCTCCAGAGCCTGTACGAGAAGTACGAGAAGGACGGGCTCGTGCTGATCGGCGTGCCGGCCAACGAGTTCGGCTCCCAGGAGCCGGGCACCGACGCCGAAATCAAGAAGTTCTGCAACACCAAGTACAAGGTCACGTTCCCGATGCTGTCGAAGGTGGTGGTGAAGGGCGACAAGCAGGTGCCGCTGTACAAGACCCTCGTCGAGGCCACCCCGAACAAAGACGGCAAGGTCGAGCAGGTGAGCTGGAACTTCGAGAAGTTCCTGGTCGGCCGCGACGGCCACGTGGTCGCGCGCTTCAAGCCGCAGACCAAGCCGGACGCCCCCGAGGTCACGAAGGCGATCGAGGCCGAACTCGCCAAGAAGGTCAAGTAAGTCGGACCGGTCCGCGGGCGGCCCCGGCCCACCGGGGCCGCCCGCGGATACAACTCTTCTGTAATGTCTCCTCTCGTGTGGCACCTCCGGGATCGCGTCATTCACTTCGGGCGGCGCCCGCTGGTGATGGGGATCGTCAACGTCACCCCGGACAGCTTCTCCGACGGCGGGCGGTTCTTCGACCCGTCTGCGGCCGTTGCGCACGCCTTACAACTGGTCCGTGACGGCGCCGACATCCTCGACATCGGCGGCGAATCCACACGCCCGGGGGCGGCGCCCGTGTCTCTCGCGGACGAGTTGCAGCGGGTGGTGCCCGTCGTCGCGGAGCTGGCGCAGCGGGCGGACGTGCCGCTCTCCGTGGACACGATGAAGGCCGAGGTCGCACGCGCGAGCCTGGGGGCCGGAGCGGCGATCGTCAACGACGTTGCGGGGTTCCGCGATCCGGCGATGGTTACGGTCGCGCGCGAGTTCCGCGCCGGCGTGGTTGTGATGCACATGCGGGGCGAGCCGGCCACAATGCAGCACAACCCGCAGTACCGCGACGTCGTCGCAGAGGTCGCCGACTACTTGCAAGAGAGGTTGCGGGTGCTGGGCGAATCCGGTATCCCTCCAGAAAGGGTGTGCCTCGACCCCGGTATCGGGTTCGGGAAGGCGCTGGAGCACAACCTCACCCTGCTTGCGAACCTGAACACGGTCGCGGCCCTCCGTCGTCCGGTGTGTCTGGGGGTGTCCCGCAAAGGGTTCATCGGAAAGCTCTGCGGGCGCGAGTTAACCGAACGCGACCCCGGTTCACTGGCCGTCGGGTGTTTCGCGGCGGCCCGCGGCGCCGCCCACGTCCTCCGCGTCCACGACGTGAGGGGCGCCCGCGACGCCGCCGTCCTGCTCGACGCCATCGACCAACACACGCGCTGAGGCGATTTCACCGTGGCCGCCGCTCTCCCCGCGAGCACGCTCGCGCCCGACGATTTGTCCGCCCTCTGCCTCGGCCTCGCCCGGCGGGCCAGGGCCGCGTCCCGCGTGCTGGCGACCGTACCGACCGCCGCCAAGAACCGGTGGCTGCTGTCGGCCGCCGACGCGCTGCTCGCGCGCCAGGACGAGTTGCTCGCGGCGAACGCGAACGACGTGGCCGCGGCGCCCGGGTTCGGGCTGAACGCCGCGGCGATCGACCGCCTCACGCTCAACCCGAAGCGCATCGCTGCGGCCGCAGAGGGGTTGCGCCAGGTCGCGGCGCTCCCCGATCCCATCGGAGAGGTGCGCGAAGCGACCGAGCGACCGAACGGGCTCCAGGTGCTCAAGGTCGGCGTGCCGCTCGGCGTGGTGTTCTTCATTTACGAGTCGCGCCCGAACGTCACCGCCGACGCCGCGGCGCTGTGCGTGAAGAGCGGCAACGCGGTCATCCTCCGCGGCGGCAAAGAGGCCCTGCACTCGAACACCGCCCTGCACCACCTCCTGAGTAACGAACTGCTCCGCGCGGGGCTCCCCGCGGACGCGGTCCAAGTGGTACCGACCACGGACCGCCAAGCGGTCGGCCACCTGCTCGCGATGAGCGACCTGATCGACCTGGCCATCCCCCGCGGCGGGAAGTCGCTGATCCAGCGCGTCGCGGCGGAAGCCCGTATGCCGGTCATCAAGCACTTCGACGGCGTGTGCCACGTGTACGTCGATGCCGCGGCCGACCTCGCGGTTGCCGAGCGCATCATCGTGAACGCCAAGTGCCAGCGCCCCGGTACGTGCAACGCGGCCGAGTGCCTGCTGGTTCACGCCGGCGTGGCCGACGAGTTCCTGCCGCGCGCGGCGGCGGCGCTTCAGGCCAAGGGCGTCGAGCTGCGCGGGTGCCCGGAAACGTGCCGCCGGGTCCCGGGCGCGCGGGCCGCGACCGAGGACGATTACCGGACCGAGTACCTGGACCTCGTCCTCTCGGTTAAAGTGGTCGCCGGTTTCGACGAAGCGGTGGACCACATTGCGACTTACGGCTCGCACCACACGGACGCGATCGTGACGCGGGACATCGGCGCGGCCCGGACGTTCACCCGCCGGGTCGATTCGGCCGCGGTCATGGTGAACGCCAGCACGCGCTTCAACGACGGGTTCGAGTTGGGGTTGGGCGCAGAAATCGGTATCAGCACGGACAAGTTTCACGCGCGCGGCCCGTGCGGGTTGCGCGAGCTGACGACCTACAAGTTCGTCGTCACCGGCGACGGGCACGTCCGCGAGTGAGTCACGGCCGATGATGTACGGCGCGCTCGTCCTGGTCATGGCGGCGGTCGGGCTGGCGTGGCTGGCCTGCCGGCGGCCCCGCCCCCGGCGGTGGCTGCTCCCGCGCCGGGTCGTGCCGCGCCCCCTGGTGGCGGCGGTGGACCGGCAGCACCGCCACCTTCTAGCCGGCGGTATGCTCGGCGAAACCGCCTGCGAGCGAACGAAATCACACTTCCGCGAGCTGCTCACCGCCGGCCGAGACGACCTCGTCAGCCGCGAGTTCCGGCCGGGCCTCGACTTCGCCGTCCGGGTCCGCGCCCTCGCCGAGCTGGGTACCCCTGAGGGGGCACGAATACTCGAACGGCTGCTCCGCACGTCGCTCACCGGCGACCGGGGCGAGCAGTCGTGGTACTGGGTCGATGTGGCGTCCGCCCTCCGGCGGCTGGGGCGCACCGAGGCGCTCCCCGCGGTGCTGCGGTGTGCGGCAGCGGCGGCCGGGTCCGCACAGGGGGACCTGCTGGCGATCGAGGCGGTCACGTTCGCGAACTTCGCCGCCGCACTGCGCCACCCGACCACGGCCGTTGGCGACCGCGCGCGGGCCGCGCTGGTGACGGCGGCGCGGGCCGCCCGCCGGGGCGGGACCGAGATCGCGGCGCTCGTGCGCGCGGGGCTGGGCGACCGGCTCGCGGAAGTGACGGACCGCACAAGCGCGCGGTCCGCCGACCCCTGGGCGACCGCCGCGGTGATCGAAGCCGAGCGGCTCGCACGACGGTTGGGGCACTGGGCGCGGGTGCTCCCGCCCGACGCGCGTGCCCGGGCGGGAGCCCAGGCCGCGCGGCTCGTGGCAGCGAACGAGCTCCGGCGCGTCTGGCTCGGCGGCGCGAGCGGACGGCTGCTCGATCGGTTCCCGCACGCGAGCGCGGACGAGCAGGTCGCGGCGCTCCGCTGTCTGAACGACCTGCGGGCGGACGTGGCCCCGCTGTTCCCCCACCCGCCGAACCGCCGCGCCGCGTGGTGGGGCGACGCCATTCGGGCGCTGCGGTGGTCGCGGTCGGCGGTGGTCGGCCCGGCGCTCGCGGGTCAGGCGGTCCGGCTCGCGCGGGCGGCGCGGCACCGCGGCCGTGCCGTCATCGCGCTGACGGCCCTCAAAGGGCACCCGTGTTACGAGGCCGAGCAAGCGCTCCTGCAAAGTGCGACCGCCGCGCATCCGGCGCTCCGGGCCGCCGCGGTCGGCTCTCTTCTCTGGGCTGGTGGGCGCCGTTCGCCCCGGGCCGCGTCGTGTGCGCCCTCCGAACCGCCCGCACCGACCCGGACGCCCGCACCCGCGGCGCGGCCGTGTACGCGCTGGCGCGACTGGGGGTCCGCTCGGCCCTTGCGGAGGTGGCCGCCGGGCTGGTGAGCGAGGAAGGGACGATCCGACAGGAGACCGCCGCCCGGATCGCGACGGAAGAGCTCACGTGGCTGTGGCCCGACCTCGAAACCGCGGCCGAATCGAGCGACGCGGAGACCGCGTTCGCCGCCGCCGAAGCGCTGGAACAGCTCCGCGAGTGCCGGTTCGGGCTCGCGGACTGAACCGCGCCCGCTCGTCAGTCCGGTTCAACTGCCGCAACCCGGCGCGCCGATAAAGGAGTAGTTCCAGCGCGGGGTCTTTGAATGCGATCAGCCGTGCGCTTCGCGGCGCTCTGCGCCGGGCTCGCGACTACCGGGTGCGGGCTCGCCGCGAAACCCTATGCGAACGACCCGCTGTTGCGCGGGAGCCGCGCCGTGTGGTTCGCACGCGACCCGCTCCCGCAACCGCCCCCGGCCGCGCCCCGCGCGGTCGAACCGCCGCCGCCACCTACTTCCCGGTGGGAGTGAACGCGACGGTCCCGTTGTCGTGGCCGGTGAACACCCCCGCTCCGTCCGCGGTGAACGCGACGCAATAGCCGGGCGACTTGACCGCCTTCGTCAGCCGCGGCTTGTCCGAATCGAGCCCCCACAGCGTAACCTGTCCGGAGTAGCCGCACACCGCCAGCGTCTTCGTCTTCTCCGACCACGCAATCGCGTAGGGGTCGTCCGAGGTCGGCCCGAACTTCTTCAGCTCTTTCGGGTCCTTGTACTCCTTAGCCTCTTTCGGCTCCTTGGCGTCCTTCGGTTCCTTGGCATCCTTTTTGTCCTTTCCGTCCTTCTTCGGTTCGGCGTCCTTCTTGGAGTCCTTGGCGTCCTTTTTCGGCTCCTTGGCCTCCTTCTTGGGTTCGGGCACGTCCTTTTTCGGCTCGGCAACGTCTTTCGTGGTCCAGGTCCGGATGGTACGGTCCATCGATGCGGTGACGATCATGTCGTTACCCGCGAACGTGACCGAGGTGACCGGTTGCTCGTGCCCCTTCAGTTGCGTGACCTCCTTTTGGCCTTTAACGTCCCATACCTTCACGAGGTTATCCTTTCCGGCCCCGGCGGACACGAGCAGCTTCCCGTCCGGGCTGAACGCGAGGCTGTACACCGAGCCGTCGTGGGCGCCGAGGTTCTTGAGTTCCTTGCCGTCGGTCGGGTTCCACAGCCGGACGGTCTTGTCCGCCCCGGCCGTGGCGAGGGTCTTGCCGTCCGGGCTGAACGCGACGGCGTCCACGATGTCGGCGTGCCCCTTCAACTCGACCTTGGACTTTCCGTCGGTGAGGTCCCAGATCTTGGCGGTCTTGTCCTGACTGGCGGTGGCGACGAGCTTGGCGTCGGTGGGGTGGAACGCGACGGCGTACACCGGCCCGACGTGTCCGGTGAGCGCGACCTTGCGCTCCGTGAGCGCGCCGTCGGGGCCGACGCCCCACAGTTTGACGACATTGTCGAACCCGGCGGTGGCGAGCGTCTTGCCGTCGGGGGACACCACGACCGCATGGACCAGAGCGGTGTGCGCTTTCACGGGCGCCGGCTGTGCCGCGGCGGGCGGCAGAACGCTGATGAGCCCGAGGAGGAAGAGTGCGACGCGAACGCGGAGCATAAAGCAGCGCCTCGAAAGGGGTCAGGTGGGGCTGCCATTGTGTGCGACGTGACGGGTTGAGGCAACGGCCAAATCGGCCCTACCAAGCAGGCGGCCGTGGTTGTGCGGCACGTTTCGACGAGCCGCGCCCGCCCGGGAGCGGGCATCGCCGCAACCGCGAGGCGATGCGCCGGCGCTACGCGGCACACGATCCGGGTGGACTGCACCCGTGCTCGACGGGCTACGAAAGGAGCGCCGGCGCGGCGCACGTGAAACGGCGCGAGCGGTGTAAAGACGCCGCGGGCGCGCAGCGTTATTTCGGAACAGGAGCCGCTTCCATCACCTTCACGGCCACAACGATACCTGTGCGGGTGAGTTTGGCCGCGGTCCTGCTTCAAACGCCCCTCAGCGAATTTCGTCTTCCGTGGGCAGAGTTGGTTCCTCGGGCGCGGAACAGCCCCTTTCGGATCATGCGGCCAACGGGCTGGCGTGAGCACCGGACACCTCGGCCGGCAAGCTACCGAAACTCGGAAGCTGTTCGCGCCGTCGTGTTAACGGATCGAATGTAGCGTTAAGCGCTTCGGCCACTTCCTTGATGCGTAGATCCGCGCCGTTCAGGTCTGCCGGCGTCAACGTGAATACCACTTGCCCCGGAGCCGCTTTTGCCTCCGTGAAGATTAACCCCCGCCCGCCGAGCTTGACTTCATATTCGCCCAGCCCTGCGAGGAGGCGCTCAGAGTCCCGCGCCAAGCGCCCGACATCGACCACCAAGTCAGGGTCGGTCAGATCGAGCGTGAGCCGGAGCACCGACGGCTTCGCCCACGCGGTGACGAACTGGCTCACGGGCAGTTCCGGGTGTGCCGCCGCTTCCTGAAGTTGGGCGAGGAATCGCTTGTGCTCCTCGTCTCGTTTCGCGCGACGTGCGATATTCGCCTCGATCTCGTTCCGCGTCTGTCGCACGGTCCGCAACCCGACGGCCACAACGACTGCGCAGATACAAAACTGGAGGGCCAGTAACCCGTAAAGGCTCATGATTTCGTCCCCTTGTCCGCTTGCCCGAGCCGGTCGCTCGGTTCGCTCACCTTCTTCTCGGACATGGGCGGCACCGTGAGCGCGGGTGTCGTCGGCCTCCGGCTTCTACAATACCCGCAATTCCCGCTCGTCTCCAGCACAGGAACCGCACGCCGATGCGCGAGTACCGCCTCGAAACCGACAGCATGGGGCACATCCGCGTCCCCGCCGACCGCCTCTACGGTGCGCAGACCGCCCGCTCGCTCACGCACTTCGCGATCGGCGCCGACACCATGCCCCGCGCCGTGATCCGCGCGTTCGGCACGCTCAAGAAGGCCGCCGCGCTCACCAACAGCGCCCTCGGGCTGCTCCCCGCCGACCGGTGCAAGCTGATCGCCGACGCCGCGGACGAGGTGATCGCCGGGTACCTCGACGACCACTTCCCGCTCCGCGTGTGGCAGACCGGCAGCGGCACGCAGACCAACATGAACGTCAACGAGGTGATCTCGAACCGCGCCATCCAGATGGCCGGCGGGGTGCTCGGCAGCAAGAAGCCGGTCCACCCGAACGACGACGTGAACATGTCGCAGTCGTCCAACGACACCTTCCCGACGGCCATGCACATCGCCGCCGCGGAGGAGCTCGTTCACGAGTTGGTGCCGAGCGTGCGGGCGCTCCGCGACACGTTCGCCGCGAAGGCCGCCGAGTTCGCCGACATCGTGAAGATCGGCCGCACCCACCTCATGGACGCGGTGCCGCTGACGCTGGGCCAGGAGTTCGGCGGGTACGTCGCGCAGCTCGATTACGGCATCGCGGCGGTCGAGAAGGCGCTGCCGTTCCTGTACGAACTCGCGCTCGGCGGCACCGCCGTCGGCACCGGGCTCAACGCGCATCCGGAGTTCGCCGTCCGCGTCGCGAAGCAGATCGCCGACCTCACCAAGCTGCCGTTCGTCACCGCGCCGAACAAGTTCCAGGCGCTCGCGGGGCACGAGCCGCTGGCCTTCGCGTCGGGCGCGCTGAAGACGCTCGCCACGGCCCTGATGAAGATCGCCAACGACGTCCGCTGGCTCGCGAGCGGCCCGCGGTGCGGCCTCGGCGAGCTCACCATCCCCGAGAACGAGCCGGGCTCGTCGATCATGCCCGGGAAGGTGAACCCGACCCAGTCCGAAGCGATGACGATGGTGTGCGTGCAGGTCATCGCCAACGACCTCGCGGTGGGCCTAGCGGCGTCGCAGGGGAACTTCGAGCTGAACGTGTTCAAGCCGGTGCTGATCCACAACTTCCTGCACTCCGTCCGGCTCCTGACGGACGCCTGTCGGAGCTTCCGCGAGCACTGCGCCGCGGACATGCCCGAGACCGACTACGAGGCGCTCGAGTACGTCGTCGGCAAGGACAGCGGGATGGTGGAAGTCGATCAGTCGAAGATCGCCCCCAGGGCCGGCGGCAAGGTGCGCAAGGGGATCGACGCCAACCGCGCGACCATCGCCCGGATCGTGAACGAGTCGCTGATGCTGGTGACCGCACTAAACCGGCACATCGGGTACGACGCGGCGGCCAAGATCGCGAAGACCGCGCACCACAACGGCACCACGCTCCGCGCCGAGGCGATCAAGCTCGCGCCGCCGCTCAAGGACGGGACCGGCCCGCTCACCGCCGAGAAGTTCGATCAGATCGTCCGGCCCGAGAAGATGACCGCCCCCGGGACCGACTGAGCTGAGAAATTCGGAGTGCGGAATTCGGAATTCGGAATTAAAGAGACAGAGAAGAGCCAAAATACGCTCCGCACTTTGTCTTCAATTCCGCATTCCGAATTCCACATTCCGCATTACTAAAGAACACCGCCCGGCGGTGCGGGGACACCACCGGGCGGCCGGGAGACCGACCCACGCGGGGTGCGATCTTGCTGTCAGCGTAAACACGTCGCGCGGCCCGTTCAATGGCCTGACACGTTTTTTCTTAACCCTTCCCCGCCCCGGCCCGCGACAATACGGCCGATTTTCGCCTGCGCCCCAACTTTTTCGGCCGCCGTATCGTCCGGAATCGAGAAGCCCAGATGTCGCTCTCACCTTTCTCAGGCTCAACGAAATGCGGAAGTTCCTGCTCGCAACCGCCGCTCTGGTGCTCGGCGTCGGCTCGACCGACGCCCTCATGATCGCCATCCGCCCGGCCCCCCAGCGTGCCATCACGGCCGAGGCGGTCGTGGTCGGGAAGGTCACGGCGATCGAAAAGGACACCGTTGAAGCGGTCCCGCCGTTCCCGGGCGCGAAGGAAAAGGTCACGTACCGGGTCGCGGTCGTGAAGATCGAATCGATGCTGGCCGGCGCCGACAACCTCACACACATCAAGATCGGCACGCAGCCCCCGCAACCGGCCCCCGTTCCGGCCCCGCCCGGCGGCCCCGGCGTCCGGCCCATTCGCCCCATCCGCCCCGGGTTCCAGGTTCCTGAGCTGAAAGAGGGTCAGGAGATGCTGTTCTTCCTGACCAAGCACCCGTCCGCCGACTTCTACATCATCCCGAACATGAGCCTGCCGGTCGACATCAAGACCGACGCCGGGAAGAAGGAACTCGAAGCGGTCAAGAAGGTGACCGGGGTGCTGGCCGACCCGATGAAGGCCCTCAAGAGCGATAAGGCCGAAACCCGGCTGCTCGCCGCCACGACGATGGTGACCAAGTACCGGTCCTACCCGGATTTCGGCGGCGAGGTCGAACAGGCGGCGATCCCAGCCGACGAGAGCAAGCTGATCCTGAAAGCCCTCGTCGAAGCGGACTGGAGCAACAAGGTGCGTCCCGCCCCGGGCGCGGATGTCTTCGCGAACCCGATCAACGCGTTCTACCAGCTCGGGCTGAGCGAACAGGACGGGTGGGCGCAGCCGGCGTTCCCGCGCCCGCAACCGGGCCAACCGCCGGTGGACTTCAACGCGCTCACCAAAGAGGCGTTCGTGAAGTGGCTCGACGGCCCCGGCAAAGACTACCGGGTCAAGAAGCTGGTCCCGAAAAAGTAACAAGCATAGGAGCCCCGCTCCGGGGTATTTACATGATCCGCACGCTGTTCGTCGCGGCGCTCGCCGCGCTGCTGCTCGTGACCCCGGCGGAAGCCAAGCGCGTCCGCATGTTCACGCCGCTGGAGAAGCTGGCCCGCGCTAACGCGGTCGTGGTCGGCAAGGTGACGGCCATCGAGAAGGAACCCGCCCTCGTGCCGGCCGAGCCGGGCGCGAAGGAGAAGGTGTCGTACCGGGTCGCGGTGGTGAAGGTCGAGACGCCCCTCATCGGGGCGGGCGAGGTGACGCACATCAAGGTCGGGTTCGAGCCGACCGGGACCAACATCGACGCCCCGGCCCCGCCGCGCCGCGGCGGCCTGTCCCCGTTCCGCCCGACCGTGGACGCGGAAGGGCTGTTCTTCCTCGTCAAGCACCCCACCGGGGACTTCTACACCATCACCCCGATGCTGAGCCCCATCCTGGCCGACACCGCGGACTACAAAGACCGCGTCGCGGAAGCGAAAAAGGCCGCCGCGGCGCTGGCCGATCCGATGAAAGCCCTGAAGGCCGATCAGGCGGCCGACCGCACCCTGGCCGCCAACGTCCTCGTCGCCAAGTACCGGGCGTACCCCGAGGGGGGCGGCGAAGCCACGATCGCCAAGGTGCCCGCGGACGAGAGCGCGCTCCTACTCAAGACGCTGGCCGAAGCCGACTGGAAGGCCGAGGCGAGCGGGCTCACGGCGTACCAGTCGTTCAGCATGCTCGGGCTGAACGACAAGGACGGCTGGACGTTCCCGATGGTGAAGCCCGGCGAGGACTTCATCACGAAGACGAAAGAGGCGTTCGTGAAGTGGCTCGACGGCCCCGGCAAGACCTACCAAATCGACCGCTTCACGGTCAAAGTGCCCGGCAAGTGAGCCGGTGATTTCCCGACGTTGAGTTGCCCCACCCGCCTGCTGATGCCGGCGGGTGTAACTTTTGGACCGTTTGCATCCCGCGAGACGTTCTCGTAAACCCAACAAGAGGATCTGTCGCCCCCGTTTGCCTAAATCCCCCAGACGCGCCGCGATGTTCACCAACCAACACCACCTCAAGCACCTCCTGCGGCCGCACCATTACACGTCCGAAGAGCAGTACCGGGCGGAACTGCGGCACCTGTTCCAGCCGGCGTGGCACCCGGTCGCGACCACGAGCGACCTCGCCCGGCCCGGCGACTTCGTCACGCTCGACCTGCTCGAAACCCCGTTCATCATCCGCAACTTCGACGGCGAGCGGCGGGCCTTTCTGAACGTCTGCCCGCACCGGCACAGCAAACTCACCGAGAAGCCCCGCGGGCACGCCGAGAAGCTCCGGTGCCAGTACCACGGGTGGGAGTTCAACAAGGACGGCGGGACCGGCAAGATCCCGGACGCGAAGGTGTTCCGCCCGTGGGACCGCGAGAACTCGTGCCTGAAAGCGTTCCGCGTGGACACCTGCGGCGACCTGGTGTTCGTGAACTTCAGCGCGAGCGGCCCGAGCCTGCGCGAGTGGCTCGCGCCGGTGTGGGACGCGTGGCAGGACTACGGCGGCGCGTACCGGCACGCGGCGACGTGGGAGAAGGACTTCGCGTGCAACTGGAAGGTGGTGCTGGAGAACTCGCTGGAGTCGTACCACATCCCCGAGGTTCACCCGCACACGTTCAAGGAGTTCCCGCCCGAAGAGAACGTGTGGCACACGCTCTCGGACCGGTCCACGTGGTTCAAAACGGTACCGCCGAACGACTTCGCCGGCCGCGCGCAGGCGTGGATGGTCCGGCGCATGGGCCAGCCGGTGACGAACGAGTACTGGCACCGCGTGCTGCACCCGCACGCGACCGGCAGCTCGCTGGACTCGTTCCGGATGATGCAGTGCGTGTTCCCCACCGGCCCGACGACGTGCCGCTACCGGTGCATCTTCTTCACGCTCCGCGGGACGCGCACCAACCCGCTGGCGTGGGGCCTGTACCGCACCCTGAAGTCGATCGCGACGGCCATCGGGAAGAAGGTGTTCGCCGAGGACGGGTCGATTTACCTGGGCATCCAGCGCGGGATGGAGGCGAGCCCGTTCCCGGGGGTGATCGGGACGCGCGAGGAGCGCGTGTACCACTTCCAGAAGTACGTGCTGGACAACACGAAGGGGCCGCGCGAGTTACCGCAAGCGCCCGCCCCGTCCGAACCGACGCCGGTCTGCGCGGGCTGAAAACCGAGGGCATCTTGTCTTGAGTGTGGCCCGCTCGCTCCGCGAGCGGTCGCGATGCACGGACGGTTGCGAAATCGGTCAACCCGCGCACACTTCACAACAACCGTCTCATCTTCTGCCTCTAACGGTTGCGAAATCGGTCAACCCGCGCACACTTCACAACAACCGTCTCATCTTCTGCCTCTATGGGCCAGCTATTCCATCCCGGCCCACACAACCAGAAATAGCTCCGGCCGAGCCGTTCATGACACCCGACGCACCGCTCGCGGAGCGAGCGGGCCACACTCAAAACAGGAACGGACGGCCGGCACAATCAAATCACGTACTGGAGCGGCTCGCCGGAATCGACGAGTTGAGCGAGCGTCGTGGACTTGAGAATCGCGGCCTGTTTCAGAAGGAAGTCTTCGTGCGCGGTGCGGACGCGGTCCCACACGTCGTCGAGCGCGGCAGCCAGCGGCGACGTGGGCTTGCGGGCCTTCGTCCGCGTCCCGGCCTGCTCCGTCCCCTCCACCGCGGCGATCACGTCGGCCAGGGTGATCGCCGACGGCGCCCGCGCGATGTGGTACCCGCCGGCCGCCCCGCGGGTGCTGGTCACCAGCCCGTCCTTGTTCAACTGGATCAGGATCTGCACCAGGAAGCGCGGGGACGAGATCCCGTGCTTGTTCGCGATGTCCGTCAGGCGCACCGGCTTCGGGTCGCCGTAATGGGCGGCCAGTTCCAGCATCGCCAGACACGCGTATTCGGCACGAGCGGAAAAAAGCATAGCGTCACTAAGGAGTGAGAAGTGAAGCGCGAGGGGCCGAACGGGAGCGGCCGGCGCTCTCACGTTCCTGCCCCTCATCCTCACCCGAAACTAGATCCCTTCCCCGTCCTTGACCTCGATGACGTGCAGCCCGCACTCCTTCTTGGCCTTGCCCGCCCAGCGGCCGGCGCGCTCGTCCTCGCCCGGCGCCACCGGGCGGGTGCAGGGCCAGCACCCGATGCTCGGGTAGTCGCGGTCGTGGAGCGGGTTGTACGGCACGTCGTGCTTGTGGATGAAGCCCCACACGTCCTTCTTGGTCCAGTTCAGCAGCGGGTTGAGTTTGACCAGCGAGAACTTCGCGTCCCACTGCACCACCGCCGCCTTCCCACGATCGGCCGTCTGGTCCTTGCGGATCGCCGAAATCCAGGCGAGCGGGTCGATGCGCTCGACCGCGCGCCGGAGGGGGAGGATCTTGCGGTCGTGGCAGCACTGGTCCGGGCGGAGTTGGTGCAGCGGCCCGCCGTGCTCGGCCTCGTAATCGGCGACGGTCTGTTCCGGGTAAATGTACTCGACCTCGGTGCCGTAACGGGCCTTGATCCGCTCGCGCAGTTCCAGCGTTTCGGGGAACTGGTAGCCGGTTTCGAGGTTGATGATCCGGGCGTTCGGCTGGATCTCCGCCAGCATGTGAATCAGGCAGCACCCTTCCGCACCGAACGCGGTCGCCATCAGCAGGCGCGGCGAGAAGCGGTCACTCGCCCAGCGGAGCACGTCTTGTGGGGTCGCGTTCAGGAGCCGCTCGTTCGCCGCGGCGATCTCCTCCGGCGTGGCCTGCGTTACCGGCATCCCGTTCTCCGGACGATTCCAACACATCCCGCATTGCCATCGTAAAGATTCTACACCCGAACGCGCAGGGCGGAACTATCAGAATGCGAATTGCGGAATTCGTAAACCGTAACGGAACGCAGAACGCGCAACACTTCTCCGTTTTCCTCTGCCCCTTGGGTGGAGCGAATGTCGCCCAGACAACCGGCCCATTGCCGTTACGCCGTAACAACTTATGGCGAATGATCTTGAATGAGAATAAGAGCCGCGCGCATCTGACTCCGGTTGGAGCGCATCTGTGTTCTGTAGCCAGCTTGCAGCGGCCGGGCGACCCCACCCGTTTACCACCGCCACACAGGGGCCGGCTACAGTTCGAGAGCGAGGTGATCCAAACGGCCACGAACCTGATCCGGTAGCCGCCGCAGAGTCACTCCGGGTAGCGAGTTATCGCGCCCGGTTGCCTACGAGCCGACCGGGCGCGACAACTCGTGTCTTGTCGTCGAGAAGACAGTTTTTGACAGGATAAACCGGATGAATACAGATCAATTTGAAATCTTGTTTATCCTGTTGATCCTGTTGATCCTGTCAAACTCTTCTTGGCCCCTCTGTCGCGCGTTGGTGTGATGCCGAATCTGATTGATCCGCATCCACACCGCATTCTGTAGCCGGCCTCTGTGAGGCCGGTGCGACATCGGTCGTATCGCACCGGCCTCGCAGAGGCCGGCTACAGAATGCAGTCACTCTTCAATTGAATCTGGTACGAGTGCCCACCGAACGACCTCCGGGCGCGACACGCGGCGTGTCCTCTTCCGGGTGCTCACAGACCGCGCCCCAAAGTGCCTCGCGTTCGCTCACGCCTTGGTCTCGCTCAGGGGCCGGTGCTGCGGGGCGATTGCCACCACCGGCTGCCCCAGCAGTCGCTTGATCGGGATGAACTCCCCGACATCATTCCCCTCGATCCGGTGCCCCACCCATTGCAGGAAGTACCCCAGAACGATCGCCCCCGCGCCCCAGTACCATTCGGCGAGGAACAGCAGCGGGACGCCCGCGAACGCGAGCGGGATACCCAGCATGTGTATCCAGAAGTTCGCGGGGGTTTGGTGGCGGTCGAGCCAGTTACGGCGGGCGCGGCCGGCGAACCGGATGAGCGCGCGTGCGATCGGAAATCTCGGCATCGCTTGGGGTGTTTGGCGTTTCGTGGTTGGTGTTTCGTGCTGATTGTGTACTGTTTTCGGGGGGCGGTTTGCAGCCCCGCGCCGCCCCGAACACGAACCCGGCCACTCACATGATCGCACCTTCCATTCTGGCGGCCGACTTCTCGAAGCTCGGCGAGTTGGTCCGCGAGGTCACGAAAGCCGGCGCCGACCGCATCCACGTCGATGTCATGGACGGGCACTTCGTCCCGAACCTGAGCATGGGCGCGGTCGTGGTCGAGGGGCTCCGGCCGGTCACCACGGTCCCGCTGGAAGTCCACCTGATGGTCGAGGACCCGGGCCGGTTTCTGGACGGGTTCGTGAAGGCCGGCGCGGACACCCTCATCGTTCACCTGGAGGTGCTGCCGGACCCGCGGCCGATGGTCGAGCACATCAAGAAGGCGCTGGGCAAGAAGGTGGGTCTGGCGTTCAACCCGGACATGCCCGTCGAGCGCATCGAACCGTACCTGAAGGACATCGACCTGGCGCTCTGCATGACCGTGTTCCCGGGGTTCGGCGGGCAGGCGTTCATCCCCGAGAGCCTCGAACGGCTCCGCAAGCTCAAAGCGCTGACCGCCGTTCACAACCCGGCGTGCGAGATCGAGGTGGACGGCGGCATCGGGGCGAAGACCATCGCGGGCTGCGCCGCCGCGGGCGCGAACGTGTTCGTCGCGGGCAGCGCGGTGTTCGGCGCGAAGCAAGGCCCGGCCGCCGCAACGAAGGATCTCATCGCGCTAGCCAAACAATAAGACAGGATTGGCCACAAAAAGACGAAGGCAGGATTGGCCGCAAAAAAGCACAAAAAGCACAAAAGAAGGCAGAAGAGGAAGGCAGAAGGCAGGATTGGCCGCAAAAAAGCACAAAAGAAGGCAGGAAGCCAAGACAGAAGAGGAGTTTTTAAAACCACTTTTTGTTTTTGTCTTCTGTTTACTTTTGTGCTTTTTGTGCTTTTTTGCGGCCAATCCTGCCTTCTGCCTTCCTCTTCTGTTTACTTTTGTGCTTTTTGTGCTTTTTTGCGGCCAATCTCTCTTCTGTCTTCCTTTCGTGGCCAATCCTGTCTTATCTCAACTCTATTGCGGCCGTTTGCGTCACGTCATCAGTACCCGACTTCTAACCCGAGGTTCACGGACTGCACGGAGAAGTCCGTCAGTTTGAGCCCGTTTGCGGCGGGGTCGAGCACATTACTCAAGCGCCCGGCGCGGCTCAGGTACTGGAACGAGTAGCCCACATACGTCCGCATCCGCGGGGTCAGCTGCCAGCCCGCGGACACGTTCACCACCGGCATCACCGCGAACCGGCTCTCGTCGCGCGTGTCCAGGGCGGCGAAACGGCGGTAGTTCCCTCCGAGCAGCCCCTCGGCGCCGGTGAACAGGCCGCCGGCGCGGACCTCCGGCGTGACCGCCCCGAACGCGACCTTGGCCGACCCGGCCACGTACCACCCGCTCTCGGCGCGGTAGTGCCCGGACAGCCCGATCTGCCCGCCATGAAACGGGTTCGCGACCGAGACCCGGTACGGACCCGGCCCGCGCCAGTTCCGGCCCCGGTCATCGTTGTCGTTCACGCGGTCCGATTCGCCGATGAACAGTTCGTCTTTCAAGTACGCAAAGCGGTATCCCGCGAGCGCGTCGAGCCAGGCGTGGTGGTCGCCGTAGAGCCGGTGCCGGTAGTTCACTTCGGGGGTGACGAACGAGTTCGTGAGGCGGACGGGGAACACGCCCGTGAACATCGACGCGAGCGGCTCGAACAGCGGGAGCAGTTGCGGCGCGCGGGCCGTCCCCTGCGGGAACAGCACGACCACTCCCGGCGCGTACCCGTCGAATGAGTTTTCTGACGAGCGGAAGAAGAACCCCAGGTCCACACCGGACGTGTTACTCGCGCCGAACCGGCGCCCGACATCCAGCCCCAGCGCGGCGTCGAACCGGTTCGTTGAGCGCCCCGCGACCGGCAGCATCAGCCCCGGCCCGGCCCCGCCGAGTCCGGACACGACGGGGAGTCGCACGGTCGCCGGAAGCGTGTCGCGATCCGCCCACGCCAACCCCAGCGCCACACCGCCCCACCACTTCCCGCCCGGCTCCTCTTCCGCACGAAACCGCGGCCGCTCGGGCTCGCGTTCCGGGAGGTACAGGTAGTTCGGGTCGTACTCGACGGGTGGCGGGGTGCCGCCCGGCTTGGGCACCTCGGCGAGAGGGGGAACGGGCGGGACCGGCAGCAGTGGTGGCAGGGTCGCGTTGTCAGGTAGTGGGGGTGACGCGGGCGGCGTCGGCGCGACCGATGCGACCGGCGGGGGCGGGGGCGCGACCGGCGAGGGCACGAGCGGTGGGGGCGCGGGCGACGGAAGCGGCTGCGCACGCCCGACGCCGACCGAGACCAGCACCACCCCGACCGCGACCGGCCAACGGCTGCGCATTCCTCACCCCCGTGCGTGTACTGTTTTGTACCCCGCGCGGATAGTCGCCGCTGACGGCGATTTCAACTGGAGTTTCGCCCGGCAGAGGGCCGAAGGCGGAGAACCATCTCGTTTCACTTCCGCCCGCGCCCGTTCCGGTGACTCGTACCGAGTCCAGTCGTTTCGAGTTCGGTCCGTACCGCGGTTCCGGCCTGGAGTGTGGTCCGCTCACTCCGTGAGCGGTCGCTCCGCGGATCCGATCCGCTCCCGGTGTCATCCGCTCCGTCGCTGTGCGCCACGTGCATCCGATACCCGGAGCGACCGCTCACGGAGTGAGCGGACCACACTCCGAACCACGGCACGGGTGCTCCACACTCACTTGAAACGACTGGAATCCGGTTGGTGCGTATCCAGGCCGTATTCTGTAGCCGGCCTCTGTGAGACCAGTAGCAGACGAGTGGTGTCGCACCGGCCTCACAGAGGCCGGCTACAGGAAGCCGTTACTCTTCAATCGGATTCGGTATCACCTGCCCCACGCACTCGTCCGCGCGTTGTTCGGGCTCTCGGCCCGGAGTACACTGCCTGAACACTCGCCCCCAGGGCCGGAGGATTCAGGATGAACCGGGTGTTCGCTCTTATCGTCGCGGTGCTCGCGCTGATCGCGTGCGGCGGGTACGTCGCCTACGACCAGTTGTTCCGCGCGCCGCCGCCCCCGCCCCCGCTGGCGCACGAGGACCACGGCGACAAGCTCCCGACGCAAAACGAGTTCGACACGTTGGCCCGAACGGACCCGGTCAAGGCACTGTCGATGTGCCTCACGCGGTACCAGCGCGAGGTCCACGGGATGCGCTGCGTTCTTGAGAAGCAGGAACGGGTGCAGGGGAAACCGGAGCCCCCGCAGCCCCCGCCGGTCGAGGTGCTTGAGTTGTGCGTGCGCGGCGACGTGCCCGACCCCGAAACGAAGAAAACCGCGATCGAGGTGGCGGCGAAGTGGCGCTCCGGAGCGCGGTCGTTCCTCGGGTCCGAGATCACCGGCACGCTGTTCAGTGAACGTCCTGAGGCGGAGGGCGGGTTAGGGAACAAAGCCGTAACCTGGCGCCCCAAAGCCTTCGTCAGCAAGCTGAGCACCCCGATCCCGCCGGACAGCCCGCTCGCAACGGGCCAGTCGCGCTACTGCGTCCGCGACGCCGGGCTGTACCGCACCATGCTCCGCACCCACGAGGCGTGGAAGGACCGTCAGGAAACCGGCAAGTTCAAGTACGAGTACCTGGGAACCAAACCGGTCGAGAAGGCCGGGAACCGCGAGTGCCATGTGATCCGGCGCATGTGCGAGGGGGTCGAGGTGGACGCATTTCAGTTGGGCGGGGCCGCCAGCAAAGACCCGAAGGTGATCGCGGCCGAAGGGTTCACGGAAGTGACCATCTTCATCGACCGCGAGCGGTGGCTCCAGGTCGCGACCGAGACGCTCCGCGACGCGCCGGGCGGCACGAAAGTGACGATCGGCACCTACTACTTCCGCGACATCGAACTAAACCCTACCTTCCCACCCGACACGTTCACGGCCGCCTGGTTGAAGACGCCGTAGTACACGAACCCACCCGCGGCGCCACTGTCTTGACGAGCCACGCACTCCCGGGAGTGGGAGACGTGGCACCGGGGCCGCTCGCCCTTCACGCTCCGGTGGTCACCCCCGGTCACCCGGTGGGCCGGGGGTGTGACCGCCGTAAGTCCTTGCGGCACAAGGCGCGGTCACCCCTGGTCACCCTGGTCACCCCTTTTCTTTTTTATTTGTCGAACATCTTCTCGCGGGTGTAACGTTCTCCGGTGTAACGCCGTCCGGCGCTCGTTACACACGCGCCAGGGGATGGGCGGCGGAGTGTTACGGGGGTAGAGAGGGGGTGACCGGGGTGACCACGGGTGACCAAGCCTTGCGCCGCAAGGAGTTACGGCGGTCACCCGGGGTGACCAGAGGGTGACCAGGGGGGGCCGGGGGGGGCCGGCGCGACATGCGCACGCGGGGCGAAGACCCACCCCCAGCCCCTCCCTTCAGGGAGGGAAGCAAAGGCAACCTACCACCCCCGGCCCCCCCCTCGTCGTGCTCGCCGGCCCGGTCAGCGAAGCTTCCGTGGGCCGGCGGAAGGGAGGGGGAGCAAAAACCACCGCGGCCCCGAGGCGGAATCGATGCGCCGGTGCCTTGCTCCCCTCCCTTCAGGGAGGGGCCGGGGGTGGGTCTCCGCCCCCAGCACCCTCTCGCACCGGGACCAGCCCTCCCGGCGCCCCTCTCCCTATCAGGGAGGGGGACGGGGGGTAGGTCGTCTTCGGGGCCGGGGCACCTTCACAGGCCAAGCGCCCTTCTAGCTCAACCGGCGCAAACTATAAAACAGATACGCAGAAAACACGTCTGATTTCTTAACGAGCCGTGTCCCCCACTGTCATTTCCCGTTCGGGCGCGTGCCTTGGCGAGCTCTGCGGTCGCGGCCCGTCAACACACGCGACACCGCAAGCAGGTTCACAGATGAGAAACAGACGCACCCGCCGGACCGAAAGCCGGTGCCATCTGCCGTAAGGGGGCGTTGCGCAGACACGCGACCGGGAAAAAGTGCCCGCAGCACCAGAACGGAGCCAGAACATGACCGCTGCTAACAGCGCTGTGTGTGGTGATGCGGCGTACCACGGGTACGGGGTAGTGACTTCACCCACACGTTTTGCTAACGCTGGCCCTGGGGCTGTCCCCAAGTTCACTCGGCACTGTAACGGAGGTTACACGCGCGACGCCACTGTACCCCCCCCGTTACACTCGCGACGCGACACCACTGTAACCTCCGTTACACTCGCGACGCGACACCACTGTAACCTCCGTTACACTCGCGACACGAACCCGCTGTCCCCCCCCGTTACACTCGCGTCGCGACACCACTGTCCCCCCCCGTTACACTCGCGTCGCGACACCACTGTAACCTCCGTTACACTCGCGACACGAACCCGCTGTAACCCCCCGTTACACTCGCGACGCGACACCACTCGGGGGTTACAGTGCCGACGCGACCGCTGCCGATGGGTCACCGACTGGACGTTCGCTCGCGTTCGACTGGTCACGAGCTGGCAGTTCGCTGGTGCATCGCTACCACCGAATCGCACCTAAAAACCCGCGCTCCGAGCCGTCAAAGGTTGAGAAGAATGGTTCCCGCGACGGGCAAGAGATGCGTCGCAACAGGTTTTCAGGATGTCACTTGCGACCGATATGGCCCAGCCGAGCGGTACCCGCTCGGGCTCCAAGCCGGTGGGAGTTTCGCGGCCCGCAAGCAGCGAAACGAGACGAAACGAACGACCGGAAACACCACCAGGGAAGCACCCGATGCCAATCGCAACGCAACAAACGAAGGGGCCGGTTCCCGAGCGGGCGCTACTGCCCCAACCCGGCGAGTACGGCATCGACCTGGCTCAGGTCGGCGGGCTTCACGAAGTGGTAATCGAACCCGGCCTCTTTCGTGCGGCGTCGGTCCTCGTCCTTGCCCCATCCGGTGAGCGCGGCGAGCGCCACGCCGCTCAGGGCCGGGTCGTCGCGGAGCCGCTCGGCCAGTTCGTACCCGCTCATGCCGGGCAGCCCCAGGTCGAGCAGCACCAGCCGCGGGCGGAAGGTGCCCAGCACCCGGATCGCCTCCGCCCCGTCGCGGGCGGTGCGCACCGTGTGACCCTTCATTTCGAGCAGCTCGGCCAGCGACTCGGCCGCGTCCAGGTTGTCGTCCACGATCAGCACCGGCGCGCCGCCCTTCAGCCGCGGCTCGGGGGGCGCGGCAACCGAAGCCGCCGGTTCGGCCGCGGCGGGGCGGTTCACGAGCGGCAGGCGCACGACGAACTCGCTCCCCTTCCCCTCCCCGGCGCTGTGCGCGGCGATCTCCCCGCCGTGCAGCGCGACCAGCCGCTTCACCAGCGTCAGCCCGATCCCCAGCCCGCCCTGGGCGCGGTCCACCGCGCTGCCGACCTGGGTGAACAGGTCGAACACCTGGGGCAGCATCTCGGCCGAGATGCCGATCCCGTTGTCGCCCACGCGCACCACCGCTTTCTCCCCCTCGCGGGCCGCCGAGAGGGTGATCCGCCCGCCCTTGGGGGTGTACTTCGCTGCGTTGTTGAGCAGGTTCGCGAAGATCTGCGTCAGCCGGGTGCGGTCGCCGTCGAGCAGGAGCGGCTCGGCGGGCACATCGACCGTCAGCTCGTGGCGCCCGACCTCGATCAGCGGGCGGCTCGTTTCGACCGCGGTGCCGAGCACCGGGGCCAGTTCGAGCCGCTCCTTCCGGAGCACGATCTTGCCGCTGGAGAACCGGGCCACGTCCAGCAGGTCGTCCACCAGGTGGACCATCTGCCCGAGCTGCCGCTCCATCATGGCGAGCGTGCGCGCGCGGGCGGGGCCGTCTGGCTGCCCCACGCTCATCAGGTGGACGCCGTTGCGCATGGGGGCCAGCGGGTTGCGCAGCTCGTGCGCCAGGGTCGCCAGGAACTCGTCCTTGCGGCGGTCGGCCTCGCGCAGCGCCTCGGCGGTGCGCTGCGTCTCGGCCAGGAGCCGGGCGTTCTCGGCGGCGATGAGCTTCAGCTCGTCGCGCTGCCGGGCCACCTCCTGGCGCTCGCGCCACAGCTCGAAGAACACGTCGGCCTTACTCTGGACCACGTGCGCTTCGAGCGGCTTGGTGAGGAAGTCCACCGCGCCGGTCTCGTACCCGCGGAACCGCCGCTGCTGGTCCGGGGTGCCGGCGGTCAGGAAGATGATCGGCACGCGCCGGGTGCGCTCGGTGCCGCGCATCAGCTCAGCCAGCTCGAACCCGTCCATCCCGGGCATCCGCACGTCCACGAACGCGAGCGCCACCTCGTGGACGAGCAGCAGCTCCAGCGCCGCGGGGCCGGACCGGGCCTTCAAGAGCGTCAGCCCGTCGCGGCGGAGCAGCCCCTCGAGCGCCAGCAGGTTCTCCTCGAGGTCGTCCACCAGCAGAAAGTGAACGGGTGCCGGTGCGGGTGTGCTCATGACGTACCTCCGAGTTCGCGGAGGTGAGCCGCGATTTGATCCAGCGTGAGCGCGCGGGCGGCGGGGTGGGCGGCCAGCGCGGCCAGGGGCATCGCCGTCGCCGCGGCGGTTGTGGGGGCCTGGACCAGCCCGATTCCGCCGGCCGCGAGCACGGCCCGCAGCCCCCGGGCGCCGTCGGCGTTCGCGCCCGTGAGCACGACGCCGACCAGCCCGGGGCCGAACACGTCCGCGGCGGACTCGAACAGCACGTCCACGGACGGGCGTGAGAAATGGACCTGCTCCTCGCTGGAGAGCGAGAGGCGGCGGTCCGGTTCCACGAGCAGGTGGTAATCGGGTGGCGCGAAATACACGGTACCGCCGGTCAACGGCTCCTTGTCGTCGGCCTCGCGCACGTCCACCGCGCACTTCCCGCGGAACAGCTCCGCCATCACGCTCTTTTTATCGGGCGGCAGGTGAACCACCACCATCACCGGCAGCGGGTACCCCTTCGGCAGCGCCGGCAGCACCGCGGAGAGCGCGTCCACCGCGCCGGCGGACGCGCCGATCACCACCGCCTCGGCCCCGGCGCTCACAGGTCCCCCTGCTTCTGGTAGATCCGCTCGTCGAGGGCGAACGGGGCGAAGGCGTCCGCGTGCGCGGAGAACCGGAGACTCTCCTTGGCCCCCAGGCCCAGGAACCCTTTCCGCACGAGCGAGTCCTTAAACAGCCCGACGGCGCGGTCCTGGAGGTCGCGGTCGAAGTAGATCAGCACGTTGCGGCACGACACCAGTTGCACCTCGGCGAACACCGCGTCGGAGGCCAAGCTATGATCCGAGAACACGGTCCGGCGGCGCAACGACTTGTCGAACACGGCGCTGCCATAAGCCGCGGTGTAGTAGTCCGACAGCGACGACTTGCCGCCCGCCTTGCGGTGGTTCTCGGTGAACAGCGGGAGCCGGTCCAGGTCGTACACCCCGGCCTCCGCCCGCTTCAGCGCCTCGGGGTTGATGTCGGTGCCGTAGAACATGGTGCGCTCGTCCAGCCCCTCCTCGCGGAACAGGATCGCCAGCGAGTACACCTCCTCGCCGGCGCTACACCCCGCGACCCACACCTTCAGCGACGGGTACGTTTTCAGGTGCGGCACCACCTGCTCGCGGATCGCGCGGAAGTACGCCGGGTCGCGGAACAGTTCGCTGACCTGCACGGTCAGGTAGGGGAGCAGGGCCGGCAGCACGGCGGGGTCGTGGAGGACGCGGTCCTGGAGTTGCGAGAAGGTGTCGCAGCCGAACCGCTCGCGGGCCTGTGTGAGGCGCCGCTTGAGCGACGCCACGGAGTACCCGCGGAAGTCGTAGTGGTACCGCTTGTGGATCGCTTCCAACAAGAGCCGCAGTTCGATGTCTTCGGTCTTGTCGCCCACGGCGGGAGGTCTCAGATCAGAACGCACGAGGGTTTACGGCGCTCCACGAACGCAGTGCGGGCACTCCGACGTGCAAGCGGCGGGCCAATGTCTTCACCCATTTGCGCCGAGCCATTCCCCGATCTTCGCGTCGAGTTCCGTCACGAACTGGCTCCGCGGCATCACCCGGTCGCACCCCGCCTGCCGGGCCGCGCGCAACACGTCGGCCTCGACGTGCGACCCGTAGGCGGTCACGCGCGGGGCGGGGTCGCAGACCGCTTTCAGGTCGGCGAGCAGCGCGGGCAGGTCCAGCCCCGGGTTGTGAACGTCGAGGATCACGCCCCCGGGCGCGGCCGCGCGGGCCGCGGCGAGCAGATCGGCGGCGGTGCGCACCATGCGAACGGTCAGACCCGCCGCCCGCGCGGTCCCGGACACGCGGCTGAAGAAGATCAGGTCGTCGCACAGCATCAGTCCGGGCGCGCTCACTTCTTCTCCCCCAGTCCTTTCGCGTCGAGCGTCATGTCGATGGCCTTGTTCAGGCCCTCGTCGAACTTCTGCTCGCGGAAGCTGGCGATCAGCGCGGCCTTCAGCTTCGGGCCGAAGCCCTTGGGCAGGTCGGCGGCCTCGGAGACGTGAACGTACAGCGTCTCCGGCTTCTTGCTCACGAACACGTGAACCCCTTTGAGGTTCAACTCCTTGGCCCGTGCGTCGGTGAACTCCTTGAAGAACTTCTCGCGCTCCGCCGGCCTCATCGCGGCGATTTTATTGGGATCGCCTTTCGGCGGGGACGGCGCCGTTTCGACCACAAAGTCGATGCCCTTCTCCTTGAACAGCCGCTCCGCGGCGGGCGCGAGTCGCGCCCACGCGGCCTCGCCGAACCGCTTCGCCTCGTCCTTGCTTTCCAGCGCCTTGTCGCGCTTGGGCGTGTCCTTTTGCGTCCCCGGCGCAACCGGTTCAGTTTTCTGGGCCAGCACAACCGAGCCAAAAGCCCCCGAAACAAGCAAAGCGAACAGCGTGCGGCGCATCTTTCACCTCATGAGCGAGTGGGGAGAGCACTGCCAATTCTACGCCGGTGTGCGTGGCGCACAGGGGAGAAGGCTCGAATCACCTGCGACCCGAGCAAGTGGGCAGCCCGCTGGAAGTGGATTTGAACCGTGATCCATCGAGGAGCCGAAATGCCTGCGACCGTGCTTACAAAGCGCCTACAACGGCCTTGGTTGGTTGCGCGCGTTCAGGTCGCCGCTCTGCGACAGGCCGATGTTGCGTCGGCCGGGCGTTCCGCCTCACACCCCGCGTGGGGAGCGCGGTTCCCGCACCGTACCGCCTGTGGCGGAAGTCAAAAGGTCGAAGTGAAAAGGCCGCAGTCGCAGCCGGTGGGTGCTCTCCTTTTGCCTCTTCACTTTGACCTTCTGACTTGCTCCGGTGCCGTGAGCGCTCCGCGCCCCAGGAAGGGAAGTGAGTCGCGCAACCCACGCCGTCGGCCCCGAGGTGCGACCCCGGGGCGGATGCGTTTCGTCGCTCACGCGAACGATTCAGGCGATGCCGTCGGCGAACCCGTCGGCCTTCTTGATGCTCTCGGCGGGCGCGTCGGTGCTGTGGAAGTGCGTCCCCTTCGGGCCGGTGTGCGGGCCGTGCGCCTTCACGGTCTTGCCCATCTCCGTCACCATCCCGCCGTAGCTCACCGGCACGTCGTCGTCGTAGTCGAACTCGTCGTAGGTGCAGACGTAGCCCGGCAGCTTGGCCCGCTCCTTCTCCTTCGCGTAGGCGTCCACTACCGCGCCCTGGATCATCTCGCGGGCGCCGCTGTGGATCGGGTGCGCGATGTCCGCGTGCAGCTTCGCGCGGCCGTCGATGGCCCGCATCGCGCGCTGGTCGTCCAGGCGGGTGCCGCACTGGTTGCAGAACCGCGACCGCAGGTGGTTCTTGCCGCCGCACCGGCCGCACCGGTCGGTGAGCTTGCGGCTGGGCATCGCCACGAAGATGCCCTTCGTGCCCTCGATGATTTTCAGATCCCGGACGACGAAGGCGTTGTCGAAGGTGACCGAGCAGAACGCGAGCAGCCGCTCGTTGTTCTCCTCACACAGCTTGATGCGAACTTCCGTGATGACCACCGCAAGTCTCCTTCAGCGGGATCTGAACGAAATCAGAGCGCGACACCGCGAACGATCAGGACACGTGATTCGGGCTCGTCCGCCGGGCGCGTGTTCCGGAACGCCTCGGCGACTTCGAGCGCGTGGGCGCGGTCGCGGCACACCGCGAACACCGTCGAGCCGCTGCCCGACATCAGCGCCCCGCAGGGGGCCGGGTGCAGTTCCGCGAGCCGCCGCCGGAGCCGCCCCACCAGTGGTTCGGCCCCGAACGCGGCCGGTTCCAGCCGGTTGAAGAGCGCCGCCCCGACGGCCGCCGGGTCGCCGGCGCGGAACGCCGCCCGCAGGCGGTCGCCGCCCACCGGCTCGGCGGGCACCACGAGCCGCTTGAACACCGCCGGCGTGCTCACGCCAACGGGCGGAAGCACCAGCACGAAGTCGAGGGCGCTGCGCGGGGGCGGCTCGGGTGCGGTGATCTCCCCGCGCCCGGTACACCACGCGGCCGGGAGGGTCAGGAAGAAGGCCACGTCCGAACCGATGGACGCGGCAATAGCGACGAGTCGCTCGCGTGTCAGCCCCAATTTCCAGATTTCGTTCAAGCCGACCAGCGTCGCCGCCGCGTCACTCGACCCGCCCCCCATCCCCGCCTGCGTCGGGATGCGTTTCGTCAGCCGGATGTGGGCGCCCAGGTCCGGCCGACCGGCGACCGACCGCAGCGCCACCGCCGCCTTGTGGACGAGGTTGTCGGGGCCGGAACCGAGCGTGTCCGGTTCGCACCGCAGCTCGACCGCCCCGCCCGGAGCGGCCCGGAACTCGAGCGTGTCGTACAGTTCGACCGCGACCATCAACGATTCGAGGTCGTGGTACCCGTCCGGCCGCTTCCGAACGACTTCGAGAAAGAGGTTGAGTTTGGCCGGGGCCGCGAGGGCGAGCGCGTCGCCCCCGGCCCGAAAGTGTGGGTAGACCGCGAGCGGGTCCGCGGAGCGGAGGCTGGTTGGTAGAGCCGTCATTCGGTGCGGGGCTACTGACCCGTGAAGGGAGCGGCCCATCCGTGGGTGCGAGTCGAGAACGTTCGGCCGGCGCACGGTCCGGGGAGGGCGTGGACCGTGTAAACTAGGGGCGAACGTTAAACGAAGATTCGGCCCGCGTCAAGAGGGTGATCGGGGTAAAATGTGGCGCCCCTCGTTCCCCGTTGACGGGGCGAAACCCGGGCACCCGGGCGGAACGCGTTCTAAGCTCGTGTTGGCCCGGTCCGTCCCCCGTCGTGGAAGTTGCCGCCATGCTGCCGCAGCGTCCGTCCGCTTCTACGTACCTCTCGATGGGCCAAGCCGGGCCGATTGGGTTCACCCCCGTACACTTCGAGGCCGCCCGAAAGCGGGTGCTGGCGCGGCTCGAGGAGCGCCTGGACATGGGCTCCTCGAAGCGGATGCCGCAGTCGCTGCTGCGCCAGAGCCTGAAGCAGTACGCCGAGCAGGTCGTCGACCAGGAGGCCCGGGGATTCGCCAAGCCCGACCGCGACCGGTTGCTCGAAGAAGTCTTCCGCGAGCTGTTCGGCTACGGCCCCCTTGAGGAGCTGTTCAACGACCCGACCGCGCGCGAGGTCATGGTCATCGGCCCGGGCATGGTGATCGTGCGCCGCGACGCCGCGCAGTGGCTCCCGACGAGCGTGAAGTTCCGCGACGAAGGGCACCTGCGGGTCACCCTGGACCGGATCGCCGCCCAGGCCGAGCCGGTCGGCCCGGTGTTGGCCAGCGTGACCCTGTTTGACGTCCGCCTGCCGAACGGGTTCCGCGCGCTGGCCCTGATCCCGCCCGAGGCTCTGGGGCAGCCCGCAACGGTGTCGTTCGTCCGCGAAACCACGACACCGCCGCCGGCCGCGGCCCCCAAGGACGCGACCGCCGCGCAGCCGGGGCTGCCGGCCACCGGCTCCGCCTCGCCCGCGGTCAAGGCCCCGGCCCCGGCCTCGACCCCGGGGCTGCCGCGCCCGGGCTCGATCACCGCGTCGCCCCGGCCCGGCAGCGGCCTGATCGCGACGCCCGCCCCGCGCCCCCCGGGCGACCCGTCGCAGACCATGCTGGACCCGCTGCTCCGCCACCGCGCGCGCATCCTGGAACGGCTGCTCGCGAAGTTCGCGGCGCTCAAGGTGTACGACCTGTCCCGGCTCGACGTGGCCGAATTGCGGAAGATCATCGCCGCGTACATCCGCGAGTACACCGAGAGCGAGAAAATGTACCTCAGCGACGCCGACCAGGGCCGCCTCATGCTCGAGATCCTCACCTCGCTCCAGCGCTGAGCGCGGCTCGGTTCCAAGCCCCAAGTTCCGGTCGAGGAACCCGACGCGGTGCCACGACCGGAACTTGGGGCTTGGAACCGAGCCGCGCCCGGCGGTACCATCTCCTTCACGCTTATTTCCCGCCGTGAAGGACGCACGTTATGCCGCGATTCTCCCTCGCGCTTCCCCTTGCGCTACTCGTTTCACTCGGGGGGCTCGCGCCCCCGGGCCGCCTGCTCGCGCAAAAGGAGTTCGGGTTCGACAACCGCAAGGGGTCCGGGCAGCCGTACCTCAAGCCCGACGAGACCGTCGCGAAGTTCAAGGTCGCGGACGAGTTCGAGGTGAAGCTGTTCGCCGGCGAACCGCAGGTTATCAACCCGGTCGCATTCACCATCGACGAGAAGGGGCGCGTCTGGGTCGTCGAGTGCTTCGAGTACCCCAAGCGGACCCCGAAGGGCAAGGCCCCCCGCGACCGGATCGTGATCCTCGAAGACACGGACGGTGACGGAGTGTGCGACAAACGCACCGTGTTCGCCGAGGGGAAGGACTTCCCCGTTCCGAAGGAGCGCGCGAAGGCGGGGCTGGGCGCGTTCGACCTCTGCACCGGAATCGAGGTCGGGCACGGCGGGGTGTTCGTCGGCGCGGCCCCGTACCTGTACTTCATCGAGAACAAGAACGACAAACCCGGCAAGTTCGAAGTGCTGCTGAAGGGCTTCGGCAGCCAGGACACGCACGAGACGCTCAACACCTTCCAGTGGGGGCCGGACGGCTGGCTGTACGGCCTGCACGGCGTGTTCACCCAGAGCAACGTCCAGTCCGCGGACGGCCCCGAGACCCGCATGAACGCCGCCGTGTGGCGGTACCACCCGAAGCAGAAGAAATTCGAGGTGTTCGCCGAGGGCACCAGCAACCCGTGGGGCATGGACTGGCGCAACAGCGACGGGCAGTTCATCCTCGCGTGCTGCGTGATCCCGCACCTATACCACATCGTCCCGGGCGGCGTCTACAAGCGCCAGGCCGGGGCGAGCTACAACCCGCACGCCTACGGCTTCATCAACGAGATCAGCGATCACACGTTCCACAAGGAGAGCGGCTGGGCGCACGCCGGCCTCATCTCGCTCGACGTGCCGCACATGCCGAAGCGGTTCCAGAACAGCGTGATCTTCGGCAGCATCCACGGGTGCAGCATCAAGCAGAACGTCCTGAAGCCGAACGGCAGTTCCTACACCGCCAGCCGCGGCGACGACTTCCTCCAGAGCGGCGACAAAAACGTTCGACCCATCAACTTGCGCTGGGGGCCGAACGGCGACATCTACCTGATCGACTGGCACGACCAGAACCCGTGCCACCAGACCGCGCCGGACCAGTGGGACTACGAGCGCGGCCGCGTGTACCGCATCCAGCTCAAGGGCACGAAGACGAAGAAAGCGGAGGACTTGGGGAAGAAATCAACTGCCGAACTCGCAAAGCTGTTAGACGATAATGGCCCGTACCACTGGCGAACGGCACTAAGGCTGTTAGGTGAACGGCTCAATGACACGTCGGAGAGGGCACAGTGCCTCAAAGCAATGGCGGAGAGCAGCGGGCATGGGGGCCGTTCGTTGCTGATCTACACGTACATCACCAACATCATGGATCGGGAGAGTGCCGAAGCAACACTGAAGAACGCCAAGCGGCTCCTTAATGTGCTGAAAGCCGACGGGAAAACGGTTGACGCGGCTGCGCTTGGTTTCATGGTCCGGGGTTTGGCCGATGCGGGCCTGTCCGGAGATGCTATCAGCTTCTTGACCGACCTGGGCAATCAAGTGCCTCCCCGCGCCCGCCGCGAACTCGCCTCGGCCGCCGTTCGCCTCGGCGACAAGCACGACGTGGCGCCGCTGCTCCGCGCCCTCCTGGCACACAAAGAGGATGCGAAAGATCCGATCATCCCGCACTTGGTCTGGCTCGCCTACGAAAAGGTGCTGACGCAGGAGCGCAAGGCGCCCGCGGAAACCCCTCGGGGGGCTGACGCCCCCCGCTCGCCGGCGGAGAGCGAACTCGCGTGGCTCGCCGAGCAGGCGCCCGACAACATCTTCGTGCGCGACCAGATCGTGCCGAAGGTGATGCGCCGGCTGGTCGCCACCGGGAGCACGCACGACCTCAAGCTGTGCGTCGAGTTCATTGCGAAGGTAAAGGACACCGCCACCCGCGAGAAGGCCCTCGACGGCCTCGCTCTGGCGCTCGACAAGCAAACGGTGACCGCACCGCACGTGTGGACCGCACTCCAGACCGAAATCGCGAAGGAGAACAACCCGAAACTCGTCACACTCGCGAACAAGCTCGCGGTCAGCTTCCGCGACCCGGTTGCGGTGAAGCGGGCGCTCGACTCCGCGGCCAACCCGAAGCTCGCGGTGGAAGCGCGTGGCGAGGCCGTGCGGCAGCTCGCGTTGCTCAAGCCGGCCGAGGCACTGCCGCTGCTGGTGGCACTCGCGAGCAAGGCCCCCGACGCCCCCGATGCCCTCCGCGCGGAGGCCGTGCGGGCGCTCGCCGCGTTCGACGGTCCGACCGTGCCGAACGCCCTCCTCGGCAACTGGAAGGATGTGCCCAAGAGCGTGCGCCCCGACGCGGTCAACACCCTCAGCACCCGCAAGGAGTGGGCGCGGGCGCTGCTCACCGCGCTGGCGGACAAGAAGCTCGACCGGGCCGAGGTGACGGACAACACCGTCCTCCGCATTCAGGCGTTCAACGATAAGGAGTTGAACGCGCTGATCGAAAAGGCATGGGGCCGGACCCGCGCCACGCCCGCAGAACTCGCCAAGCTGATCGACAAGACCCGCGACTCGCTGTACGAGGCGCCGGCGTCGTTCGAGCGCGGCCAAAAAGTGTTCGAGGCGAACTGCGGCAAGTGCCACAAGTTCGACGGCAAGGGCGCCGAAGTCGGGCCGCCGCTCGACGGCGCCGGGCGCGACATCGAGTACCTGCTCGCCAACGTGCTCGACCCGAACCGCGTCATCGGCGCGCCGTACTTCCTGCGCACCGCGCGGCTGCTCGACGACACCGTGTTCTCGGGGCTGCTCGCGGAAGAGGACGACAAAACCATCACGCTGAAGCTCGAAAACGCTGTCGTGAAGAAGATCAAGAAGGAAGACCTCGCGGAGCCGGTGCGCGTCGCCGAGAAGTCGCTGATGCCCGAGGGGCTGGGCTACAACATGACGCCGCAGGACTTCCGCGACCTCGTCCGTTACGTGATGGCGAACCCGTTCGTGACCACGGCCGCGGTCAACGGAACGAAACTGAAGGTGGGCGTTCCGGGGCGGCTGGTGCTCCCGGACACGAAAGGCGCCCCCGCGGTGCTGGAAGCCGAGTTCACCGCACCCGTGGAACTGAAGACGAAGCTCCTCATCGGCTCGACCGGCGACTACGAACTGCGCCTGGACGGGAAGGCGATCGGAACGGGTCAGGGCGCGGGCAAGGACGTCCGTCCCGACCGTGACGGTGTTGAAGTGACGCTCCCGGCGGGCACGCACACGCTGACGGTGGTCGTGAAGGGGGCGGGTGTGAACGTGGTGTACGCCCGCTTCCTCGACCCGGACCGCAAGCTCCGCTACCCCGAACCGGCCGAGAAGAAATAAGGGATGCGAGACCGCGACCCGCGCGAGCCGTCAGCCGCGCAGGTCACAGTCTTGGTACTTCAGCTTCTCGTCAAGTTCGATGACCAGAACGTGCCCGCCAAAGAGTTCCGTTCCGTCGTAATGGAACTCGATCGCGCTGTAACCGCTGACATCCACGTTAACCAATTCAAGACGCAACCGGTTCAGGAGTTCTCCCTCACCCAGTTCGCCACTCCCGCCCGACCACGACTCGTTGTAGAGGTCCGAAACTTCTGCTCGCAAAGCCGTGCGAAGGATCTTTCGCTCAGCGCGAACGGCCCGCTGGTACAACATCACCGACGTGTCCAACATTTCGGCTGAGCCATGCTCGTCAACGATAGCAACAGACCACCCGCCGGATAAACTCGAGACGCGACCAACCCATTCGCCGGACTGCTTCGTCCAGCGCAATTCGCCAAGGATTGCATGTGCGATAACAAGTTCGGCGGGTTGCTCCGCGTTCATGATCCCGGCCTCTGTTTTCACTTCACTGCAAAGGGACGTTCGGTTCCCATCGTCAGCGTCGCTCGGAATCGGAGCATGAGCACGTTCAAATGCGAACGACTTGCCGGGCTGGAACGTCCACCGTCACGGCCAAGTAGCAGAAGGCCGCGCGGGTACACCGTGACCGGCTCACTCAGACTTGACGAATCTGCCAGCACGCCAGCACTCGAACGCGCCTCTCGCTGGGGTACACGCGATACCGTGCCCCGAGCGGGGAGGCGTACATCACGCGACGACTGTTCGGCCGACTCGCCTTCATTTTCTGGATCATTAGCAAGCGCGGTATCGATCGCTTGCGAGGCCGCAGCCACAGCGTTCTGGTCGGTTGCGTTCATCCAGATGACGGCCAGTTGGTTAATCGCCCGCCGGCTCCACGTCACCTGAAGCATCAGATTTTCTCCCCGCGGCGAATCTTTTCCCACGCCTCGGCGAGTGAATAAGAAATGGGATCGTTCTCGATCTCGGCCCACTCGGCCTCGGTCAGATCCGGTTCACCGGTCGGGACCGGCGGAAGTATCACCTGCCGCACCGGTTTACCGTTCTCGTCGGCCAGGATCACCTCACCCGTTGCGGCCTCGAACTGCGCCAGCGTCGCGGCGTCCAAGCGAATGACGGTCATGCGTTTACCCTCCGGTACCTCATTTTCGCACAACCACGGGCGCCTGTCTACTTCACCGCGAACGGGCGTTCGGCCACCTTCGTCACCGCGCGTTCCGGGATCGGCTTCAACACGTCCAGCTCAAACGGCTCGCCCACCCGATTCCCGCACACGTCTTCCAGCCGGGCGTCCACGATCAGCTTGTACTCCCCCCTGCCCCACGCCCGCGCCGGAGCGAACGTGACCACCCGCTCCCCACCCCCAACCGTGACAACACCCTCTACCGATTTGCCGGTCGCGTCGCGCACCGACAGCAGGCGGGCCAGCAGCGCGCGGTCCAGCGGCTTCGCCAGCCGGATGATGAGCGGCGCGTCGGAACCGGCCCGCGGGGGCATCAGCGCCCAGTCCTCGGGCCACACCGGTTCGTCGTCCGGGGCGGCCACGCTGAACGCTTTCGTGAACTTCGCCGTAAGCGGGCGGCCGTCCACGTCCTCCCACGCCGCGTCGATTTCGAACGTGTACCGCCGCCCCTCTTCGAGGATGGGGCCGTCCTCCTCGCGCGGCTTCAAGCCGCGCTTCACCCGCCCCGGGTCGAAGAGGAGCGTCAGCCGCGTGCCGTCCGGCGACCACAACTGCTCGTCGATTTCGAGAAACGGCGTCAGCACCTGCCGGCCGTCGTCGCGGATCAGTTTGATGTGGCGGTAGGTAGCGGCGCGTGACACCGGCCCGGAGAACTGGACGTAGAACCGGAGCGTGTTTTCGGGCAGGCGGTTCGCCGACGGGAACACGCCCGCCACGCTCACCCGCGGCCCCGGCGGCGGCTTCGGGAGCAACATCGCTCGTTCGAACGACGCAGCGGTGATTTTAACCCGCGGCGCCGCTCCAGGGGCGACGAACAACCGGTATTTCGTCCCGGGGACCAGCGGGAACAGCGGCTCGAAGCGTAGTCCGTCGTCGGTCACGGCCCACACGCCCGCGATCCCTCGCTTCTTCGCGACCTCTTCGGGTGTGCCCTCGTCTACAACGAGCCGCGCCACCCGGGGCCACTCGTCCGCCGTCAGCTTCGCGGCGGCGAGCGCGGTCAGGTGCCGCTTCTCGATGCCGGTGACGACGACCGCCGCCGGAACGCCGTCCCTCGCGGGGCGGAGTTCGGCGTTCGGTTCGGCGCCTCGCGCGGGCGAAAGGGCGACGAACAACAGCAGGGCCGCGAGGGGCGCGCGGGGGGCGGTCATGGGGTCGGTTCCGTGCGGTGGTGGGCGCACGGATTGTACCCGCCGAACGGGCGGAAGGCACGCGCTGGCTACATTTGCGGAATCAACGACTGGAACGGTTCCTCGCACGCGTCGGCGACATCACGCGCGGCCATGTACGACGGAAGAATGACCCCGTTGAGGATCGCGTAGGCCCCCATGTGTACCGTCGAGAACAGCACGCGGGTGAACATGTTCACCCCCGCGTTCGTCTCGATCATGAAGGCCACGAACACGAAGATGAGGACCGCGAGCAGGGCGGGGCCGCCGGACACGCGCCCCGCCGCCCGGGTACAGCGGTGCGCCAGTTCGTCGTCCAGGGCCGCCCGCGCGAGGCGCGACAGGAGCATCAGGATGAGCACCATCCGGATCATCTCCGCGATGCCGGTGATCATCGACAGCAGCATGCGCCCTTTCGGGGCGATCCCCTGCGCGTCGGGGTACACGACGGCGGTGAGGTAGAACATGGTCGCGTTCAGTTGCGTGGGCAGCATGTCCCAGCGCACGTTCGCGCCCTCGACCCGCAGCGCGCTCGATTCCGTCCCCTGCACGACGAGGATCAACAGCAGGAACAGGTGAACGGCGGTGGCGATGGCGGCCGCGACCCCGTACCCCAGGTGCCCGCTCGCCCGCGGTCCGGTCAGGCACAGCGCCACGCCCAGCGCCCCGAGCGACCAGTTAAACATCCCGAGCAAGCCGGCGACGACCACGATCGCGCCGCTCGGCTCGGTGAACGCGCCCTGGAAAAAGAATCCGGTGGCGAACAGCATCGACAGCATGAACAGGCCGAACGACACCTGGATCAGCTTGCTGCCCCACGAGGCCCGGTCGAACGCGGCGCGGCGCGAGGCCCGCTCGTCGGGCGTCAGCCCGTCGTCCGCCGCGGACCGCCGTCGCTTCCGGGGGCGCTCGTTGTCCTCGTCGGGCGGGTCGAAATCGCGGTTCTCGTCGTCGCCGTCGTCGTACTCGTCGCGCCGCGTCCGTCGGCCGGTCAACCGCTTACGCGGGCGGTCGTCCTCGTCGTCTTCGTCCTCATCGCGGGGGCGCCGGCGGGGACGGGGGGCGTCTTCGTGTTCCGCTTCGGACGCGAGGCTGTCGGCGGGCGCGAACACGGTCGTACACGCGGGGCAGCGGATCAGCGCGGTGGTGCCGTCGGGCACCTCGAGTCCGCTGCGGCAGTTCGGGCAGGTCAGCAGCATCGATCGATCTCGAAGGGGCAGAGACGGTTCAGGCCCGCGCCGCGAGCGCGCTCGCGGTGTCCTTCGCCAGCAGCGCGGGCGCCATCATCATGAGCGCGTACGCGAGTTGCGACAGCAGCGAAACGGCCGCCGCGAGGTGGAGGCCGGCCCGCATGAGCCCCCACTCGGCGACCAATATGGTGACGAACAGCGTGACCGCCGTGACCCCGCCGCACACACCGGCCACGGCCATCACCGCGGGGCCGGCGCGGGCGGCAGCGGCGCGGCTGCGGGCAGCCTGGGCGAGCCCCTTCAGAGTGAGGGCGATCAGGATCAGCCGGGCCACCTCACACCCGCCGGCGAGGAACGCGACCAGAACCCCACTACCGAACGCCTGCGGGGCGTAAAGGAGCAGCGACAGCACGCCGTTCAGTGACGGGATGGCGGTCGCCATCGTGACCCACATCGGGTCCCCGCCGCCGAACCGGTCGGGCGCGCCGCCCCGGAGCGCGAGACCCACGAACAGCAGTCCCAGGTGAACGACGGACAAGACGGTCGCGGCGATGGCCGCTCCGCGGGCGCGTTCCGGGCCGGCGATGCAGAAGCCCAGCCCGATCAGTGACACCACCCAGTTGGCGCACCCGGCCAGTCCCGCAAGCCCCATGAGGGGCCACGGTTGCTCGCCGCCCGCCCAGCCGAACAGCGCCAACAGCGCCAACAGGCCGAACGTGCCCATGTAGATCCAGGCGCCGGTGCCGAGCATCAGCGCGCCGGTGCGGGCCAAGCCGAAGCCCGCGGGCCGGCGTTGCGGGCGCGGCCAGTCGTCGTCATCGTCGTCGTCGCGGCGCCTCGTTTTCTTCCGGCGCCGGCGGTCCTCGTATTCGTCGTCGTCGCCGCGGTCCCTCTTCCGGCTCCGGGGGCGCTCGTCCGCCTCGTCCCAGTCGCGCGACCGCCGGGGCGTTTCGTCCACGACCTCGAAGTCGTCGTACCCGGCCGCGGGTGCCACAGGGGGAGACGGCGATTGGGGGGCGGGCTCGCCCCCCGTGACGTGGTTCCCGGTCGGCACGGGCGCGCTAACCGGGAAGATGCTGCCGCATTTGGGACATTTGACGTTGCCGCTGACCCCGTCGGGGGTTTTGAGCTGCGCGGGGCATTTGGGGCAGGCGACAACCGGCACGGGCGTCCTCCGCGGGAGGGACGGTAGTGCTTTGTTTCTACCGCCCGGACCGCAGGAAGGGCAATGCCGGAAACGTGCAGAAGCCGGGAAACTGACGATCCGGTCGCGCCGAGAAGCACCGGCCCGCCCGGTCGATCACGGCCCCGCACCGGACGGCGGGGCCGGCGGCTCCAGGCGCCAGTTGCAGAACGCCAGCAGCGCCACCGGCGCGCCGGCGGGCGGAGTCGGGGTCGCGGCTTCCACAACCGACAGTTCCACGCGGTTCAGGCCGGGTTGAAGTTTCAGCGGGATCGCGGCTTTGTTCTCTGTCGGCACGGACAGATCACCGGTTTGCGTGCCGAGCTTGTACCGCAGGGTCCGGCGGTCGCGGTCCGGGTGCGACGGCCCGGCGCTCGTGGTCCCGTGGAGCACCACGGCCCGCTCCTCCCCGGTCCCGTTGTGAATGAGGAACGTGGTCGGCGTGTTCCCGATCCACACGCCCGGGCGCCACTCGAGATCCCAGAGCATCTCCTGCGCGTCCGCGACGCCCATCACGGTCACGGCGTCGCGGTCCTCGATGAGCTTCAGCCGTTTGCCCACCCAGCGCTCGGTTCCCGGGGGGGCATATGCGTTCCGCTCGACCAGCGCGAACCGGCTCTTGGGAACGAGCAGATCGGGGGCCGGACAACCCACCACCGCGGCCCAGTTCTTGAGCGACCGCTCCCAGCCCGGCGACCGCAGCCGCACCGGAACGCCCTGCGCGACCATCTCCGCCAGCACCACGTGGTTGTCGCCGTAGTACCCGAGCGCGACATCGATCGCGTCGGCCCCCGCGGTCTCGCGCATCGCCCGCGCTTCGCTCTGCCGCATCACCGTGCGGTGCGGCTGTTTCGACAGCAGGTAGCGGTCGGCGGTGGCACGGGCCTGCGGCACCCGCAGCCCGGCGGTCGCGAGGAGCAGCACCGCGAGCACGGCGACGCGAGCCCCGCCCCACCGGGCCGCCGCAAGCGGCGCCGCCAGCAGCGCCACCCCCGCCAGGGTGAGCGGGTACACGATGCCCTGGAACGTGTACAGCAGGTTCTGGTTCAGCGCCCACGACACCGGGACCACCAGCGCACAACACAGCAGCGCCACCGCCGCCGGCTGCCGGTGCCGGAGGGCGATGCCGGTCAGCACCAGGAACAGGGCCGCGCACCCGCACAGCAGCTTCCGCTCGGTTTCGGGCTTCAGGAGCGGCATCGCGGGCGGCTCGAGGTCCAGCGCCACCGGGATCACCACCGACCACACCGCCGGCGCGCCGGGCACCGAAACGGCCGGCTTGTCCGCGTAGTACAGCGCGAACGAAGGGGCCGCCGTCACGAGGTACAGGCCGACCGCGGTTGCGGCCGGTTTCAGCACCGTTCGCTTGAACGAGGTGGCGCGGTCGCGGAAGCGGTTGAGGGGGTACACCAGCGCCAGCGCGCACAGGTAACTTCCGACGGCCATTCCGAGCACGACCGAGAGCAGCACGGGCGCCAGCGTGAACGACACCCCGTAGCCCAGGACCGCCAGCGCCGCCAACTTGGCCCTCGTTGGCCGCTCGACGGCCAAAAGCAGCAGCCCGGCGAGTGCGATCGCGCCAGGGTACGTAATCAACCGGCCGAAGTACCCCGTGCGGGCGAGCGCGAACCAGTTCGACACCGCGCCGCCGGCCACCAGCAGCACAAGAGCCGCCGGATGCGCGGCGAACGCGCCGCCGAGCGCCAGCATCCCGGCCGCGAACAGCACCCCCGCCGTCCAGTCGTACGAGAACAGCGACGTGGTGCCGCGCACCGACCCGCCGACCGCGCTCAGGAGGTGTGTGACCCGGCGGGCGCTGTCGACGTGCAGGTTGACGTAGGGCAGCACCTCGAACGGCACGTCCGCGCGGGGCGGCTGCGACGCCGGGTGCGAGCGGACCCAGTCGCCGATGATCGCGTACCCGAACGTGTCGCCCCCGTCCATCGACGTGACCGTCGGCTCGCGGGCGTCGATCGAGGACTTGTTGCAGCTCACCGTGCCCCAGTACGCCGCGCCCAGCGCGACCGCCAGCGCGAGCCCCGTGCGCCCCAGCGGCGGGCGCACCGGCGCCCCGCGCAGGAGGCACACGGCCGTGCCGGCCGCGTTGCCGCCGAACCCCAGGACGAGGCACCACACGAACGGCAGCCCGGCCCCGAAATAAAGCGCCTCCAGCGCAACGCCGAGGGTGAACGCCCCGGCGAGCGGGGCCGCGAGCCACAGGTACGGGCGCCCGGCGTGCCGGAAGGGCCACAGCGCCCAGCCGCCGGCGGCACCGAGCGCGGCGAGGACCAGGAGGGTTTGGCCCAGCAGGAGCCAGCCGTAGGTGTTCATCGGGCCTCCGTGCCTTTCGGGCGGGTCAGGCGCTCACGGCCGCGGGCCGTACAGCTTCGCGTTCATGGCGCGGATCGTCGGGGCCAGATCCGTCGCCAACTTGCGCCCGCCCGATTCGCTCAGGTGCGATCGGTCGGCGTAGTCCCGCTCCTCGTACCGCTCGCCCACCAGTTCCACGTTCAACCCGGCCTGACGCACTGCATCGCGGTACCGACGGAAGACCTCGTCGTACTCTTTCCGCTCGTCCGGCGGCAGCTTGTTTCGGTAGTACATGCCCTCCATCCGCAGCACGAACAGCACCCGCTCCTCGAGCGACGGGGGGAGGAACTTCTTGTACTGCTCACCCACTTCGCGGTAGTAGTTGCCGCGCAGCAGGTTGTACCCGACCCCCGTCTGGAACTGGCCGCGGAGGATCCGCAGTTCGGGGTCCACGGTGGCCGGTTGGTGGCCGGCTTCCCACGGCACGAGCGCCCCCGGCTCGTGGTCCGCTAGCTCCCGGTGCGGCTGCCAGAACTTCGGGTATTTCATCGGGGTCCAGACGGTCCCGCGGTACCGGTCGGCGATGTACGTCCACAGGTCCGCCGCGTAGGCGACACCGTCGATCCGACCGCGGTGGCGGAACTCGAGCGCCTCCCGCCGCTGGGCGTCCAGCACCTTCCGCACGGCCGGGTCGTCCCCTTTGTACTCGTACTGTGCTTCGAACTCGTCCGTGAGCCACCGGTCGCGCGGCGGGTGAGGGAGGAGTTGTCCCTTCCCCCAGGCGTCCCAAAAGAAGTACCGGTAGAACTGGCCGTCCCACAGCCCGCCCCAGCCACCACCCTCGGACCCGATGGTGACCACGACGAGTCGCACGCCGTCGGCCGCCAGTTGCTCGGCGATGAGGCCACCGAACTCGTTCGGGTGCGACCCCCGCATGGCTAGGTTGAGTACGACGTAGTCGTCGCCGAGTTCCTCCTGGAGGTGCTTGCTCCAAAGGTGGGTGGGCCGCTGGCCGACCCCGTACAGGACGCTGTTCCCGCCCACGATCACCAGCGTCGTGTCCGGTTTCACGTGCTGCCGGGCCAGGTTCAGGGTCTGCGAGTACGTCGGGTAGTAGTGCGACTCCGGCGCGATCCCCGGGTGGAACCGCACGAAGTTCTTGAACGGCTGCTGCCGCGCGGCCACCCGCCCGGCCACGCAGCACCCCAGGAACCCCACCGCCAGCCCCAGGAGCACCGGCAACGGCCGCCGGGCCACCCGGGCCAGGAACGTCGGACGCGGTTCGTCACTCATCGCCACTTCTCCCGCGGGTGCGGTCGCCGGTTCGGAAGGTCAGAACGTTTGATAGATGAACGGCGGGATCGGCATCCCCATGCGGTACAGGGTGTAGTGCAGCACCACCCCGGCCCCGACCCCGAGCCAGAACCGCACGCTCCACACCGCCACCCGCCGCACCCCGAGCAGGACGTTCGTCGTCATGGCTTCCGCTCCTCGGCTCTCGTGCAGTACAGTTTCGCACTCATGGCCCGGACCGCCGGGGCGAGGTCCGCCGCGAGCTTGCGCCCGCCCGACTCGCTCAGGTGCGCGCGGTCGAAGTAGTCCCGCTCCTCGTACCGCTCGCCCACCAGTTCCACGTTCAGCCCCGCGCCGCGGACCGCGTCCCGGAGCCGGCGGTACACGGCTTCGTAGGTGGCCCGGTCGTCCGGCGCGAGGCGGTTGCGGAAGTACGCCCCTTCCATGCGCAGCACGTACAGGGTGCGGTCCCGCAGCGCGTCCGCCAAGTACATCCCGAACTGGTCCCCGACCGCGTCTTGCCCCCGGCCCTGGAGCAGTTCGCGAGCGATCGGCGACCCGGCGACGTGGCGCATGTGGTTCAACTCGAACGGCTCCTGGGCCGGGCCGTTGTACGCCTCGAACGGGATGGTCGCCCCCGGGTCCGAGTCGGTCAGGGTGCGGTGCGGCGCCCAGAACTTCGGGTACTTCATCGGGGTCCAGATCGTGCCCCGGTACCGGTCCGCGACGTAGGTCCACAGGTCCGCCGCGTAAGCGACCCCGTCCACGGTGCCGCGGTGCCGCTCCTCCCGCACCTGGTCCCGCCACGCGGCCCGCCGGCGGCGCGCCGCCGGGTCCGCCGGCTCGTCCCCGAACCGGTCGTAAAATTCGTGTTCGAGCCACTGCTCGCGGCGCGGGTCGGCCGGCACCGCGCCCTTGCCATAGGCATCCCAGAAGAAGTACGGATACGTGCCCCCGGCCCAGTCGCACCCCCAGCCCACGTTCTCGGTGCCGATGGTGATGTACACCACTGGCACCCCGTCGGCCGCGAGCCGCTCGGCGATCAGCCCGCCGACCTCGTTGGGCCACTGCGCGCGCATCGCCAGGTTGAGCACAACGTACCGGTCACCCAGCAATTCCTGGAGCCGATTCGTCCACACGTGGGCGGGCCGCTGGCCGACCCCGTGCAGCACGCTGTTCCCGCCCACGATCACCAGCGTCGTGTCCGGTTTCACGTGCTGCCGGGCCAGGTTCAGGGTCTGCGAGTACGTCGGGTAGTAGTGCGACTCCGGCGCGATCCCCGGGTGGAACCGCACGAAGTTCTTGAACGGCTGCTGCCGCGCGGCCACCCGCCCGGCCACGCAGCACCCCAGGAACCCCACCGCCAGCCCCAGGAGCACCGGCAACGGCCGCCGGGCCACCCGGGCCAGAAACGCGACCGGCGCGTCTGCGGCACTCATCGCCACTTCTCCGGCAGCAGGAGGTGGATCATGTGGGCCGCCTGCGGCACCGGGTAGAAGAAGAACAGCCACGCCAGGAACACGAACAGCGTGGTGAGCGCCCACCCGAGCGGCGGCAGCTTATCGAACACCCACCCGAGCGCCCGGCCGGGCCACCACAGGCGGCGGTAGTTGCCCGCCACCGCGAGCCCCAAACCGTGTAGAACGCCCCAGACAAGGAAGTTGTACCCGGCCCCGTGCCACAGCCCGCACAGCGCGAACGTGAGCAGCCCGTTCGCCGCGGTGCGGAACACCCCGTGCCGGTTCCCGCCCAGCGTGATGTACACGTAGTCCCGGATCCACCGGCTCAGCGACATGTGCCACCGCCGCCAGAACTCCCCGATGCTGCGCGACAGGTACGGCCAGTTGAAGTTCTCGGGCAGCCGGACCCCGTGCATCCGCGCGTACCCGACCGCGATGTCCGTGTACCCGCTGAAGTCGAGCAGGATGCGCATCCCGATGCAGAGCACCAGGAACCAGCGCCACGTCAGCGTCATCTGGTCGTAGCGCGCGGTCGCGAACGCGATGTACGCCGTGAGGTTGTCGGCGACGACCTTCTTGGCGTACCCCAGCGCGACCCGCAGCAGCCCCTCGCAGACCTGCGCCGAGCCGGTATGCGCGAGCCCCTCCTCGAGCGCCGGGACGAACTCCTGGTACCGCTTCACCGGCCCCGCGACGATGGACGGCCAGAACACGCTGAACAGCGCGAAGTCGACCGGGTCGCGGAGCGGCTCGGAGCCCCCGGCCACGTCGAGCAGGTAGTGGACGTACTCGAACACGAAGAAGCTGATCGCCAGCGGCGGGATGATGTCCTTCAGGTACGGGCTGGCGGCGCTGTACTCGGCCACCTCCGGCCAGACCGCCCCGAGCACCTGCTTGCTAAGGAACATCGCGTACTTGTAGTACACCAGCGCCAGCACGTTCACGCCGACCAGCGCCCGGCACGCGAGCCGCGACCGCGACAGGCCGCCCAGGTACGTCACGAGCCCCAGCGCCGCGATCGGCAGCACGCCCGCGGGGCCGGCGAAGTGGGTGTGGAACACCACGCTGCCGGCGAGCAGCACGAGCCGCCGCACGGGCCGGTACGGAACGGCCCAGTAAATGGGGAACAGAACGAGAGCGAACAGGACGAACCAGTACGTGAGGAACAGCACCGCGCGGCCTCCTTGCGCGACTGGAATCGCCCCCGTTGGGGCACAACGTCCGGGTGTTATCGGCTCGGCCGGTGGGGGCGAAGCACCCAAACCCGGAACCGACGGGTGAAGATGCCGTGGCGTGCGAACCGTGGCAAGGTCAACTGTGCGAGAGTGGCTCTCGGCGGGTGCCCCTCTGGATTTTGGCCCGTTATTGGTTTTCCCAAAACCCCTTCCACTCCGGCCCCGCTGC
>NZ_JAXBLV010000145.1:0-403 GCF_034097035.1 Gemmata algarum
CAAATCCGATTGATCCGTAACCGTCAGGCGGCGACGGCCCAGTAAAACCCGACGGCCCCGCCGACAACCGCGGGGTGTTCCATGAGCCACGGGCACCGGGTCGTCAGCGTCGCGGTCCGCCCATTCCGGTCGTCGAACACCCGGTTGGCCAGTCCCTCGCGGACGAGTGGCCACCAGTGCTCGGCGGGTTGGAGTTCCGGGGTGCAACTCGGCTGACGATGGAGCACCACGTTGGGCGGCACGCGGAGCCCCTTGGCCGTGTGTCCGCCCGAACCGTCCAAGATCAACACGAGCACCTTGCGCCGGTCCGGGTCGGCCCACCCGGCGAAGTCCGCCAGAGCTTGACCCATGCACTCCGCGTTGGCCTTCGGGAGCATCCGGAGCCGGCTGCGCCCGCTCTTCG
>NZ_JAXBLV010000146.1:0-389 GCF_034097035.1 Gemmata algarum
GGGAGATCCCCATGAACAAGAAGTATATCGTCCGTCTCACGGAGACGGAACGAGACGTTTGCAAGGCCACCATCAAGAACGAGAAGGGCACCTCCGAGAAGCTTCGGCGGGCCACGATTCTCCTGAAGGCGGATGCCGATGGCCCCGCTTGGCGGGACCAGAAAATCAGCGACGCCGTCGGTTGTAGCACACGGACCGTGGAGAATGTGCGTCAGGCCTTCGTCCTGGAAGGATTCGAGGCCGCTCTGGTGCGTAAGAAGCGGGCTACGCCCCCCACGCCCCAGTTGCTCGACGGTGCCGCCGAAGCGAAACTGATCGCGATGCGTTTGGGCAAGCCACCGAGCGGCTACGGGCATTGGACTTTGCGGTTGCGGGCCGATCAGTTGGTG
>NZ_JAXBLV010000147.1:0-384 GCF_034097035.1 Gemmata algarum
GGCGTGTGGTCCGCGTGGGTGCCCCTGGCGTGTCGGTAGTGCTCCGCGTGGTGCCGGTCGGTGCGGGCGCGGCTCACCGCCGCGAGGTGCGCTTGGGCGTGGCCTCCGGTGTGCGGCGGCACGGTGATGCGGGTCGGTGGTGCTTCGCGTGGTGCCGGTGGTAACTGGCGCGGCTCACCGCCGCGAGGGGCGGTGGAGGGTGGCACTCGATGTGTCGCGACACGGCGCGCGGGGTCAGTAGTGCTCCGCGGAACCACGACGCGGGCGCGGGCTCCGCGGAACCGCAACGGCCCGCGCAGAAGCCGAACCCGGCGCTGCACCTGACACCGCCATCGAGTTTGGGACGCACCGCTCATCCGGCGATGGCGGTGCAGGTGAGCTATT
>NZ_JAXBLV010000148.1:0-379 GCF_034097035.1 Gemmata algarum
CCCGCCGCGGGTGTGGTCGAACGCGACGCGGGAGCGGTTGCGGGCGGACCCGCCGCTGCCGTTCCGCCTCTGGTGCCGTCGCTGACCGCGGCCCGCTCCCCGCCGATGCGCTACCAGTCGGCGAGGACTTCTCCGCCGCTCGGTGTTACGGCCCCCCAGAACAGGGCCTCGTCGATCGGCTTGGCGAGCACCCGGACGGCCCCGTCGCCGAGCAGCACCGGCATCCCGGTGGTGTGGCCGGTCTGGGGCATCCGGGGTGAGCACTTGGTGGTGTACGGCGGGGGCGGTGCCAGTTGGAACGTGCGGCCGCGGACGCTGGCGACCGTCCGCCCCGGGGCGGTGGGGTCCGGCACCGGGTAAATGTCGTAAGGCGACTTAT
>NZ_JAXBLV010000149.1:0-379 GCF_034097035.1 Gemmata algarum
CCAAGCCCGCGGGCGGTGTCAGGTGCAGCGCCGGGTTCGGCTTCTGCGCGGGCCGTTGCGGTTCCGCGGAGCCCGCGCCCGCATCGCGCATCCGCGGAGCCACCACCGACCCACGCACCGTGTCGCGGCACGCCGGGGGCCACCCACCACCGACACCCGCGGCGACGAGCCGCGCCAGACCCGACCGGCACCACGCGGAGCACCACCGATCCGACACGCCGTGTCCCGATGCACCGCCGGCCACGACCAACCGCACCTCGCGGCGATGAGCCGCGCCAGCCCCGACCGGCGCCACGCGGAGCCACCACCGACACACGGGATTCACCGCTGCGGACCACACGCCCACCGCCGCCGCACGCGCGATCGAGCGGGCTTTGGG
>NZ_JAXBLV010000015.1:0-15173 GCF_034097035.1 Gemmata algarum
AACGTGCCGCTCCGGTCCCCCGGGGGCACCGAAACGGGCGGGAAAAGCGCTGGTTGCGGGCAAAGAAAATCGAGAAGAAATGTGCCCGCGGCGCCGCGGGCGTCGGTCATTTATGACCGATCGGACGGCGGCACGAGCGACTCGGCCTCGAACCGCGCCACCCACAGTGCGCGGGCTGGATCGAAAGCGAGGGGCGGGTCGTCGAGCGGAAAGAACTGCGCCAGCGCCCGCCCCAGCGCGAGCAGTTCGGGCGCGCCTTGCGGTCGGGTCAGGCGCCCGCCGCCCCGGAGCAGGTCGAGGAACGCCGCGCCGGCGCGCGTCGGCGCCCCGTCCGGGTCGGTGAGCCCCAGGTCCGAGAGCGTGTGGGTGGAGCGCCGCTCGCCGCGCCCGACGGTGCCGACCCGCCGGCGCCCGCCCGTGTCGCCGAACTCGGACGCGATGTCGCGCCGTTCGACCGTCACCGAGATGACGACGCCATCGCTCGTCTCGGTTACGGTCAGGTCGTCCCACGTCGCGCTCGGCGGCGTCGGGAACACGACCGGCCCGTCCCGGCTGATCGTGAACCGGGTGCGGTACGGTTCCCCCTTGCGGGTCGGGTGAAACGGGTCGGCCTCGATTCCGAGCAGCCCCCGCAACCGGGTGCGCAGGGTCCCCACCTTCTGCTTCAGCCCGCCCGACTTGGTGCGGACCGCGTCGTCGGTGCCGAGCGTCCCCCGGGACCGGGCCAGCAGGCCCAGCAACGCCCACGCGTCGTCCGGGGCGCCCTTCGCGCGGCGGTCCGCGAACCCGGCCTCCGTGAACCCGAACCGCTCCGCGACCGAACCGACCTGAACGCGAACGTGGTGCTCGCCGACGACCAGCGTGACCTGCTCCCAGGTGGCGCCCGGTGGCGTCGGGAACGTTCGACTCGCCTCTTTTGGTACCGGGCGTGTGGCGGGGGTGACGGCCGACGCGAGCTGCTCCCGGTCGGCGGTCATTCCCTTCGGACCGAGCGTGAGCAGGTCGGCGAGCGGGACCACGACCGGCGCCCGGTCCGCCCACACAGTGGGTGGCGGAACCGTCTGGGGTACGAACACCAGCGCGTTCGCGGCCCGCAGCTCCGGGACGGCCTCGGCAACGGCCGCCGCGTCCGGGCGGGTCAGCCCGACGGCCAGGAACGCGACCCACACGCGGCCGCCGACGCGCACGGTGCCGAGCTTCCACACCCGGTCTGGCACGCGCGTGGTCACTGTGCCGGAGGCGCCCGCCGCGGACGCCACCACGGCGGCCAGTGCGGGCGCCCGCACCGCCCAGCGCCGCAGGACCGCGGGATCGAGCGGCACGGCCATCCCTTCGTACGGGCAGACGAGGTACGCGCGCCGCTCCGCCCCCGCCGAGGCGGTCCACTGGACGGGCTCGACGTGATCGAACCCGCACGCCGTGCACACCGACACCGCGGCGGGCTCGATCGGCGCCAGCAGCCCGAGGCGCATCAGACGGGCGGTCGTGCCGTCCGGCCACGCGCCGACCTCGGCCGCGGCGAACGTCGGGTCAGGCCGCTCGGTGCGCGCCAGCAGGTCCGCCGTCGGTGCCGTCGTCCCCGCCCCCGTAGTCGCCCGGTTCGTCGTCACCGAGGATCCCCCACTGGCGCAAGCACCACTCGCCCACCTCGCGGTGGGCCGGCGAGAGGCTCTTGAGGTTGCACGCGTCCGGGAAGCTCACGTCGAACGTCAGCGGGCGCGCCCGGTCCCCGTCCGGCGGGGTGTGCATGATGGTGAACGTGACCATGCTGACCAGCAGCTCGTCCCGCGGGAACCGCTCCACCGGGAAGTGGATGTCGAGCATCTCGTACACGTCCCCGGTGCGGGCCGCGTTCGCCTCGAGCACCACCCGCCGGGTCATGTCCTCCCGGGCCACCACCCGCATCTTGCGGATCACCGCCGACAGGACGCCGCGGGCCGGGTCGGTGGTCAGCGGGAACGAGTGGTCGATCAGCCCGTTGAGGTGGTACGACCGGCGGGCCGGGTCGGCGAGCGGGGCGCGGGTGTGCAGGACGTGCTCGCAGAACCGCTCACGCAGTTCCGCCCGCCAGCGCCGGTCCCCGCGCGCGTACAGGTCCAGCGTCCCCACCCCGTTCGGCGCAACCCCTGACGGGGTGTACACGTAAACGACCTCGAACGTGGGGCGCAGGGGCGTACGGGTGAGGGTGCCGCGGACGTCGTGTGCGGTGTGCGTGTGCGTGTAGTCGTCAACGAACAGGAACACGTACAAGGCCCCGTCGCGCTCGTACTGCTCGATCGAGCACTGGTGCCCGCGCCCCTGCTCCCGGTACAGGAACGCCACCGCTTGGCGGAGGTTGGTCAGGGCGCCGGGCGTGGCGTCGAACGGGACGTCATCGAAGCCCGTGGTCAGGTTCCAGAACCGGCCCATCGGGCACCCGGCGGCGAGCAACTGGCGGGCCGTGTGGAACACGTGCCGGTGGTACGTGTACACCCACAGCGCCTTGGCGTGGAACCCGTCGATGCCGGCGAGGGTGTCGGCCAGCTCGACCCGGTGGTGCGGCCCCTCGGCGATCATCTGCCGGGTGCCCGCTTCGGACGCCAGCTCGTGCACCTGGCGCATCATCTGCTCGAACGGCTCGCGGCGGTCCGGCGGGAGCTTCCGCCAGGCGTCGTGCAGGGCGCCGGTGTCGCCCTCGACGAGCGCGTCCCACGCGGGCCGGGCCAGCGCGTCGGGGGTGATGCCCTCGTGGGACATGAACGCCCGGATCAGGGGCAGGGGCAGGTGGCGAAGGACCGAGCGCGGGGAGTAGTGGAGCGCCATGCCGTCCTCGTGCGGCGGGTGAGGAGATCATTCACATGAATCAAGATTAGTGAACGCGCTTTCACCTTGCAATCCGCTTCTCTACTCTTTCCGCTCTTTTGCTTTCAGCCGCTCCCGCCGGAACTATTGGCACCAACTGCCGATTATCGGGGGTCACCGTCGGCAGCGTGGCCGTGGTCGAGGCGATCTGGTTGGTGCCGCTCGTGAACGTGTAGCTGTAGCTCGTGGTCTGCCCGCCGGTCCCGTTGTCGTTCCGGTACACGGTCGCCGTTGCGAGGTGAACGAAGTCGAGCCCGCTCACCGTGTTCAGGATGTACGTGGCCGCGTACTGCGGGACCGCGGTTCCGGTCTCCCCTGCCGGATCGCCGCCTGCTTCAGGTACCCGAGCGCGTCCCCCGCCGCCGAGGTGGTCGCCATCGTACTGGTCCCGTACGTGTACCCGGTCACCAGCCCCACCGTGTCGCTCAGGTACGCCGCGTTCCCGCCGCTGAACCCGACCAGGTCCGCGTCCCCCTCGCTGTACCCGGTCACCGTGGTCGGCCCGGCCTCCAGCACCACCCGCCCGTCCGCGTCGTACCGCGTGTCGCTGAGCCACTGACTCGTCCCGTCCGCCCCCCCCAGCATCACCTGCCCGAAGGCGTTGGTGTACAACGTGTTAGTGCTGCCGTCCGGCAGCGCCTCCACCGTCTTCGTGGCCCACGCGTTCGTCTCCAAGAGCCCGCGCGCTGAGTTGGTCGTGTACGTGTACGTGAACACGCCCTGGCCCCCGGAGCATACCGAGCACCCGGCCGCGGACAGCAGGACCAGTTCCAGACGGTCGCGGGCCACCGACGGCAGGTCGGTGCGGCGAAGGGCTTGACGTTCCGAGCGTTGCGAACCTGAGAGGGAGGTGCGGAGCATGAAACATTCTACGCATCCTTGGCCTCGTGCTTAGGCCGTGTGGACAAGGGCTGGGTAAGTCGGGTCGCTGAGAGCGAAGCGGGTTAGCACTCCTACGAAGTGCCGTCAGTGGGTTTGCAGGTGGCACCTGATCTCGGACCTAGATTTCGTCGGCGAGCGAAAACCGCACGTCGAACTGGCTCCCGCGCCCCGGTTCGCTCTGCACGTCGATCCGCGCGCCGAACGACCGGGCAATCCGTGCCACAACGGCAAGGCCCAAGCCCAAGCCACTGACGCCTCGGCGACGGGCCTCCGCCGAACGGAAGAACGGTTCAAAGATGCGACCCACTTCCGCCGGGTCGATGCCGTGGCCGGCGTCCTCAATGGACAAAACCGCTTCGCCACCCGCGACCGCAACGGACACGACAACCGGGGTGCCGGAGTTGCTGTACTTGCAAGCATTGTCGATCAAGTTGCCGACGACCTGAGCGAGCATCGCCGGCTGGGCCTTGACGTTGGCGCTGGTCCGCGGCGCATCAAACCGGATGTCACCCGCGCGATCGTGTAGGTGACTCGCAAGGTAGTCGCGGACCCAAGCAGTGAGGTCGATGATCTCCAGGCCGGGGAGTTCGGCGTCGGCGTCCGCGCGGGCGAGGAATAGGAGCGACTCCACGATCTGCCGCAGCCGCCCGGCCTGTGCGACCGCTGTCGTCAACACCCGCCGGTATTCGTCCGGGGCGCGGTCCCGTCGCAGGGCCACCTCCATCTGGCCGAGCATGGCCGTCAGCGGGGTCCGCAACTGGTGGGACGCCTCACCGGTGAACCGCTTCTGTCGCTCGAACGAGTCCTGAAGGCGGGCCAAGAGGTCATTGAACCGGGCGGCGAGGTCGTGCAGTTCGTCGCGAGCGGCGGGGACGGGCAGCCTCTCGCCCAGGTCGGCGGCGGTGATCCGCTTGGCCGATTCGGTCATGCGGGCAACCGGGGCCAACGCGCGCCGGCACAGCCACCGCCCGCCCAGGCCGGCGGCGACCCACAGGGTTACCGACACCCCGCCGAGGCTCCAAGCCATAGTCCGCAACAGGTCGTGGGCGGGGGCCGCCGGCCACGCTGTCACGAACACCAGGGTGTGGTAACGCGGGCGGGCCGGGGTCGTCCGAATCGCTTCCGGGTGCGGGTGCCGCAGCGTCCGGCGGACCACCCGCCAGTGGCCGCCCTCCCAGGTCGCGTTGACCCGATTCTGCTCACCGTCCGGGCCGGCGCCCGCGAAGGCGTCGAGCGGGCGGGCCGGGCCGTCGGACCCGTCGAGCCGCCGACCGCTCTCGTCGTACACCGCCCAGACCGGCGGCGCGCCGTCGCCCCGGAGCAGAATCCGACGTTCTTTCGGTTCCCACTCCAGGCCGTCACCCTCGACCTCCGCGGCGGCGACCAGCGTGTCCAGCGTGGCCGTCGCCCGGTCGTTCAACTGCCGCATCAGGTGCGTCCGGGCCAGCGCGTACATCGCCCCCGAGAACGCCGCCAGTACGACCCCGAGGGCCACGAGGGAGAACAACGTCAGCCGGTTCGTCAGCGACACGGTCACACCTCTCGCTCGGCGACGGTGCGGCGACCGAACCGCAGGTACAACGGCGGCAGCAAGAACAGGTTCAGCAGCGTCGAGGTGACCAGCCCGCCGAGGATCACGACCGCGAGCGGGTACTCGACCTCGTGGCCCGGCTTCTGGCCGCTCAGGACGAGCGGCAGTAGGGCCAAGCCCGTCGCGAGCGCGGTCATCAGGATCGGGGCTAATCGCTCCTCCGCCCCCCGGCGCACCAGCTCCGGTCCAAACACCGCGCCTTCTTCGTCTTCGAGGTGCCGGTAGTGGCTGACGAGCATGATGCCGTTGCGGGCCGCGATCCCCAGTACCGTCACGAACCCGACCAGCGACCCGAGCGACACCACACCGCCCGACAGGCCCACGCCGGCCAGCCCACCGACCAGCGCGAACGGCAGGGTGAAGGCCACGATGAGCGTCAGCCGCCACGACCCGAAGTCGGAATAGATGACGAGGATCACGCCCAGCAGCGCCAGCCCCGCCAAGAGGTAGAGCCGTCGACTCGACGCCCGCCGCGCCGCTTCCTCACCCAGGAACTCGGGGCGGTAGCCGGCGTCGAACTTCACCTCGCGCACCTTCTCCTCGACCTCGGACGCCACCGCCCCTAAGTCGCGGCCCTTCACGTTGCAGGTGATGTCGAGCCGGCGGGACGCGGCCTCTCGCTTGATCTCGTTCGGCATCGGCACCACAACCACGTCGGCGACTTCGTGGAGCCGCACCTGCGTCCCCGCCGCCGTGTCGATCGGCAGCGCCTGCACCGCGGCCACGTCGTCGCGGCACGACGGCGCGCCCCACACCACCACGTCGAACCGCTTCTGCCCCTCGTACACCTCGCCGACCTTGGCCCCCCGCAACAGCGTCGTCGTGGCCCGCCGAACGTGGCCGGGGGTCAGCCCGTACCGTTCTGCCGCCTCGGGACGCAGGCGCACTTCGATCTGGGGGAGCAGCACCTGCGACTCGACCTTCAGGTCGGTCACGCCCTCAACCCCGCTCATGACCTTTTCGACCTCTTTCGCTTTGACACGCAGCCCGGCCATGTCCGGCCCGAACAGCCTTACCACGATGCTGTAACTCGTCCCCGACAGTACTTCCTTCGAGCGCTCTTGTAGGTAGGTTTGCACGTCGCAGAACATGCCGGGGTAGCCGTTCATCGCGGCCTGGATGCGCTTGCGGGTGGCCTGATAGTCCACGTCTGGGTCGATGCTGATCCACAGCTCGGTGAAGTTCGGGCCGTACACCTCGTCGGCGACCTCGGCCCGCCCGATGTGCGACCCGAAGTTCCGCACGCCGGGGACGGCCCGCAGTTCGCGGCTCGCCAGCACCGTCATCCGGTCCATCTCTTCGACCGACGCCCCGGGCTTGGCAATGAAGTGCATCAGGAAATCCGTCTCCTGAAACTCGGGGAGGAACTCAGACCCGAACCGCGTGGCGGCGGCACCGCTCAACATGAGCGCGGCTGAGATGCCCCCCAACGCGGTGTAAGGCCGGCCGATCAGATGCGGCACCACGGCCCCGTAGACCCGCCGCAAGAGGCGCGCGACCGGGGCTTCGGCGTGGCGGCCCCGGCTTCCGGTGAGCAACGTGTACGACAGAGCCGGAGTGACCGTCAGGGCGACAACGAGCGAGGCGAGAATGGCCAGGATGTAGGCCAGGGCCAGCGGGCGGAAGAACGCCCCCGCGATGCCGTCGAGGAAGAAGATCGGCAGGAACACGATGACGACGATGCCGGTCGCGTACACGACCGCGCTGCGGACCTCGTTGGAGGCGCCGATGACGACCGCGAACGCCGATTCGGGGGGCACCGCCGCCCGGTTCAGCCGCAGCCGGCGGACGATGTTTTCCACGTCGATGATGGCATCGTCCACCACCTCGCCGAGGGCGATCACCAGCCCGGCAATCACCATCGTGTTGAGCGTCACACCGAAGGCCGTCAGGACGACCACGGCGGATACCAACGACAGCGGGATGGCCGTCAGGCTGATGAGCGCCGTCCGCCAGTCGAACAGGAACAGGATCAGGATGACGACCACTAGCCCACAGCCGACGAAGAGGGCGTGGGCGAGGTTCTCGACGGCCCGCTCCACGAACGTCGCCGGGCGGAAGATGGTCGGGTCCATTTCGACGCCGGTCAGGCCCGGTTCCAACTCTTTCAGTGCGGCCTCGACCCTGTGGGTCACCTCGAGCGTGTTGGCGGCCGGCTGCTTCTCCACGATCAGAAGCAGGCCGGGGCCGTCGTTGATGATCGCGTCCCCGATGGGTGGGGGCGAGCCGAACTGCACGGCCGTCACGTCGCCGAGGCGGACCGGGGCGTTCCCTTGGAAAGTGACGACGGCCCGGCCCAGGTCGTCCGGACTTTGGATCACGGAGCGGTGGCGGACCGCCAGCCGCTGGTTCGGCTTGTCCACGAACCCTCCGGACTCAAGCGCGGTAGCGTCCCGTGCCGCCGCCGTCACCTGATCGAGTGCGACGCCCGCGACCCGAAGTCGGTCGGGATCGACCAGCACCTGATACTGCTTGTCGCGCTGCCCCCAGACGGCGACGTTGGCCACGCCGGGGATGGACATCAGTTTCGGCCGGATCGTCCACAGGGTCAGGACGGTCATATCCTGCTGCGACATCGTCTTGGAGGACATGCCGATCTTCATCACCCGACTGAGGGATGAAAGCGGCTGCAAGATGACCGGCGGGCGGGCGACGACGGGCAGACGGGTGGCTTCGGCGGCGACCCGCTCCTGAACGTACTGCCGGGCCTTGTGGATGTCGGTGCCCTCCTCGAACAGCAGCACCACCGACGACAGCCCCAGTACCGACTTGGACCGGATCGTCTTCAGTCCGGGGGTGCCGTTGAGTGCGTTCTCGAGCGGCACGCTGATGAGCGCCTCAACCTCATCGGTGGACAGGCCGGGGGCTTCGGTCTGGACTTCCACCTTCGGTGGGGCGAACTCGGGGAACACGTCGAGCGGGGCGGTGCGGGCGGTGCGGCACCCGTAGGCGATGAGCAGGCCGCACAGCGCGAGGACGACGACCCGGCCCCGCACGGACGACGAGATCAGCTTGCTGAGCATGGCGCCCTCACTTGATAAACCCGGTTTCCGCCCCGAACAACTCCTGCACCCCCTTCGTCACGATCACCGCTCCGACAGACGGGCCGGCCGGCGGCGTGTTCGGCGGAGCATTCGGCGGGACATCCGCCAGCACCGCGTCCGCCCCGCTGGTGTACGCGACGAGCACCCGCCGCCGCTTGTACGTCCGTGGGGCGATTCGTTCGTACACCCAGGTGCCGCCGTCCGTGTCCCAAACCACCGCCGACCACGGCACGGTGCGGCTCGCCTTCGCGTCCGTCAGCGGGACGGTCACACCGAGCCGCTGGCCCGGGGTCAACTTCCCGTCCGCGTTCGGCAGTTCGTAGAACACATCGACCGTAGCCGCGAGCGGGTTGGCCGAGGGCGGGGCGGCGACCGGGTTGGCGGCGGGCAGCCGCACACCGGGCGGGGCCGACAGCTTGCCCACCTGGGCCGGTTCGTTGCGGTCGGTGCCGTCGAGGTCGCCGACCGGCAGCGGCACCCGCACCCACAGCGTCGAGAGGTCGATCACCTCGAACAGCGCGGACCCGCTCGGGACCGTCTGACCGGGCAACGCGGACACGACGCGGAGGATGCCGCCTTGCGGGGCGTCGATGGGGACCGGGGCGACGGTCCCGCCCTCGGCGTCCCCGACCACCTTGTTCAGGATGACCTGCCGCGCCGCGGCCGCGTCGAGCGTCCGCTTCGCCACGTCGAACGCCGCCCGGGCCTCGTCCACCAGCCGCTGACTGCCGGCCCCCTCCTTCAGCACCCGCTCGGCGCGCTTCACGGCGATGTCGGTCAGGTCGAAACTCGCCTTGGCAGTGTTCACCTGCCCGTTGGCCTCCGCGAGGGCGGCGGACAGGGTCGCGCGCCCGTCCGGTGTCAGCAGCGGCGCCAACTGGAACACCGGCTGCCCGGCCTTCACGACGCTGCCGGCCTTCGGCACCCCGCCCGCAGGCGCTTTGAGGGTGCCGCCCAGAGGCGCGGCGACGAGGATCGTCTGCCCGACCGGAACCGTTACCTCGCCGCCATACACGCGGACCCGGCGGACGGCCTTTGTTTCGACCGGGGCAAGGGCCAGCCCCAGCCGCTTCTCGGCCTCCTCGGTAAGGGCGACCGTGTTGAGGTCGTCTTCCTTCACCACCTTGGCGACGGTCGCCGGCCCCGGCGGCTTGTCGGCCTTGGTTGCGGCGGGCTTGTTGGTGACGAGCCACCACGCCCCGGCCCCTACCGCGGCGGCGAGCGCGAGGGTCAGGGCGGCGGTCGCGATCCCTTGCAGCCGGCTCACGGTTTGGCCCTCACGGGGGTCCACTGCGGTGCCTCCGCCGCGACGGGCCGGGGAGCGACCGGCGAACACGCAGCCGAGACGATCGGCTCGACCCGTGCGGTCGGCGGGGCGGATTGTTTCGGCAGATCGAACTTCGAGGGCGGATTGTCGGCCGCGGCCGACGGTGCGACCGGCGGCGACATCGGGGGGGCCGTTGCGGCGGGGGCGGGCAGTGGCGGCAGCCGCCTCCCGGCGCTCCGCTCCAGTTCGGCCCAGAACCGCCGCAGGTCGCCGTGCAGGACGGCCTCGCGCAGGTAGTTGTCGAGCAACTGTTGGGTCGCCGCCAGTGCGATAAAGATGGGGACGTTCCCCTCCTGATACGCCGCTTGGGCGCGGCGGATCGCGGCCTCTACTTCGGGCCGGACCTTGACGAGCAGCACGTCGAGTTCGGCGCACGCCTGCCGGTACTGGAGGTGCGATCGTTGAACGTCGAGGACGATCTGGTTCGCAACAGTCTTTTGGTTCCGCACCGCCCGCTCGAGTTCGGCCTCGGCGCGGGCGATGCCGCCCTGGTTGCGGTTGAACAGCGGCACGGTGAACCGCAGGGCCGGGCCGAGGACGTGACTCGCCTTACCGCTCGTCGCATCGACGACGCCGAGGAACCGCACCCACCCGAGTCGGGCGAACGTCAGGCGGGCCTGAGCGGCGGCGACCGCTTCGGCGGCGGCGACCGCGTCCGGGCGGGTCGCCAGTGCTTCTTGAGTCAAGGCGTCCGCGTCGAACGTCTGGCACGGTGGCGGGGGCGACGGGTCGAGCGGCAGCGGCCCCCGCATCGCGCCAACGCCCATCAAGTTCCTCAGCCGCTCCTCAAGGACCGGCACGTCGTACCCGATCCGGGTCGCGTCTTGCTCGGCTTGCAGGGCGTCGATCCGGGCGGTGGCCGCTTCTTGAGGGGAGATGTCGCCGGCTTTCAGCCGCTTTTCGGCCAATTCCGCGATCCGGCCCCGCAGTTTCACGGACTCGCCCGCGACCCGCACCCGCTCCTTCGCGAGCACCACGTCGGCGTAGGCTTGCCGGACGTCCCTCATCAGGTCGAGGCCCGCCTGGGCGAGACGGGCGGCGGTGCGGTCGGCCTCCCGTGCCGCCGACTTCACCCGAATGGGGCGGAGCCAGATCGCTTCGATGGGGAAATCGAACAGGTACTTGAAGGGCTTGTCCGCCATCGGCCAGTAGTAGACGAACTCCGGGTTGGGCAGTAACCCGGCCTGTATCAGGTCGCCCCGGGCCACTCCGAGATCGACCAGAAGCTCTTGAAAAGCCGCGTTGTTCCACAGTGCGATGGCGACGGCCTCGTCCTCGGTGACGCCGTCCTCGAACGCCGCCCCCGGCGGTAGGGCGACTTGTGCCGGTTCGGTGCGGGACGGGACAGTGTGGCCAACCCGCTGCGTCAGGTGGTTGGAAACTGCCGTGCAGTCCGGAGCGGACGGGGCCCGGCAGCCGGCCAGAGCGCACAGGACGCAGAAGGTTATCCCGCCCCAATCGCGGGGCTGCGGCCTCCTGTAGTTATGTGGATGTCGCATTCGGTTCGTCCTGTGTTCAGATAACGAATTAGCGCTTTGAAGTAGCTCCATCCCCGAATCGCGTGATCTCGTCTCTTGGGTATCGGTTTTTGCGGCTCCTGCACTTTGTGTAGGTCGGGCGGATGAGGAAAACCTTATCTTGCGAACCCAGGGGCTGGTCGTGTCACCTTCGAGGGCGGTAATCGCGCAGATACCCCTCAATCGCTTTGCGGTTCTGTCCGGGCGGGAACCCGAGCTCCTCCATTTCCGTGATCGCGCGGTCGGCGGGCCAGTGCTGGTACTCCATTCGGTAGATCGCGCAGACCGTTCCGGTTCGGTGTACGCCGGCGTAACAGTGAACGAGGACGGGGTGGTTGGCCGGGTCGTCCAGCACCGCCAGGAACTCCCGCACCACTTGTGCGGCCGGGACTTCACCCTTCGCGTCAACGTCCCACGGGCGAGGGAGGATGCGGACGTGTCGCGCACCGTACTTCGCGCACACGTCCTCTTCCCACGCATCGAGGTACGGGCTGTTGGGGTCACGAACGGTTCGAAGCGTGACCACCGTCTTGATGCGGTGGCGTCGGAGCGCGTACTTCAACCCGGTCGGCGTCAGTTGCCCGCTCCGGTACAGAACGCCCGGCTCCACAGTGCGAAGGGCACGCAGGTGGTAATTCGCGGCCCAGAAGGACGAGACAACGACGGCCGTCACTACCGCCCCGAGCGCCCAAACCCGCCGCCGACTCCGCGTCATCAAATGCTCCCTAAACTGCGCCTCACCGATTACTCAGCGACCTTCCTCGGACGCGGCGTATCCCGGCGCGACCGCGAGGTCGGTTGGGCGGTTGAGTGAGTCGGCGAAGCCCGCGACGACGTGCTGGACGAGGTTGTAGAAGATCACCGGGAGCATTACCTCCGGGACGTGTGCCAGGGCGGTCGTGGCCAGCACCAACCCGGTGCCGTTGTTCGTCATGCCCAGCCCGAACATGAGCGAGGCCCGCCGGCCGGGGTCGGCCCCGAACACCCGCGACAGGCCGGCCCCGGCGACGAACCCGAGCGCGCACATGCCGAACACGATCATCAGCATCACCGTCAGGAAATCCCAATCCGGGTCGGCGAACGTCTTCGGCAGCGCGACCGCCGCGTTCGCGTAGCAGAGGACCAGCAACGTGACCGAGTTGACGACTTTCAACCCCGACTTGGCGCGCGCGACTGGCCCGCCGCCGAGGAGGCACCGCGTCAGGATGCCGGCCAGCGATGGGGCCATGACAAAGGCGGCAAGAAAGGAACTCGTTCCGCTCGCCGCGAGGTGATGTAAGGTGTCCGCGAAGGGACCGCTCGCCGCCCACCCGACCGCGTGGAGGACGGCGGGGGTGGTGAGCGGGCTGAGGACGGTTGAGCCGACCACCAGCCCGAGGCTCAGGGCGAGGTCGCCGTTCGCGTTTTGGGACCACGCGGTCGAAGACCCGGCGACCGGCATCGACGCGATCAGGGCGAGGCCGACCAAGATGTACTGCACCTCGGTCGGGTTGTGCCACAGCGTCAGCGAGGCCGAAACGGCGAGGATGAACGTCAGCGGCAGCGCAACGTTCGCCACCAGCGCCGCGAGCAGCAGGCCGGATTTGCCGAGCAGGTCGCGAAGCCGACCCGGTTCGACCCCTAGCCCGGCGTTAAACAGCAGCACCGACAGTAGGATTGAAGGCAGCGAGGCCGTGACCGGGCTGCCGAGGAGTTCGACTGTGTGGAGGTCGGCCGACCGCAGCCACAATCCGGCGGCCGGGGCGATCCCGGCCAGGGCGTACACGGCAACGAGCAGCCATAGCAGGCGGTGGTGCAGGACCTCGGCGAATCGAGCGAGCGGGCCTTCGAGGACACCCATACCTCAACTTCCTCCTTCAGTTCCGAAGACGTACCCCCGGCCCCGTACCGTTTGAATCAGCCGTGGGCCGTGGGCTTCGAGCTTCTTCCGCAGTTCCATGACGTGGACTTCGAGCGTGTTCGACACCCCGTCGTACCGCTCGTCCCACACCTGCTCGTAGATGCGGGTGCGGGACAGCACCTCGCCGGGGTGCCGGACGAAGAGCGTCAGCAGGGCGTATTCGCGGGTTGTGAGTTCGAGCCGCTGCCCGGCCCGCCGCACCTGTTGCGTGGTGAGGTCGATGCTCACGTCGGCGTGGGTCAGGCGGGGCGCGGCTCGTCCGGCGGGCCGGCGGGACAGGGAGCGGACGCGGGCGAGCAGTTCCTCGAAGGCGAACGGCTTGCACAGGTAATCATCGGCCCCGCCGTCGAGGCCGCGCACCCGATCCGAGATCGCGTCACGCGCGGTGAGGAACAGCACTGGGGCCGCGCCCCCGACCTGCCGAAAGCGTTCGAGGAGCGCCAGCCCCTCGACACCGGGGAGCCACCAGTCGAGCAGGATCACGTCCCACGACTCGGTCGAAAGTCGGTGCCAGCCATCGAGACCGTCCGGGGAATGTTCAACGGTGAAGCCCTCTTCCCGCAGCCCCCGGACGACGAAATCGGCGATTTCGACCTCGTCCTCAACGACCAGAATGCGAATCCCCATCGGCTCGCCCTCCCACGCCCGGCGTTATTTCTTGCCTTTTTTCTCTTCTTTCTTCTCATCCGTCTCGGTGATCTTCCCCTCGGCGGTCAGTTTGACCTCGAACGTCTTCTTGTCGGCAGTGACCACAAGCACCTCGTAGAAGTCGAGTGCTTCCTTCCCGTCCTTCACCTTGATGACCTCCTCGACCGTCTTAAGTGTGGCCTTCGGGTATTTGGCGCCGAGAGCTTCGGTCACCGCCTTGGGTAAATCCTTGGCGGCGAGTTGCTTCTCGATGACCGTGATCTTGCCGTCCGGGGTGAGCATCACGTCGATTTTCGTTCCGCCGTCTTTGACAGTCACCTCGTACTCGACCTTGTCGCCCTCGGTTTCCTTCGCGGCTTCGACAAGCTCGCCTTTAGGGAAGCGCTTCTTCACCGCGTCCGCGACGGCCTTGGGGAGCTTGTCGAGCGGCACCTTCTCCTCGTCGGCCCGCACGCCGGCTGCCGCAATCGCGCCTGCGACCACCGCCACCATCACACGCAACATCGTTCGCATCCGTCTCTCCCGATTGAATGCCCGAACCCGGGGGGCGGTGAAATCAACCCGCCCCGCTTCGAGGGCGATGGTAACAATACCAGCCGAGCCTGAACGCACGGTGAGCCCAAGATAAGGTTCTACTTATCTTCGCTCCAGCGGCGGACGCCGGTCGTACAGCGGCCTGGGAGGAATCACATGAGCTGGGCCTATTGGGCGTTGTTGTCGGCCCTGTTCGCCGGGATCACCGCCGTGCTGGCGAAGGCCGGGACCAACGACATTGCACCGAATTTGGCGACGGCGATCCGTACCGCGGTCGTTTTGGTCTTGGCCTGGGTGATTGTGGTGGTGGGTGACAAACCGGAGTGGAAGACGTTGTCAGGCCGGGCGGTGGTGTTCTTGACACTATCCGGGCTGGCGACCGGGGCATCTTGGCTGTGCTACTTCCGGGCGCTGCACCTCGGGGAAGCTTCGTCGGTGGCCCCGGTGGACAAGCTGAGCGTGGTGTTTGCTATCGCTTTCGCCGCCCTTTTTCTGGACGAACGACTCGTCTGGCAGCACTGGGTCGGCGGCAGTTTGATCGTGGCCGGGGCGGTCGTTATCGCCACGAAATAAGACCTCAAGCCGGCACGCGATACGGTCTAACCCCGGTTCGGGCGCGGGCTACAGCGCGCCTCTTGAAGTGTCAGTTCCACTGCGCGACGAGGAACGACAACGCAGCGGACAGCTCCGCCGCCACGGATTCGGCCGTCTTCAACAACTTCGGCGCATCCGCCCCGCCGCGGGCCGTGTGCTCTTGGGCCTCGGTCACGTTGAAGCCGCGCACTACCGCTTCGCCCGCAGCGACTTTTAGCGCCTGGCACCCGGGGGCCACCGACTCACACACGCTAGGGTCCAACTGCTCGGCCGCACAGAACTGGTCCCACGCTTC
>NZ_JAXBLV010000150.1:0-352 GCF_034097035.1 Gemmata algarum
GTTCTTGAACTCGCGCACCGGGAACAGGTGGTTCCCGTCCGCGAGCCCGCCCGGGATGGATGGATAACCCGGCCCCCGGCCCGTCAGGTAGTAGCCGCTGGCCGGGCCGGCGTTGTCGAAGTAGTAGAACCCCAGGTGACCGAACGGCACCGCCTTCTCCGTGAACTGGTACCCGATGTCCCACGAGTACCCCAACCCGCTCGCGTCCGGCAGCAGACGCTCCTCCACCCCCATCAGTTGCAGCGTCAACGGCGGGTGGCCCCAGATCTCACTCTTGTTCAGCGCCCCGATGTAACCACGACCGCTGACCGTTCCATCACCCTTCACACGCCTTGTGAGCGCCCGCCTCGTC
>NZ_JAXBLV010000151.1:0-348 GCF_034097035.1 Gemmata algarum
GGTTCGTGTATCAGGTAGGTCCGCGCCGGGGCCACCACGCGGCGCGGGTCCCGACGCTCCTCGGCCGTCGGCGCTTCACCCGGCGGGGATTCGCCCAGGCGCGCCTGCCACTGATCCCGTTCGGCGAGCACGTCCCCGACCCGACCCTGCCAGCACGCCCGCATCCAGGCCACGTATTGGGACCACCCGGACGCCTCGTCGGGGGGCACGGCCGCGGCCGACGAGAACACGTAGCACACCGCGTGCAGGAAATCCACGATCGGTTCGAACGTATCGAAGTACCCCTGATGGATGGACCAGTCGTACGCGCTCCCATCGGCCACGAACGCCCGCCGCGGGGCCGTATAG
>NZ_JAXBLV010000152.1:0-348 GCF_034097035.1 Gemmata algarum
GCGGATGCGGCAACCGTCGCGGCCGTATACCGGGGCCGATGGGCGGTGGAAGGCGCGTTCCACGAATCGACGGTCGCGCGGCGGTGCGAGGTGAACGCACTCGGGTACCCGAGGGCGGCGGTGTTCGGGTTCGCGGTGGCGGTGGCCGCGTACAACGTGCTGGCGGTGCTCAAGGCCGCGATGCGAGCGGCACACGGGGTGGACGTGGTGCAGAACGAGGTGTCCGGTTACTACGTGGCCCTCGAGCTGGCCACCGTGTACCCGGGCATGATGATCGCCGTTCTACCGGCCCCGTGGGCCGTGTCCGGGACCATGTCGGGCGTCGAGCTGGCCCGGCACCTACGGGCC
>NZ_JAXBLV010000153.1:0-342 GCF_034097035.1 Gemmata algarum
CACGTACATCCCGACCCGCGAGGGGTGGCTGTACCTGGCGGTGGTGGAGGACCTGTTCCGCCGCCGAATCGTGGGCGGGTCGATGGATCCGACGATGACCAGTCGGTTGGTGGTGGACGCGCTGGAGATGGCGTTGGCCGCTCGTCTCAGGGGGGCTTCGTGTTCGGGTCTGGTGGCGCACTCGGATCGCGGGAGCCAATACGCGAGCGAGCACGACCCGCGTCGGTTGCGCGAGGAGCGGATTACGTGCAGCATGAGCGGCGTCGGTCAGTGCTGGGATAATGCGCCCACGGACAGCTTCTTCGCATCGCTCAAGAAGGAACTGGTTCACGACGAGGACTA
>NZ_JAXBLV010000154.1:0-336 GCF_034097035.1 Gemmata algarum
AAATCTATTTGCGGACGGACGGCCCTGCCCCTGGGTGCGGTGTTCGATCGGTTCGTTGAGGAGAGCCCGCTGAGCGTCATGTCTCGGGCCACCATCGAACACGCGCTGTCGGCCTCGGCCCTGGATGCGTTATTCGAGCACACGGCGGAGGCGGGGTACACGCAGGCGTTGCTGTTCTCGACGGTGGTGGAGTTGATGAGCCGGGTGGTGTGCGGGAAGGCACATCACGTGCGATCGGCCGACCCGCACATGGTGGATCGGATCCCGGTGACCCTAAAGTCGGTGTACGAGAAGCTCCAGAACATCGAGCTCGGGGTGTCGGCGGGGTTGGTGCGG
>NZ_JAXBLV010000155.1:0-94033 GCF_034097035.1 Gemmata algarum
ACGGTGACAGCGGCCTCGGGCTGCATCCGAATTGTGGAAGCGGTGAACGATCGAAGAAAATTGTGTTCGACACGCGCCCGCCCGTCGGTGTAGACTGCTGCCGCACGCCGCCTTTGATCCCCGTGATCGTCTCCTCGCAAGGGTGTATCAATGTCTCGCTCCCGCCGCGGGTTCACGCTCATCGAGTTGCTCGTCGTCATCGCGATTATTGCCATCCTGATCGGCCTGCTTCTGCCCGCCGTGCAGAAGGTCCGCGAGGCCGCCGCGCGCATGAAGTGCTCCAACAACCTCAAGCAGATCGGCCTCGCGCTCCACAACTTCCACGACCGCAACGGCCGGCTGCCCACCTCCGAGTTCCACGACAACGGCTCCAACCCGGTGCGGTGGAACTGGCAGCCGAAGATCCTCGCGGACGTCGAACAGAACGCGGTGTACGCGCAACTGGACTTCAAGGTTCACGCCTGGCAGGGCAACAACTACGCGCTGCTCAGCAAGAAGTTCGGGATGTTCGTGTGCCCGTCGGACCCGTTCTCGGACGTGACGCGCGAGGAAGAGAGTTTCGCCGGGCCGACATGGGTGCTGTCGCAGTCCGACTACGCCGCGTGCGCCGGCGACTACAAAAATAGCGGCGGCGTGGGCCAGTCCCCGGACTACGGCAACCTGAGCTACTCCAACCCGATGTCCCGCGGGGTCATGGCGCGGTGGGGCTGGTCGGCCCGGTTCGGCGACATCAGCGACGGCCTGTCGAACACCTACGCGGTCGGCGAGTGCGTCGGCGCGTTCTGCATCACCCAGAACTTCGCCGCCCAGTCCTGGGCCACCACGGCGTACCCGATCAACTACCAGAACAAGTCGCTGGCCGACAACCTGCCCACCCAGAGCACGCCCCGCTGGGACGAGTCCATCGGGTTCCGCAGCTTCCACAGCGGCGGCGCCAACTTCCTGCTGTGCGATGGCAGCGTGCGGTTCGTCACCGAGGGAATCGACGGGGCGACGTACCGCGCATACGCCTCGCGCGCCGGCGGCGAAGCGCTCTCGAACTGAGCCTCCCTGCACCGCGGCGGGCTCGGACCCGCCGCTCCCCTTCCCGACCTCATCCCTCAATCCGGATTCATCCGCATGGTTCGCTGCGCGCTGACGGCCGTCGTTCTGTGTTCCGCCCTCGCGGCCGGTTGCTCCGACCGGCCCAAGTTGGCGAAGGTGAAAGGCACCGTCACCCTCGACGGAAAACCGCTGCCGTTCGGCACCGTCACCTTCGAGGCGAAAGGATACCGGTCCGCGACCGGCAAAATCGTTAACGGCGAGATCACCAACGTGACCACCTACGACCCCGGCGACGGCGCTCCCGTGGCCTCGCACCGGGTCGCCGTCACCGCGAACGCCGAACCCGGACCGGCGGTCGTCGCCAACCCGGGCGAAGGGAAGGCCCCGAAAGCCGACTACATGAGCGGCAAGTCGCTGATCCCGTCCGGGTACAACGACCCGACCACGTCCGGTCTGACGGCGGACATCGTTGCGGGCGAGAACAGCGTCGAGTTCAAGCTCTCGTCCGCCGGCCCGAAGAAATGACGAACGGGCCGGGCAAATAGCCCCGGCCCGTTGATCCGACGGTCCACTCACCCGCTCACGGCGCGCTCGACTGGCAGCACGGTGCTTCGGACAGTTCGTTCTCCGCTGCCGGCAGAGTCTGCGGGTTGATGGTGGGGGCTGTAATCGGTAGCTGCGCTTCGGCCAATACGCCCTCTGAGGCCGGCGGTTCGTGCGCCGGCGTCCCGACCGGTTCCGGGTGTTCGATCACCGGAGTCGCTTCGGCCCGCTTCCGCCCAGCCAGCAAGATCGCCAACCCAACCGACGCCGTGATGCCGAAGATCGCGACAATCGGCACCTGATCGTTCGGCGTGGCTGCTCCGATCGCGGTCGAGATCACCGCACCGGTACCGAGTTGGAAGAACCCGAGCAGGGCCGACGCGCTTCCCGCGTTCTTCGAGAAGGGAGCGATTGCAAGGGCTGAGCCGTTCGGGTTGGTGATCCCGACACAGCAGAGGAAGGCGAACAGCACTGCTAGCGCTCCGTACAGGTCCAGCCAGCCCGCCACCGTGCCGGCCAGTAACAGCCACCCGAAGACGACCTGAGCAGTAAGGAACCGGCGAAACAGGATCTCACTCGACCAGTAGCGGAGAAGCTCGACGTTAAGTTGGCTCGCCCCGATGAACCCGCCCGCCAAGAGCGCGAAGATCAGGATGTACGTTCTGTCGTCCACACCGAACCCGTCCATGAACAGGACCGGGGAGCCGGCCACAAACGTGAACAGCCCGGCGAACGAAAACGCCCCCGCGCCGGCGTAGGTGTGGAACCGCGGGTGCCGCAGAATGGAGCCGTACTCGGAAAGGATCGGCCCCGGCCGCAACGAGATGCCACGATCCGGCTTGTGCCCCTCGGGCAGCAACGTCACTACCAGGGCGAGGATACCCGCCACCACCACGGCTACCGCCAGAAACGCGGCAGGCCAGCCGCCCGCCCGAATTACCGCCGAGCCCACGGCGGGGGCCAGGAGCGGCGAGACCGCAATGAACAGGAACAGCCGGGACAGGACTCGGGCCGCCTCCTTGCGCGGGAAGAAGTCCCGCACCATCGCGACCGACGCCACCTGGGCCACACACCCGCCCAGCGCCTGTACGAACCGGAGGCCGATCAGTGCGTAGATGTTCGGGGCGAACGCGCACCCAACCGAGGCGACGACGAACAGCGCCAGCCCAACCACGAGCGGTGGCTTCCGGCCGAACCGGTCGAGCAGCGGGCCGTACACCACCTGCCCGAGCGCCAGCCCGATGAAGTAACTCGACAGCGTGAGCGCGATGGTCGTGTTCGGTACGCCGAAACCGGTCGCCAGTTCGCGATACGCGGCCAGATACATGTCGATGGCGAACGGGCTGACGACGCTGAGCGCGCCAAGAAGCGAGATCACAAACAAACCGGAACGCTTTGCGGGCACGATCGGCACCTTCCGTGACAAAACGACGGGCGGCACAAGTGAGTCCGGGAGATAGTGCCACCGTCCGAACGGTCTTACAGACTCCGCAGAGCTTCACGAAACGGGTGCGGGGGAGGACGGGCACTGGCCCGTCCTCCCCCGCACCCGTTGTTTACGATCCCGAAGGCGATGTCAGGACGCGGCGCCGGTGGCCCGGAGCGGCGTTTCGGCGCGGGCGAGCAGTTCGCCACGCGACGGCAGCCGCACCTTCCACGCCAGCCCGAGCCGGGACATCGTCCAGATGATGATCCAGCTCATGTCGAACTGCCACCACTTCAGCCCGTGCCGGGCCGACAGCGGGAACGCGTGGTGGTTGTTGTGCCAGCCCTCGCCGAGGGCGGCGATGCCCACGAGCGGGTTGTTCCGGCTCTCGTCGCCCGAGGCGTATGGTTTGGTGCCCCACAGGTGGCAGATCGAGTTGACGCTCCACGTGGCGTGGTGCCCGAGGAGGATTCGGACCAGACCGCCCCAGATGAACCCGGTCAGCGCGCCGTGCTCGCCGCCGAACGCATAGCCGATCGCGGTCGGTACCACGAGGCCGAGGACCGCCCACAGCGGGAACAGGTTGCTCACGGTGCGGATCAGTCGGCTCTTGCGCCAGTCGCCGGCGTAGCGGGCCAAGTTGTCCGGCATCGGCGCGAACGCCCAGCCGATGTGCGAGTGCCAGAAGCCCTTCATCCACCCCAGCACGCCGCGGTCGTGCGGGTACGGGGAGTGGGGGTCGCCGTCTTTATCGCTGTGCTGGTGGTGGAGCCGGTGCCGGCCGACCCAGTCGAGCAGCGGCCCCTGAAGGGCCATCGAACCGAGCACGCCGAACACCGCCTGGATCGGCCCGAACGTCTGGAACGAGCGGTGCGTGAACAGCCGGTGGAAGCCGACGCTGATACCGAGCATGGACGCGAGGTACATGCCGACGAGGAGGCTGAAGTCTACCCAGGTGAAGTAACCCCAGCCCCACGCCAGAACGATACCCGTAACGAGGCCGGCGAGGGGAACAGTTACGCCCACGAAAGTAGTGAGCCAAGAGTACACGATCCGGAGCTGGCTGAACGTTTGCTGCGGCGGGGGGAGGATGACCTCGGGAGAAACGTCACCCGGCGCGGGTTGGTCCGGCTGAGCCAGTCGGGTGCTGCTTGACGGATTAGGCAAGCGTTGGGTTCCTGCGTTGAAAAGTGAATGGCACGGGGGCATCGGGGCGAGTGATCCCGACGCGCAGTGCCCTGGGTCGCGGGCGAAGAGAGGGCGGCTACCAGCGCCGCCCCAAGTAGAAGTTGTATTGCTTTTGCCGCGGGTTTAGTACCGCCGACCGCCGCCACCGCCGTAGCCGCCGCCACCACCGCCGTAGCCGCCGCCGCCACCGCCGTAGCCGCCGCCACCACCGCCGTAGCCGCCGCCGCCACCACCGTAGCCGCCGCCACCGCCACCGCGACGACCGCCGCCGCCACCGCCGCCACCGCCCTCCTTCGGCCGGGCCTCGTTGACCGTCAGCGGACGGCCTTCAATGACCTGCCCGTGCATGCCGCTGATCGCGGCCTGGGCCTCTTGGTCGCTGCCCATCTCGACGAACCCGAAGCCCTTCGAGCGGCCGGTGTCGCGGTCCATGATGACCTGCGCCGAAACGACGGCCCCGTACGGGGTGAACATCTCCTGGAGCATGGCGTCAGTGACACCCCAGCTCAGGTTGCCGACGTACAGTTTCTTACCCACGACGAACTCTCTCCCGCGGCCCGGTCCGGCCGCTACTGTCTCTGCTACCCGCGCGGGACCGCGGCGGTGACGAACGAACTGGTGGTCTGACCTACCACCGGCAACACCTGTCGGGCGATCCCGGTCACAGCGACCGCGGACTCTTCGATCGGGAGAAGCAGCGTTCGGCGTCGCCCAACGGGACACCCCCGTTGGTTGTGGTAGACTCTATCAGTCCGCGACGCCGGTTGCGCGACATTTCCCCAGAATCTTCTTAGCGACACACCGGTTTGCGCTCAACTTTGCGGGGTCGGTCTCGCGTTGCTGGCGCGGCACTGGCAACAGGGACGGTGGGGAAGGCACTTCTCGTCCCAAATCGGAGAACGTTCTCCGGCTTCACCACGTGCCCGTCGCCGGCGCGAATCACGCGTCGCCGAGGTACTCGGGGACCTTGGTCCGCAGGTGCTCGATCTCCTGGTGCGTTTCGCCCAGGTACGCGAGCAACCGCAGGTCGTCTTTGGTCACGGCCCCCCCGCTGAAAAGCCAGGACCGCACCCGAAACAGCTTGTACAGCTTCACCAGTTTGCGGTCACTGATGAAGATCTTATCCTCGCGCACGAGCGTCTTCACCAGCCGCTGGAACTCCTTGAACACGTCCGCCGGGAAGAACTTCTTGCGGTCGTTCTCGTCCTCGCCGCGGCCGTCGCCTGTTCTTCTGGAGAACAGGTGCGTCATGTACCGGTTGGCCTTCAGGAAGTCGTCGAGCGTGGCGTGCCCCTCGATCCACGGCTTCTGGTTCAGCCCCTTGTACGCCTCCCCCTGGAGCCCGGCGTCGATGAGTTCGGCGAAGTAGTCCTCCTGCACGCTGCGGCTCTGGATCTTCAGCACGAACCGGTCCTTGAGCGCCGCGAGTTCGCCCTGCTCGGGGATCTCGTTGGTGGCGGCGAACATGATCCGCAGCGGCACCGGCTCGGGCTTGCCCTCCTGGTAGAACTTCTTCTCGTTGATGATGGTCAGCAGGATGTTCAGGATCGCCGAGTTCGACTTGAAGATCTCGTCGAGGAACACGAGCTTCGCGGTGGGGAGTTTGCCCTCCTTGCGGCGGATGTACTTCCCGTCGCGCAGCTCTTTGATGTCGATGGCCCCGATGATCTCGCTCGGCTCGGTGAACCGGGTGAGCATGTACTCGAAGTAGTCGCCCTGCTCGATGCCCAGGGCGTCTTTGAACTTCACCACGATGTCGGACTTGGCGGTGCCGGGCGGGCCGACGAGCAGGAGCGGCTCCTGCGCGATGGCGGCGACGCACATCAGGTCGATGATTTCCTGCTTGTTCACGAAGAACCGGCCGAGCGACTCCCGGAAGCGGTTGATCCGCTTGCGGATCGTTTCGGCCTCGGCCTGGAGGTCGCTGAGCGACAGCTCTTCGGGGTTCACGGTCGGGGCTTTGGCGGCAGGGGGCATGAGTCGGCGGTTCCCTGTTGAGTGACCGGCGTTTCGGTTAGGGGAATCATAAGTGGTTTCCCGGCCCGTGGGAAGCTCGGAGGGCGAGCCGGGAAGCTCGGGGGGCGTGGCGATTCGGGTTGACGGGTTCGACCCGAGGGTTTATCGACTCTCGTTCGAGTTGCGCCTTTGCGGGTGGGAGTCGCGATGGTACCAGGGTTGAACGCGGTCGGCGTGCGGGTGCCCGCCGGTGCCGGGGGTTCCGGGCCGGTCGTGGCCCGCCTTTCGGACCGCACGTGCCGGCGGCTCGCCGGCGGGCTGATCGTCCTGTCGGTGCTGTTCCACCTGGGCTACCTCGCGATCAACTGCCCGCTGGACCTCTCCCCGGACGAGGCGCATTACTGGCAGTGGTCCCGGCACCTCGCCTGGAGCTACTACAGCAAGGGGCCGCTGGTCGCGTGGCTGATCCGGGCGTCCTGCGAGCTGTTCGGCCCGCTGAGCGAACAGCTCACCGGGTCGCTGATGCCGGCGGTGCGGCTGCCGGCGGTCGCGTGCCACGCGCTCCTGCTCTGCGGCTGGTACGTCCTCGCGTTCAACACCTTGAGAAGCCACCGGGCGGCGCTGGCGACGGTCGCCCTGGCGCTGACGCTCCCGCCGGTCGTCGCGGGCGCGGTGCTGATGACCATCGACCCGCCGTTCCTGGCGTGCTGGTGCTGGGCGCTGGTCGGCGTCTGGAAGGCGCTGCAAACGGAAGAAAGCAACCGCCCCGCCGGCGCCCTTTCTGAAGGGATGGGGCCGGCGCGGCGGTTCTTCGCCCTCCGCTGGTGGTTGCTCGCGGCTGTGTGTTCGACACTCGGGGTGCTGGCGAAGTACCCGATGGTGCTGCTCCCGTGCGCGGTGTTCGGTTACCTCCTGTTCACCCGCCGAGCGGAACTGAAGCGCCCCGGGTTCTGGGTGTTCGTCGCCGGCTCGGCGGCGGGGCTGGTCCCGGTCTTTGCGTGGAACGCCGCGAACGAGTGGGTGACGTTCCGACACGTCGGGACGCAGGCCACCGGTTCGAGCGGCAGCGGTGTTCGCTGGTTCGGTCCGTTCACATTCCTCATCGGGCAGGCCGGGTTCCTCATCGGCGTGTGGTTCGCGGTGTGGGCGCTGGCCGCGTGGAAGTACCGCCGAACGGCGGACCCGGCGCTCGGCTTCCTCTGGTGGACGTCCGTGTCCGTGTGGGGCGTGTTCGCGGTCGCGAGCCTGAAAGCGAGCGGACAGGTGAACTGGCCCGCCGCGGCTTACGTCAGCGGGTTCGTGCTGTGCGTGGCGTGGACGCGCGAGCAACTCGCCGGCGCGTACCACAAACCCGTTTCGCGCCTGGTGAGCACCGGCGTCGCGGTCGGCCTGGCGCTGTCCACGCTCGTTCACTTCCCGGGCCTGATGCGCGGGGCGCTCGCGTCCGTCGCCGGCCCGGCCGCGGACCCGACCGCCCTGACCGGCACCGCCACCCCCATCCGCAAATTCGATCCGACCGCCCGGCTCCGCGGCTGGCGAACGCTCGGCGCGGAGGTGGACGCGATCCGCGACCGCGTGCGCGACGAAACGGGTCAGGAGCCGCTGGTTGCCGGGACCGTGTGGAACATCCCCGGCGCGCTCGGGGTGTACTGCAAGGGGCACCCGGAGACGTACTCCTTCGGGCGGGCGATGGCCGACCGGCACTCGCAGTACGACGTGTGGCGCCCGAATCCGATCGCCGACGCGCAAGAGTTCAAAGGGCGCACGTTCGTGTTCGTGGGGGACGGACTCCCCGCCGACACCACGGTCTTCGAGCGGTTAGAGCTCGCGAAAATCGTGACCTACCGCGAAGAAGGCGTCCCGGTGTCGGTCTGGTGGGTGTGGGTCGGACACGGGTTCCGCGGCTTCCCCGAGCCGCAAACGCTCTCCGGCCGCCCGCGATACTGAACCGCTGACGCGGATCACGATAACCCGGTGAGCACTGTGGGCACAGTCACGACGGCGCAAGGGTGTGTGGTGTCGTGTGGGTCGTGCGCCTTCGCGTGGGCGCGGGCCTGCGACGTATCGGATTACGAGCGCCAGGCGCTGGAATCGCGCCCCTGTCCGGGGTGCGGGGCGTACACCCTGAGTTGCTCCGATCCGCGCCCCCAGCCGACGCGGCGTAAGCCGCGAAGCACCACCCGCCCGGCCCGGGCCGCCTGAAAAACGTACTTCGACAACTCCAACGGGAACGCCGGGTTCAGATGAACCCGGCGTTCCTGCGTTTGGTAGAATGGGGCACGACCTTGCACCGCGGAGTTGGGCCATGAGAACCGGACGCGTGCCGCTCGCCCTGGGGTGCCTCGTGCTGGGGCTGTTCGGTGGGCTCTTCGCCGCCCAGCAACTCGTGGGTCAGCCGCCGCCGGTTCCGAAACTCGACCCGCCACTCCCCGGGCGCGAGTGGCAGTCGTTCGCCCCGGTCGTGAAGCGCGTGCTGCCGGGCGTGGTGTGCATTGAGGGCAAAGGCCGGCCGAAGCGCGGCGCGGGCGAAGACACGGACCCCGGGTTCGGCTCCGGCCTGCTCATCGATGCGTCCGGGAGCGTGCTCACCAACAACCACGTCGTCAGCGACCTGGAATCGGTGAACGTGACGCTTCACGACGGCCGCAAGTTCACCACCAGCGACATCCGACGCGACCCGAAAACGGACCTCGCGCTCGTGAAGATCGAGTCGAAAGATCCCCTGCCCTTCCTCGAACTGGCCGACAGCGACGAGATGGAAGTCGGCGACCGCGTGCTGGCGGTCGGCGCGCCCTTCGGCCTGACCGGTTCGGTGACGAGCGGCATTGTGAGTGCGAAGAGCCGCAACAACCTGAAACTGAACCAGTTCGAGGACTTCATTCAGACCGACGCCGCGATGAACCCGGGCAACAGCGGCGGCCCACTCGTCAACCTGGACGGAAAGGTGATCGGCCTCACATCCGCGATCAAGACCCGCACCGGCGGGTTTCAGGGCGTCGGGCTCGCGGTTTCGAGCAACCTGGCGAAGAAGATCGCCGCCGACCTGCTGAAAACCGGCGTGGTGAAGCGGTCCTTCTTCGGCGTTACCGTCCGCGACCTCGACGCCGAAACCGCGAAGAGGGCCGGGGCGCCGTCCACGAACGGCGTGGCGGTAACTTCGGTGCTCGACGAATCACCGGCGGCCAAAGCCGGTGTGGTAGCGGGGGACGTGATTACGAAAATTAATGGCGCGCCGCTCAAAGACCCGCGCGACCTCCAGCGGATCACCGCCGCGCTTCCGGCCGGTCAGGTGGTGGATGTGCTGCTGTGGCGCGAAGGGAAGTTCTACATCGGAAAGGTCACAATCGAGGAGGAGCGGGCGGCCCTAGAGCCCGAAACGCCGGCGGCGCCCGCGGCGAGCGGCGCGACCGCCGAAACGGTGGGCCTGACGGTAACCGAGCTGACCGCCGAAGCGGTCAAGCGGAACGGCTGGCCGCAGGGGTTGAAGGGCGTCATCGTCACGGACGTGAAGCGCAACAGCTTGGCTGAAATAGCCGGGCTCGGCCGCGGCGCGATCGTGCTCAAAGTGGACAAGACGCCCGTTACCGCGGCCGCAACGTTCGACGCCGCGCTCCGCGCAGCCAGCATCGAGAAAGGGGCACTGCTCCACGTATTGAAGCAAAACGGCGACGTGGACTTCGTCGTCTTGAAGTTGAAATAGCTCGCGCCTCACCGTTCGCCCGGAGCGCCCGATGGTCCCACTTCCAACACTCGACGCACTCGATCTGGTCACGATCCCGACACCATGCACGGTGCCGTGGGACCACATGGGCGGGGGCTCCCGCACGCGGTTCTGCGACCAGTGCCGGCAAAACGTCCACGACGTGAGCGAGCTGACCCGCGCCGAGGCCCTCGACCTGCTGTCCGCCAGCGACCGATCGCCGTGCCTCCGGCTCTACCGACGCCCCGACGGGCGCGTCCTCACCGCCGACTGCTCCACGCGCCGGGAGCGGGTCTGGAAGTGGCTCGACCGCCGCTCCCAGTGGGCCGCAGCCCTGTTCGCCCTGCTGTTCTTCACGGGCTGCGACATTTCCGGCAAGCCGAACTGTTTGATGGGCGCACCTCTCCCGCTCTTACCAGAACCGCTCACGCCGGTCGTTACCGACGGCGCCGTGAGCATTGCCCTCGGTGCGGTGGAAGCCACCGAGAGATAGCGGCAATTAAATATCGAACGTTACATAATCTTAATCACGAACCAAGAACCGTTTCCCAGCTTGCCCATGCGGGGAGAACGGCACTCCGCCCCACCTCCTTGTGAAGAACCTCACCCCGCATCCTGGCACCACAAGCTCTCCAAACACCTCAGCCACAGGAAAAAAACTGAAACGAAACTGCCCCGAAAGCGGATCGGGCGCGCGGAACAGTTCCGATTATGCGCTTCGTATGAAGTGCTCTCACCGGCACGGACGATACCTGTGCTGAGCGGTGCCACGACCCGCCGACCCCTCGGTTCACGAGGGCGGTCCGGCGAATCGAGGCGGCCGCGCGACCGAGCGGTGGGTGCGGGTGATGGGAGGCGAACCGATGACGAGTGAAGACGTGCTGGCCCCGGTGAGCGAGACCGAGGCCCTGCGGCAGCAGTTGTTGCAGGCCCAGCGGCTCAGCAGCGTCGGGGAACTGGCGTCGAGCATCGCCCACGAGTTCAACAACATCCTCACCACCATCATTAACTCGGCCAAGCTGGGCAGCCGCAGCCCGGACGTGGCCGAAAAGCAGATCGCGTTCGAGCGCATCGTGAAGGCCGGCCAGCGGGCCGCGGCCATCGCCGGCGGGATGCTCGGGTTCGCCCGCAAGAGCGGCACCCACCGCCAGAACTGCGACGTGGCGCGGCTCGTCGAAGAGGTCCTGATCCTGACCGAAAAGGACCTGTCGAAGAACCGCGTTCATGTGGAGACGAAGTTCCACGCCCGCCCGGTGGCGTGGGTGGTGCCCGGCCAGATCGAGCAGATCCTGGTGAACTTGGTACTGAACGCGCGGCAGGCGATGCCGAACGGCGGCCGGCTCAAGATCGAGGTGCGCGAGAGTCTCGACGCCGACACGGTGGAAATCAAGGTGGCGGACACCGGCGTGGGCATCGCCCCGGACCAGTTGCGCCTGATCTTCGAGCCGTTCTTCACCACCAAGCAGCCCGACGAGTACGGCCGCGGCGGCACCGGGCTGGGGCTGAGCGTGTGCCGCCAGATCATCGAACAGCACCACGGCCGCATTCGCGTGGAGAGCGTCGTCGGTAAGGGCTCCACGTTCACCGTGAAGCTGCCGAAACGGCTCACCGACGACCCCGAGTAAAGTGGAACACGGAACGCACAGCGCCCGGTCGGAAGCACAGGCACCATTCCTGTGACTCCGCCCGGGCGCGACGCATTACCACCCGCCCTTTTAGTCGGCCCCGCGCGCGCCACTCGCGACAGCGCTGGCGGTGCCGTAAACCAGTTGCCCGACGGACCGTATCCGGACGATGTGAATGACCGCCTCGTCCTCCGGCACGTTCTCGGGCCAGTGGTACGCCACCGCACCGTTGGGCTGCGCGGCCAGTTGGTTCGCCTCGGCGAGTACGGGCAAGCGCGAGTGCGGCGTGCGCGCGTTGTTCTCTTTCACGATGTACGTTGCGCTCGAGAACTCCGGGTTGTACCCGGACGGACGGTACAGGGCACGGCCCGAGTACCACGCGGCCCAGCAGAACGGGTCGATGAGTGCCTCGTCCGACTTCAGGTTGGCGGCGAGCCACCGACCCGCGTGCTTGTGGCCCTCGCGGTTCGGGTGCATGGGCTTCAGTGCGAACGGCAGCGCGCCCGCCACCAGCGCGGCCAGCAGCGTGGCCGCAGTGACCCGCACCCCGAACCGCTCGACGCGCGGGAACACCTGCCCGATCGACACCGCGAGCAGTGGCAGCCCGGCCGCAGCCAACTGACACGCGATCAGCGTCAGCAGCACGGTATGGCGCTCTGACACGTACCCCACCCGGGCCGCGAGGTACAGTAGTACCGTCAGGTTGCACGCCGCGAGAACGAGCAAAACCCACGGCCCGGGCTCGGCCACCAACTTCCGACGCAGGGCGAGAACCGCGAACGCCGCCAGTGGCCACACGACGTAGTTGGCGCCCTTGCTCACTTCCTTGAACACGGCGTTGACGGCCCACACGTTCTGGGACTGCCCCGAGTCGCGGGCGTCATTCCACCACTCAGCGAACAGCGGCCCGGACGGCGCCGCCGGCACCGCGTTCGCACCGCGGTACACCGGTTGCGGCGCCGCGAGCGGGTTCAACATTTGACCCGGTGACGGCTTGTTGGTGAGTTTGCCGATCAGGGCCATATACGGCACCGCGACGAGGCACACCCCGACAAACAGCGCGGCCAGTCGCGCCAGTGCAAGGTCACGCGGCCACCGGCGGATCAACCCTAGCCAAAACACCACCGCCGCGGGGCCGGTCAACAGCATTAACCCTTCGGGCCGCACGAGGTAACTCGCGCCGACGGCGAGCCCGCACAGCAGGAAGCTGCTGATCCGCGGCGTCACAACCGCCCGCACCGCGAAAAAGAGCGCGGTCGCGGTCGCGAGCAGGTACACGCCTTCGGTGAGGCCGTCACTGGTGATCCGGGCCGGCACCGGGAGCACCTGGAACAGCAGCGCCGCCGCGAACCCGACGTTACGACTGAACAACAGCCGGCCGATGAGATAAGTTGGAACCACGAGCAGCACCGCGGCCAGTGCGTTCGCGAGCTGGGCGGAAAACAGGGCGCGGTCCGCCACCGGAGCGGTTGAGACGAGGCTGACCGCCTTGAACGTCCCCCAGATGACGAGCGGGTACCCCGGCGGGTGCTCGGACTCGCGGACGAGGTCGATCGCGGTCTTCGCGCGCTCGTTTGGCGCCACCGGCACGGCCGACGGGGTCTCATAGCAGAGCGCCTGCCGCGCGAACCCGAGGCTGTCCCGCGCGGTCAGAGCCGTGTGGGACATCAGCCACACGTGGACGGCCAGTGCGACCGCCGCGAGCGCGGCCAGCCGCAGGTAGTCCGGCCCGAACAGCGTGCGTTTGGGGGCGACAGATTCGAGCCGCGCGCCGACTGAGGCACTCATACCGTTCCGCTCCTGGTAATGTGCGCAACCCACGCGCCCGCGGACAATAAGACAAACGGCGCCGGCCCGTCAAGCCGGAGCGGCCCCAGAGGACCCCATGCTCCCGATCACCGACACCATCATCATTGCGGACGACGAGTTGGAGTGGAGCTTCGCGCGGTCCGGCGGCCCGGGCGGGCAGAACGTGAACAAGGTGGCGTCGAAGGCCGTTCTCCGCTGGAAGGCGTCGGCAACGGCGGCGGCGATCCCGCCCGGCGCAAAAGCGCGGATGCCGGTACTCTTTCCGAGCCGGTTCACGACCGAGGGGGACGTGGTTATCCAATCGCAGGCGACGCGCGATCAAGAGCGGAACAAGGAAGATTGTCTGTTGAAGCTGGCCGAGATGGTGCGGGCTGCGCTCGTCGAACCCGTCGTGCGAAAAAAAACGAAGGTCTCGAAGGGTGCCAAAAGGCGGCGAGTGGCCGACAAGCGTCGCAACTCCGAGAAGAAGCAGGCCCGTCGCGCCGGTGGGGACGACTGAATGCATGAAAACGCAGAGCCGTCAACGGCGTCGGGGACAGGGTTTCGGGGCCAACGATGCCCCCGAAACCCTGTCCCCGACGCCGTCGGTTCTTCGCTTACTGGTCCTTGAGTTCCATATCAAGCTGACTGGCGATCCCGCGCACGATCGGCGCGGTGGGCTTACGCGGCTGCTGATACCCCCACATCGTCTGAAGCAGTTCGTACCCCATCAGCGCGCCGACGAGGGTGAACAGGAGCGCCGGGGCCAGGAACAACACCGGCACGACGCCCCACTGGGCCGTCTGCGCCCCCGCCCCGGCGGGAACGACCTCGTCTTCTTCGTCCTCGTCGTCTCCGCGGCGCCTGCTCTTCGCCCCCTTCAGCGCCTTCGATGCCGAGGCGTCGTCCTCGTCAACGGCGATCTCGTCGGACAGGTCCACATCGGCGTCGTCCGCGACCGGTCGCTTCTTGCCCTTCGCGGCCGGAGCGGGCTTCGCTTTGGGACGGGGCTTCGCTTCGGCCTCTTCCTCGTCAAGCAGCACAACCTCGCTACCCGAATCCTCCTCGGCGGCCACGTCGCTGTCGTCCATCGCCAGCTCGAAATCGGACTTCTCCAGGTCCGTGTCCGACTCCAGCGCGACCGCTTCCGAACCGGACTCGTCCGGCATCGCCGGGATCTCGAAGTCAGTCTCGAAAATGTCGCCCTTGTCCTCGCCTTGAGCCGCGCCGTCCAGAGCGGCCTGTTCGAGGGACCCGCCGGAGTCGTCGAGCGTCAACTCGAACTCGCTGTCCGAATCCGAGTCGAGAACCAGTTTCCCCGACTGCGGGGCGCCCAGTTTCGTGCTCGACGAGACGGCGGAGGAATCGAGGGACAGTTCAAAGTCCAGGTCCGATTCGTCACTTTCAGCGGCCTTACGGGCCTTCGACTTCTCACCCGGCTTGCCTTTTTCGAGCGAGATGCCGCTGTCGGCCGGGCTGCTCAGGTTGATACCGCTGGGGCTGCTCCGGGCCGGTCCGCCGGCTTTCGGCATGCTCCCCAGGTCCACCTCATCGCCGGCCTCGGGGGCGATGGGGAGGTCGAAATCGTCGCTGTCGGCGTCCAAACTCAGCTCGAACTCGCTGCTGTCGTTGGAGTCGTCCGCCTTATTGCCCTTGCTGGGGTCGAGCCGGTCGGACGCGCCGCCGGTCTTCGGTGCGGACAGCTTGGCCGAGCTGCCGCCCTTGATGACCGCGCTGCCGGGACCGCTGAAGTCCAGCGCGAGTTCCTCCGTGGGCACCGCAGCCTCGTCGGCCCCCTTCGGCTTCTTGGGCTTGCCGCCGTCGAGCCGGACGTCACTGTCGGACCCGGACGAGCTGTCGGACATTGCCCGTGGCGTCTTACCCGGGGTCAGCTTGCCGCTGGATTTCGGCTTCGTGGGTGCGGGCTCGTCGGTGAGCGAGAACACTTCGTCATCGCTGGTCCCAAAATCGAGGGCGATTTCGTCCGCAGCGGGCTTTTTGGCCGGCTTCTTCTTGTCCTCAAGTCCGGTGACTTTGAAGTCTTCGGAGCCCGGCTCGGAGTCGTCGAGCGGGGCCATCGGGAGCGCGTCCTCGCTGGCCATCCCGAGCTGGCGGGACAGCTCTTCGATCGCGGTCACTTTGAAGCGAACGGTGGACCCGTCCCGGATCTGACTGAGCTTCTTGAAGTCCGGGTCCGTTTGGAGCTTCTTCTTCATCTCCGCCGTCGTCAGACCGAGCCGACCGGCGGCTTCTTCGAGGGTGTACGTCTGCGCCATAAGTGGGACTCGCGGCGACGGTGAGGGTGCGTGGGTGCGGTGCGCCCGCGCGAACCGCGGGCGTTAACCATGATTGTAAACCGTGTGTGAGCGGACACAAGTGTTGCTCGCGCTTCATGATGCCGAGCTGCGCGGCGCCACACGCGCAAGCCGCACAACCGGGCCGCGAGAGTTGGCGCGACCGCGCCAGCCGGACAACAGACTCGGTGATGAGGGGGAACGGGACTCAAGTTTGGCGCGCGCGGTGCGGCGGGCGGGAGTAGCACGATGCAGGTCGGGCTCACCCGAAGCGGCCGGTGATGTAGTCCTCGGTCTGCTTCTCGCGCGGGCGGCGGAACACGTCGTCCGTCGGACCCGCTTCGACCAGCCGCCCTTCGAAGAAGAACGCCGTCTGGTCCGACACGCGGGCCGCCTGCTGCATGTTGTGGGTCACGATCACGATGGTGAAGTGGCGGCGCAGTTCGGCGATCAGGTCCTCGATCGCCTGCGTGCTCTTCGGGTCCAGCGCGCTGGCCGGCTCGTCCATCAGGAGCACCTGCGGGTCGGTCGCCAGCGCCCGCGCGATGCACAGCCGCTGCTGCTGACCGCCGGAGAGCTCCAGGGCGCTGGCCCCGAGCCGGTCCTTCACCTCGTTCCACAGCGCCGCCTGCTTCAGGCACCGCTCCACCAGCGCGTCCAGCCGCGCGCGGTTCCGCTCGCCCGCGAGCCGCGGGCCGAACGCCACGTTCTCGTAAATCGTTTTCGGGAACGGGTTCGACTTCTGAAACACCATCCCCACGCGGCGCCGCAGGTCCACCACGTCGAGGTCCGGCCCGTACACGTCCACGCCGTCCAGCAGCACCTCGCCGGTCAGGCGCGTGCCGTCGACCAGATCGTTCATCCGGTTCAGCAGCCGCAACAGCGTGCTCTTGCCGCAGCCGCTCGGGCCGATGAACGCAGTCACGGAGCGCTCCGCGACCGACAGGTTGATGTCGAACAGGGCCTGCTTGGCGCCGTACCAGAAATCGACCCCGCGGACGGTCAACTTGTTGCGCTCGGCCGTGGTGAAGGCGGCCCCGGCCGTTTCGGCAGCGTCCGGCGCAATCGACGTCAGTGGCATGATGCACACGGGTGTAGGATGACGAACGAAGGAACACCCGGTGTTTTAACCTGTCACAGTTAAGAAACGGAGTAGAAGACGTGTCGATCGCGTGTCGAATTTGTGACGGCGTGTGAGAGCCGAATTGACGACGCCGTTCCGGTGAAGTCGGCCGCGTTAACACAACCTTCACACCAGCGACAGCGGCTCTTTGTAGGTAGAGTGTGGGCAACCCGCCAACCGTTCTCCGGGGCATCTATGCGCTCGTTCACGCTCGTTCCGCTCGCCCTCGTGGCCGCGATCGGTGGGGTCGTGCTGGTCAGCGGCTGTGGCAAATCGGACCCCCGGGTGTCCGCCGGCGGCGCCACGTTCGTCGACCCGATCATGCAGAAGTGGGCCGCCGAGTACAAGGGCGCCAAGAAGGTCGAGGTCGATTACGTCGCGAAGGGGTCCGGGTACGGGATCACCAACGTGACCGGGCGGATGCTCGACTTCGGCTGCTCCGACGCCCCGATGAACGCCACCGAAGTGAAGGCGGCGAACGAAGCCGGCGGCGAGGTGGTTCACGTGCCGGTCACGGTCGGCGCGGTGGCGGTGATCTACCACCTGCCCGAGGTCCCCGGCCTGAAGCTCTCGGGCGAGGTGATCGCGGACATCTACCTGGGCAAGATCAAGCAGTGGGACGCCCCGGCGATCAAGGCCCTCAACCCCGGCGCGAACCTGCCGGGTACGAACGTCGTGTTCGTGTACCGCGCCGAATCGAGCGGGACGACCAACATCTTCACCGAATACCTGAGCAAGCGCAGCGCGGAGTTCGCGAAGGCGCCGGGGACGAGCAAGAGCCCGAAGTGGCCGGCGGTGGGCGTCGGCAAGGAGGGCAACGACGGGGTGGCCGAGCACGTGAAGAACACCGCCGGCGCCATCGGCTACGTCGAGCTGGCTTACGCGAAGAAGAACAACATCACGTTCGCCGCGCTCACGAACAAGGCGAACAAGCCGGTCGCCCCCGACGCCGCGTCGGTGACCGCGGCGGTCGAGTCCGCGATGAAGGTGAAGGCGGACCGGGAGCCGTACACGCTGCACCCGCTCACCTTCTCGTTCACGGACGCCGAGGGGGAGGCAGCGTACCCGATCGTGGGCGCGAGCTACGCGATCCTGTTCAAGAAACTGCCGAAGGACAAGGGGCCGGCGGTCGTCGAGTTCCTGAAGTGGGCCGTGGCTGACGGGCAGCAGTACGCAAAGGACCTGGACTACGCGCCGCTGCCCGCCGAGCTGACGAAGAAGGCGCAAGAGCTGCTCGGCACCGTGACCTTTGAGTAACGCCGGCAGACCCGAGGAGTGAAGAGTTTTGACGGGACCGATTCAAAATTCTTCGGAACACCACACCGCATGAGCACCACCGCTCCCGCCCCGCGCCCCCCGGCCCGCTCGTCGCTGGGGGACCGCGCGTTCCTCGGCCTGGGGCAAACGGCCGGCGTGTTCGTTCTGTCCGTCGCCGCAGCGCTGCTCGCGGTGCTGGCCTACCAAGCGTGGCCGGCCGTCTCGCGGCTCGGCGAGCTGAAGGTGCTCACCAGCGCGGACTGGAACCCCGACGGCGGGGCCTACGGCGGGCTGCTCTTCGTTTACGGCACGGTCGCAACGTCGGTGATCGCGATGCTCGTCGCGGTCCCGCTCGGGGTCGGGGCGGCGGCGTGCCTGTCGGAACTCGCCCCGGCGCGGGTCCGGCAGGCGTCCTCGTTTCTGCTCGAACTGCTGGCCGCGATCCCGAGCGTCATTTTCGGCTTCTGGGCGCTGGAGTTTTTGGCCCGGCGCGGGCTGGCCCCCGCCTTCGACCTGTTCGGCCTCCGCCACCAATCCGGCGAGGGTATTCTCGCCGCCGGACTCGTGCTGGCGGTGATGATCCTGCCATACGTCACGGCGCTCAGCTTCGACGTGTGCCAAGCGGTGCCCCGGTCCCAACGCGAGGGGTCGCTGGCGCTGGGCGCCACGCGCTGGCACACCATTTGGAAAGTGGTGCTGCCCTATGCGCGGCCCGGGATCATCGCCGCGTGCTTCCTCGCCCTCGGCCGCGCCATCGGCGAAACGATGGCGGTGACGATGGTGATCGGCAACGCCCAGCACCTCGATTTCTCGGCCACGGCGACCGGCGACACGATCCCGAGCATCATCGCCAAGCAGCTCCACGAAACCACCCCCGGCACCCCAAAACGTCCGACGCTAATCCTTTTGGGTCTGCTGCTGCTCGTCATCACCATCGTGATGAACGCCGCCGCCCGCCTGTTGGTGCGCTGGGCGTCCAAGCCGCACCTCGTGCGCACGCGCGAGGTCGCACTCATCGACGCCCCGTCCCCGGACCCCGCGGCGGCGGCCGCGCAGGCGGCACGCGCGAGAACGCGGGCGGCCCGCGCGGACCAGGTCATGACCGCGGTGCTGTGGGGTTGTCAGGTGCTGACGGTGGTCCCGCTGTTCCTGATCCTCGGGTACATCACGTACAAGGGAGCGGACAAGGTCACCGCGGCGTTCTTCACGAACCTGCCCCACGAGCGACCGCCGGGGCTGTATCACGCGCTCGTCGGAAGTGTGACGCTGGTGGGACTGGCGGCTGCGTTCGCCATTCCGATCGGGCTGATGACCGGGGTCCTGCTGAGCGAGTACCGCAAGCACCGCTTGGCGGCCCCGGTGCGGTTCGTGGCCGAACTCCTGGGCGGGGTGCCGTCGATCGTGATCGGGGTGTTCGTGTACGCGCTGCTGGTGTCGCCGTTCTGGCTGGCGCCCGGTCAGAAGCCGTGGGGGTTCTCGGCGTGGGCCGGGGCGTTCGCGCTCGGGGTGATGATGCTGCCCGTGGTGATCCGCTCCGCGGAAGAGGCGATGCGTCTTGTGCCCAACAGCTTACGGGAGGCGAGCTTCGCGCTGGGCGCCAGCCGGCGCCAGACTGTCCTCAAAGTCGTCCTCCCCGCCGCACTGCCCGCGATCATCACCGGCGTGCTGTTGGCTGTCGGCCGGATCGCCGGGGAAACCGCCCCGCTGATCCTGACCGCGCGGGGGTCGCAGTACCTCGCGAAATCGCTATCGGACCCGACCCCGTCGCTGCCGTACTACGTGTACGAGTTCGCGAAGCGTCCCGACGAAGCCAGCAAGAACCTCGCCTGGGCCGGTGCGTTCGTCCTGGTGGTGGTGGTGCTGTTGCTGAACATCGGCACGCGGCTCGTCGCCGGCAAGCGGGTGGTCGCCGCCGCCCGCGCGGATTGACCGGCCGAGCCCCGGACGAAAGATCTGGTGCTTCCGGTGCGTCCGACGATGTGGGCTCGGTTGTTCGGGTGCGCCGGTGGCCCGAACAACCGAGCCCAAGTACTATGCGCCAAGCCGTTCATGAGGTCGAACACGCAAATTGCACGTATTAACCGACTGCAACTTGACATGCAAGGAGATAAGGAGTTCACCGACAACATTCTCACCTGCTCCACATTTCCTTCACAGGCTGAGCGTAAACTGATCGTGCTGCTTCACACCCCGGAATGTGGGTGCATTTTCCAGATTCGCGGCCTTCAATACGGACCCATAAGATGCCACGCCCACACCCCTCGCGCTCGGCGTTTACGCTCATTGAGCTGCTCGTCGTCATTGCGATCATCGCGATCCTGATCGGCTTGCTGCTGCCCGCGGTTCAAAAGGTCCGCGAGGCCGCCGCCCGCATGAAGTGCCAAAACAACCTGAAGCAGGTGGCTCTCGCGTGCCACAACATCGAGAGTTCCACGGGTAGCTTTCCCCCGGGCCTCCCACGGTTCATGGCGACCCAGCAAGAGAATGCGCCGTACTCGGGTAGTGACGCGAACCCGGTTCCGGGCAGCGGTTCACCGGCTACGGGTACCGAAGCGCCAGCATGGTGGGTGTGGGGTAACGGCGGCTCTTACGCCGGTGGCCGCATGTACGGCCCGAGTTGGACCTTCCACATCTTGGCCCAGATGGAACAACAGGCCCTCGCGGACCTCACCACCTACAGCCTGGGGTTGGATCTCTACGAGGCCAACCCGCAGGACAACATGGACGGCACCTCGACGCGCGGGGCCAACCGCGGAATGGTCCAGGAGCCGCTGACCCAGAAAATCATGATCTGCCCCAGTTCCGGTCACGACCCGAACGTTCACTATTACGGGGTGTCGTGCCAGAACCTGACGAAGGGCAACTACGTCGGCTGCTGGGGGAGCGACACGTTCGGTAACTCGGCGGCGTTCGGCGGCGGGGGACAGGCCAGCGGCGTGTTCAACGTCGCGCTGATCAAGAAGTGGCCGGTGCAACAACGGATGGGCAGCGGCAAGGGGACGACGATCGTCAGCATCACCGACGGCACGAGCAACACGGTGATGCTGTCCGAGCTGCTGCCGTACAGCGGCACCGAGGGCGGAACCAGTGCGGAGAGCCCGGCGGGGCAGAACAACGACGTCCGCGGCGCGGTCATCATGCCGGCCGCCGGCGGCAACATGTTCTTGACCCACACCACCCCGAACAGCACCACGCAGGACGTTCTGATCGGGTGCGAAACTCGAATGCCGATCAACCACCCGAACAAGCTGAACTGCACACAAAATCAGGCCGACGGCGGCACCTGGGCGGCGGCCCGTAGTAAGCACACCGGCGGGGTGAACGCGGCGTTCGCCGACGGCAGCGTGCGATTCGTCCGCGACGGCGTCGATCCGAACACGTGGAAAGGAGTGGGGAGTAAAGCCGGCAGTGAGGTCGCCAACCTCGATTGACGCCCCTCGACTCGACTCGCTTTCACCGTCGGTCGGCCGCGCGGCCGACGCCGCTCCGGCCGACAGTTCACCCTTACACCCACAACGCACCATGCCCCCTGCTCGCCGACTGATCCCTCTGGCGCTGTTGGGCGCCGTCATGCTGGTGCCCGGCTGTGGCGCCAGTAGCGGCACACCACGAATGCCGGATTACGGTTCTGAAGACGGTCTCAAGATCGCGCTGGTGGTCAGCGAGTTTAACGACGCGAAGAACAACCAGACCAAATTCAAGAACTCGTTCGCCGAATTGCCGCCGGCGAACTGGAAACAGTACGAGAAGTACAGTTTCCGGGTGAAGCAAGGCTCGCCGAAAGTGAACGGCACCACCGCGACGGCCACCGTCACCATTCACAACGAGTCAAACTTCGAAGCGGTGGGGACGCAAGAGTGGTCGTTCGTTAAAGTCGGTGACACCTGGAAGCTCAAAACCGCCCCGATTGTCTGATGACAACGCACTCGCAGCCCCGGACCGGGTGGATCGTGTCCCCGGCCTTCGATCTCTTCTTCCTCGCGAACCTGGGCTGGCTGCTGCTCCTGCTGCCCGGGTTCGCGAGCCGGTCCGACACCGCCATCGACTTCTGGCAGATCTACTTCCTCACCCTCCCGCACCGCTGGATCACCCTCGTGCTGGTCGCCACCGACCCGGACCGGCGCGAGGCCCGCACGCGCACGCTGGCGGTCGTCGCAGCCTTGTTCGCGGTACTGGTGATCGGCGCGTTCCTGGGCACCGGCGCGTTCCTGTGCCTCGCGCTGGTCGATTTCGTGTGGAACGCGTGGCACTTCGGGAGCCAGCACGCGGGCGTGCTGCGGATGTACACCCGCAAAGTCGGCGGCGGGTCCGAGTTCCTGGAGCGCTGGGGGCTCCGCGCCTTCGTGGTGTACGCCGCACTGCGGGCCGCGGAATGGGCGGCCGGGTGGCTCGAAACCGATTCGGCCGCCCGCGCGTTCTTCGCGGTGAGCGACTTTGCGATACTCACGCTGCCGGCGGCGCTGCTGCTGACCAACGTCGCCGGCGCGTCCCGGGCGCGTGCCGGTAAGCTCGCGTACCTGACGAGTGTGTGCGTTCTGTACACCGTGTTCATCCTGAGCTTGCACTTCGGCTGGACCGGTTTGATCGTAGCGTGTGCGGCGGCCGGCTCCATGTTCCACGCGGTCGAGTACCTCGCGGTGGTGACGCACTACGCGCGGCGGCGCGAGTCGGTGGGCAGCCCGGGACGGTTCCGAACCCTGGCACGGTACTGGGTGCTGTTTCTGGCGACCTACGCCCTCGTTCTCGGCAGCACGGGCGTCTGGCTGTCGCGGCCGGACAGCGGGCTCGCGGTGCTATGGCAGGGGCTGAACCTGTGGGCGGCGTTCGTCCACTACGCTTTCGACGGGATGATCTGGAAGCTGCGGCGGCCGGACACCGCCGCGGCGCTTGGGGTCAGCGGATGAGGTTAACGGACCTGCGGTTCGCTCTGGCTTACGTGCTCGCGGTGGCGGTTCCGGCCGCGACGCTGCACCTCAGCGCGCCGGAGGAGCGACTCGCGGCTGGGCTCACCGCTCCGCCGTTCGCGTGGCCCCGGGTACTGGTCGCGCACTTGCTGACTGCGCTCCCGTTAGGGGTACTGGTCGCGCGGCTGATCCGCTCCGCACCGGCGGTCAACGAGTTCGCCCCTGGAGTCTGGCCGGTGGCAGGCGTGGCGGTGACCGGTGCGGCGGTGCTGGTGTGCCCGGGCATCGGGGAAGCGGTGGCCGAAGGCGGGTTCGACGCCCTCCCGCTCCTCGTCCTCCGCGCGCTGATTGCGCTGGCCCTGGTCTTCCCGTGGTGCGTGTGGGCCGCCGACCCGCCGCGCCCGGGCACGGCGGTGCGATCCGGGTGGCAGTTCGCCTTGGGCGGCGCGGTCGCCCTCGTGCCGTGCGGGCTGTACGGCGAGGCCGCCGCCGAGGCCGGCACTGAACGGGCGGCGGATCTTGTTCGCCGCGAGCGCGTGGTGCGGGCCGACGCGGCGCTCGCGGGGCTGATCGAACTCGGCAGCGATCGACCGGTCATGGGCGCGGCGCCGGCGACGATCCGAAAGGGGTACGCGACCCGGCTTCCGCAACTCGCCGGGTCGGCCGCGCGGCCGTTGCCCGCGAACGCACCTCCGAGCGACCGGATGGCACGCGCGCTGGTGCTGATTCAACTCGACCGGCCCGCCGAAGCGGCCGGGCTGCTCGAGGGGCTGGGCTGCCCGGACGACGACACAGTCACCCTCTTGCTGGCGACCGTCTACCGCGACCAGGAGCGCTGGACCGCGAGCGACGAGTTGTACCGGCGCGTGCTGGACAAGTTGCGCCCGCAAGCCGCGAGCAACCCGCGGGCCGCTGACATGTGCGCAACCGCCATCGAGGGGCTCGCGTTCAACGCGCGTGCGGACCGTCGCCCGGCCGACGCCGAATGGGCCTTGAAGATGGGGTTGGACGTGCTCCCCGGGCGTGCGGCGCAGTTCCACCTCCAACTCGGCCGACACTACCACGACGGCGGCCGGCCCGGCCCCGCCCGGGAGCACCTGCGGGAGGCCGCACGGCTCGACCCTCGAACGGAGCCGGAGGTTGGAAAGGTGCTGCGCCAGATCAACACCGCCACACCCGGGTGCTTCTCCTGGCAGTGAAGTGACCCCGGCAGGTGTGCGCTGCGGCGCCGGGCCGTCCGGGTCCGGCTCGTTACGAACCGGACAACCGTCCGCTCAGCGTGAGTCGCCCGGCGCGCGTCCGTCGGCGGTGCTGTCGGTGCCGCGCCCCGGCGGGGTCACGGCCGGGGGCGGGGTAATCGTCGCGTGCGCCCCGGTGGAACCCGGATCGGCACCGCTCTTGGTGGTCAGCGATTCGAGCGCCAGCTTCCACTCGTGCGCGTCGCCGGGCCGCCGGGCCGGGTTGTGCGACACGCTCTGCACCAGCAGCGAAACGATGCTGCGCGTCAGCCCCAGCGCGCGGAGGTCGTCGGCCATGTCTGGCCCGGGCCAGCGCGTCAGATCGCCCAGCAACATCTGGAACCCGAGCACCCCGAGCGCGTACACGTCGTCCCGCGGGTCCGGCGGGTCGCCGTTGCGCTGCTGCGGGCTGGCGTACCCGAAGCTGCCGGCGGCGCGGAGCAGCGTGGGCACGCGCCCGCTGTTGGTCAGGTACCCGTGCGTGGCCCCGTCCGCGGGGGGCGCGCTCGCGGCGCCGCCGATCCCGAAGTCGGTCACCCGGAACGTGCCCGCGGCGTCGCGCAGCACGTTAGCGGGCTTCAGGTCGCGGTGAACGATGGGGATCTTCAGGCGGTGGCAGTGCGCGATCGCCTCCGCGATCGCGAGGAGCGTGCGCACCGCCCGGCGGACCCGCTTCGGCGCGGTGCGGGCCTGCCACTCGCGGACCGCGTCGATCAGCGTCCCCCCCTCGACGTACTCGTACATCAGCCACGGCACGTCGCCGTCCAGGTTGCACTCCAGCAGCGGGACGATGTTCGGGTGGTCGCCCGCGTGCTTCATGACGCGGACCAGCACCTTCTTTTCGTGGGTGACGAGCCGGTGCCGCACGTCGGGGTGGGTGAAGAACTTGACCGCGCGGCGCTCCGCCTTCCACTCGTGCCGCACCAGCCACACCTCGCCGAACCCGCCGGCCCCGATCTGCCGCTCCAGCACCCAGCTCGACAGCCCCGGCAGCGGGTCGCCGGTCGCGAACGACAGCCGCATCGGCTCGACGGCCTGGACCGCCGAGAGCGGGTCGAGGCGGGCGCGCTCGGCGCTGCCCTGCGCGCGGGTGTCCGGCGACGGGAGCGGGCCGCCGGTGGAATCCGGGCGGAGGGGGAGCCCCTCCCCGCTCGGCTCGGGGACGAAACGGAACCCGCACCGCGGGCAGGTGATGACCTTTCCGCCGCGCAGGCGCATGGGCGTTTTCAGCGCGACCCCGCAGCCGGGGTTCGGGCACCTGTACGAAACGGGCATTCGGCGCTCCCGCCTCAATGCGAACTGGGGCGATGACTGGGCGAGCTTCGGGCTCACGACGTGTGAAAAGTATGGTAGCAGCGCGGCCCACAAGTTGGAATCCGAGACCGCTTCGGTGGCGAATAACGGATATCGGTGACGACTTTGCCGACACTTCGCGTGTGGCGCGACCGCGCCAGGCGCGACCGCGCCTCCGTTCCCTAACGGCGCCTCCAAAAATCACGAAACCGATCCGTTTCGCTGACGTTTCACCGGGTGTTATGCTCGGGGCAAGAACCGTTCGCGTGTCCACCCGCGGGGAGCACCTGTGACCGAAACCACGATCGCGCTGGCCGTAGCGATCGCGTCCGCGGTGGCCGCGCCGCGCGCCGAAACGCACGTCAAACTGACCGTGGACGCGACCGCGGCGCCGAAGCCGGCCCTGCGGTACGTGCTCCTCCCCGAACTGAAGGAACTGACCCCCGGCAACCCGATCCCGGCGTACATGAAGTGCGTGATCGGCCAGGAAGCGGGCGCCGCCGAGTCGCCCGCGGACCGGGGGCTGCTGCAACTGGCCGATCGGGCCGCGCGGATGGACAAACCCGACTGGCAGATCCTCCCGAAGCTCAGAACCGACGGCCTCGCCCTCCTGCTCCCGGACCTCCAGAAAATGCGCCAGCTCTCCGCCGCCCTCCAGGAGCGGTTCCGCGACGAGGTGGCCCGGGGCCGGTTCGACGACGCGCAGGTCACCGCGAAAACCATGTTCGCGCTGGCGCGGCACATGGGCGAGCACCCCACGCTCATCGGCAGCCTGGTCGCGATAGCGCTCGCGCAAGTGGCCGCCGCGCCGTTCGAGGAGATGCTCGGCCAGCCGGGGTGCCCCAATTTCTACTGGGCGCTCACGGCGCTGCCGCAGCCGTTCGTGCCGCTCGACAAGGCCCTTGAGGGCGAGCGCATGCTGATCGACGCCGAACTGCGCGACCTGGACGATCAGCAGCCGATGACAACGGCTCAACTGAAAAAGCTGATCCAGCACCTGGAGCGGATCGACCGCCGGGACACGAAGCTCATCGACTGGCTCGCGCGCACGGCGAAGGACGCGGACCACATGGAGGCGGCGCGGGCGCGGCTCAGCGAGCACGGGATCGCCGGGGAGCGGGTCGCGCAGTTCTCGCCGTACCAAGTGCTGTTGCTCGACGAGCGGCGGGAGTACGAGATCCAGCGCGACGAACAAATGAAACTCGTGCCGCTGCCGGCCTGGGAGGCGGTGCCGCGGCTCAAGCGGCTCCCGGCGCCGAAAATGAGGCCGATCGTGGACACCTTTCTCCCGGAGTTGCAGCGGATCCGCGCGGCACAAGCGCGCGTGGACCAGCGGCTCGCGCTGCTCCGGCACGTCGAGGCGCTGCGCCTGCACGCCGCGGGCCACGGCGGCGCGCTCCCGGCGCGGCTGGCGGACGTGGACGTGCCGCTGCCGGTAGACCCGTTCACCGGGAAACCGTTCCGTTACGAGGTGATCGACGGGGCGGCCCACCTGTGGGGCACGCCGCCGCTCGGCTACGAGGACAACGCGGCGTACAACCTCCATTACGAAATCGTGATCCGCAAGTGACCGCCGCACACACTTTTAGGGGTCCGTACCGGTGACCGCGCTGCTCCTACTTTCTGTAACACTCAGCGCGCCGCCGGCCGCGCCGCCCACGGCGGTGGCGGTGCGGCCGGCGGCGGCGCCGAAGCCCGCACTGAAGTACCAGCTCCTGCCGGAGGTGCGCGAACTCAAGCCCGGGAACGCGGCGCAGTGGTACCTGCGCTGCTTCATGGAGCAGCGGCAGTTCTTCTTTAGCAAGGAGGGCGTCGCACAGCGGACCCGCTACCAGTCGATGACGCTCAAGGAGTTAAGGGAGGAGGGCCTCCAAAACTACGGGGGGTCGGCGCTCACGCAGGCCGACTGGGGCGCCCGGCTCGAGACCGTGGACTGGCAGGTGCTCGACCGGGTCCAGACCGAAGGGCCGGACCTGCGGTTGCCCGAACTCGAGCCCCTGCACCGGCTGGCGGTCTCGCTCCAGATCCGGCTCCGCGGCGAGATCGCCCGCGGCGACTTCGACGACGCGGTGCGCACCACAAAGACGATGACCGCGCTGGCGCGGCACCTCGGCGAGTACCCGACGGCCGCCGCCGCGCGGCTCGGGCTGAAGGTCGCGAACTTGGCGCTCGACGCGCTGTGGGAACTGGTGCAGCAGCCGAACGCGCCGAACCTGTACTGGGCGCTCACCGACCTGCCCGCGCCGCTCGTGGACCTGCGCCGCGGCCTGCAAGGCGACCGCGCGCTCGCCGATTCCGAGTTGAAGCTGTTCCGCGACGACCGCGCGATGACGGGGGCCGAAACCGACGAAATCGTCGGGCGGCTCTCGGGCCGCGCCGGGTACATCCGCCAGCGCGCGGGGCTGCCACCGCACGACCTCCGGACGGCCCTAACGGCCCGCGCGCAGGACGCCGGCACGGTCCGCGCCGCGCGGGCGCGGCTGATCGAAGCCGGCGCGGGCCAGTTCGCGGTCGGCACGTTCTCCGATGTTCAGGTGGTGCTCCTGGACGACAAGCGGGAGTACGAGATCGCGCGCGACGATCGGCTCAAACAGCTCGGACTGAAGGCGTGGGAAATCGACGCGCGTGCAACGGACGCGCGATGCAACGGGCTGTTCGCCGACCTGCTGCCCAGGGTGACCGAGTTGCGGCACGAGCAAGCCCGGTTCGAGCAGCGCGTCGCCCTGTTGCGGCACGTCGAAGCACTGCGTCTGTTCGCCGCGACCGGCTCCGGGGCGCTCCCCGTCAGCCTCACCGAGGTCGGCGTCCCGGTCCCGGACGACCCGTTCACCGGGAAACCGTTCGCGTACACCCTCTCCGGCGGCGTGGCACAGCTCCGCGGGGCGGCGCCGAAGGGCGAGGAGAAGAACCCGCACTTCGCCGCCGCGTTCGACGTGACCCTCGGGAGCCCCGAAGGCGCGCGACCGCCGGCCACGACACGCGACGGCGTGAAAAAGTGAACACCGGTTCGTCTGAGTACCAGAAGCGTCGCCTCAGCGACAGTTCAAGGGGATCGAGTCATGGCCGCGCCGCTCCCGCTGAGCCCACTCGACCAGATCGACCCGGCCGACGCGTGGAAGCCCTGGGTGCCGTCCGCTTCGGACCCGTGGGACCGCACGTGGGCCGCCCACCTGTACCGGCGCGCGGCGTTCGGCGCGAGCGGTCCCGAGCTCGCTAGCGCGGTCCGAGTGGGCCACGCGGCGACCCTCGAGCTGCTGCTGAACGGCACAGAGAAGTCCGGCGAGCTGATGGCCACGTTGAACGACGTGGGCCGGGTCTCGGCGACGCGCGACACCGACGGCACCGAGCTGCGCGGGTGGTGGTTGTACTGCATGTTGCAGGGCGGGCACCCGCTCCGCGAGAAGCTCGCGTTGTTCTGGCACAACCACTTCGCCACCAGCATCGCGAAGGTGCGCGAGCCGGGTCTGATGTTCCGCCAGAACGTGACCTTCCGCGCGCACGCGCTGGGCCGGTTCGGGCCGCTGCTGCACGCGGTCACCCGCGACCCGGCGATGCTCGTGTGGCTCGATTCCAACACCAACGTGAAGGGCAAGCCGAACGAGAACTACGCCCGCGAGCTGATGGAGCTGTTCTCGCTCGGTGTGGGCAACTACAGCGAGGCGGACGTCCGCGAGGCGGCCCGCTCGTTCAGCGGCTGGCACACCAGCGGGAGCAGCTTCCGGTTCAACGCCGCCCAGCACGACGGCGGCCCGAAAACGGTCCTCGGCCGGACCGGGAACTGGGACGGGAACGCGGTGGTGAAGATGGTGCTCGATCAGCCCGCGTGTGCCCGCTTTTTGGTCCGGAAGCTGTACGCCGCGTTCGTCAGCGAGCTCCCCCCGCCCGAGCAGCTGCTCGAACCGCTCGGCGACACGTTCCGCAAGAGCGGGTACGACATCGCGGCGCTGATGCGCACGATCCTCGGCTCGCGCCTGTTCTACTCCGGGCACGCGCTCCGCAAGCGGATCGCGAGCCCGATCGAGTACGCGCTGGGGGCGGTCCGGGCCACCTACCGGCGCTACGAAGAGGGCGACACCCACTTCCGACCGTTGGCGCACCAGCAACTGCTCAGGTGGCTCGCCGGGATGGGCCAAGTTCTGTTCGCACCGCCGAACGTGAAGGGCTGGCCGGGTGGCAAAACGTGGCTGAACACCGCCACTGTCCTCGAACGGAACAACTTCGCCGCGGCGCTGGTGTCCGGAACGCTGTGGATGCCGCCGCTGGAGGAGCAAGCGTTCGTGGTGTCGGCCGACATGCCGCCGCCGAAGGCGTTCGACCCCGCCCGCGTGCTGGAAGAGGAGAACGTGACCCGGCCCGCGGACGTGGTGCGGGCGCTGCTCGACCGGTACGTTCCCGGCGGGGTGCGTGCCGCCGCCCGCGAGAAGCTGGTTGCGTTCGTGGCGGAAGACGCGCCGACGGGGTTACTGCTCGCCCGCCGCGCCCGCGAGGCCGCGCACGCGATCCTGACCATGCCCGAAGCGCAGTTGGTTTGATGCGGCGAACGGCGGCGTGCCACCGGACCAGATGAACGAACGGGTTTCGGCGGCTTTATCAAGGTACACACTTACCGGAGCGAATCATGCTGACCCGCCGACAGGTTCTGAACCGAGCGCTGCGCGGCTCGTCGCTGGTCGCTCTTGGAACCGTGGTGCCGCAGTTCGTGGCCCGAACGGCGCGGGCCGCCGCGCCGGGCAAGGACACGGTTCTTGTCGTCGTGGAACTCACCGGCGGGAACGACGGCCTCAACACCGTCGTCCCCTACGCGGACGACCTGTACCACAAGGCCCGGCCCACCCTGCGGCAAACGAAACAGCAGGTGATCCGCCTCGACGACCACGTCGGGCTGCACCCGGGGCTGCAAGGCCTGACGCCGCTCTGGGACGCCGGGCAGCTCGCGGTCGTGCAGGGCGTCGGGTACCCGAACCCGGACCGCTCGCACTTCGAGGCGATGGACATCTGGCACCTCGCGGACCCGGCCCGGTCTTCCAAAACCGGTTGGCTCGGGCGCGCCTCAGCCGAGATGGACAACCGCGCCGGCGGCATCCCCATTTTGCACGTCGGCGCTGGGAAAGCACCGGTCGCTGCCGCCGGCACTCAGGGCAACAACGCCGTCAGCCTCGGGGACGAAAAGGCATTCCGGCTCGAGGTGGGCGACGGCGACCGGTCCGAGGCGCGCCGCAAGCTGCTTGAGGACGTATCGGCGCCCGCGGAGGCCGAGGACGACCTTCTGGCGTTCGCGCGGCGCCGGCAGGTGCAAACGCTCGGCGCCGTTGACCTGCTCCGGGAACTGCTGGAAGGGCCGAACGCGGTGCGCACCTTCACCGGCGGGTTGCAGCAGAAGTTCCAGCTCGTCGCCGGGCTGATCGCGCGCGGGTTCGGCACGCGGGTCTTCTACCTGAGCCTCGACGGGTTCGACACGCACGCGGACCAGGGGCCGGCGCACCAGCAGTTGCTCACGCAACTCGCGACCGGAATCGGCGATTTCTTCCGCGAACTCAACGACACCGGGAACGCCGACCGGGTGCGGGTGATGACGTTCTCCGAGTTCGGCCGACGGGTGGGGGAAAACGGCAGCCGCGGCACGGATCACGGGGCCGCGTCGTGCATGTTCGTCGCGGGGGGTGGGGTGAGCGGCGGGGTGGTCGGCAAGCACCCGAGCCTGTCGGACCTGCTCGAAGACGATCTCAAGTACCACACCGATTTCCGCCGGGTGTACGCCACGCTCCTCGACAAATGGTTGAACTGCGACAGCAAATCGGTGCTCGGGGCCACGTGGGACCACGTGAAGGGGCTTGGGTGAACGTGCGCCCGTGGCTCCCTCACGACAGGGGGGTTCTGACACGGAGCGAGCAACCCGACCACCGAACACAGGGCGCGCAAACATTGGGCGCCGCTGGCCTCTCGACCGGCGACACGATCGCACCCGGCTCTCTTAGTGAAGCGGCCTCCACGCCCAACGCGCCAGCCCGCTCCCGCTCACCTCTTGGAGCGCCGCACGCCCCAGCATCGCGTTGCAAATGACAGCGCGTTACGTTATTACCCCATCTTCTCGAACTCTACGGCACAAGGACGTGCCCCATCATGACGGCCCCCTTTGACCGACTCGCCTACGCCCGCCGCGTGTTGCGCGCCGAAGCCGCGTCGCTCGACGTGGTCGCGGGTCGGCTCGACGACGGGTTCACGCGAGTCGCGGACGTGCTGCTCGCGTGCCGCGGGCGGGTCGCGGTTATCGGCGTGGGGAAATCCGCGGACATCGGGCAAAAGACCGTCGGCACGCTCAACTCCACCGGCACCCGAGCGTACACCCTCGATGCCACGCGCGCCGTCCACGGCGACCTCGGCAGCGTCCACCCGGACGATGTTGCCCTGCTGCTCTCCCACAGCGGCGAATCGGAAGAGCTGATCCGGCTCATCGCCCCGCTGAAGAAGCTGGCCGCCGGCGTGCTCGCGATCACGGGCAGCGCGGCGAGCACGCTCGCCCGCGCCGCCGACGCGGCCATCGTCTACGGCCCCGTCATCGAGGCGTGCCCGCTCAACTTGGCCCCGAGCAGCAGCACGACCGTGATGCTCGCGCTGGGCGACGCCCTCGCGTTCACCCTGCTCGAGCAGCGCCAGTTCACCGCGGACGAGTTCGCCACGTTCCACCCGGCCGGGTCGCTCGGGCGGAAGCTCGCGGTGGTTTCCGAGTGGATGCGGCGGGGCGACGAGCTGCGCGTCGCCCCGGAAACCGACACCGTGCGCGAGGTGTTCGCCAAGGTGCGGCACACCGGCCGCCGGACCGGTGCCATCATGCTCACGGACGCCGCCGGCCGGCTCTCGGGCCTGTTCACCGACAGCGACCTCGCGCGCCTGTTCGAGAACCGCGAGGACCGGCTCCTCGATTCGCCCATCGCCACCGTTATGACACGCGCGCCGGTCGTCATCGGCCCCGAAGTTCGGGTCACGGTCGCACTGGACGCACTCAAGGCGAGGAAGTTCAGCGAGCTGCCGGTCGTCGATGCAGACGGGCGGCCGATCGGCATGCTCGACATTACCGACCTAATCGGACTCGACCCACACGCCGGCGAAACAAATTCACATCCCCATTTGCGCCTGACCGGCCGTAAGAGCGCGTAAAGTGATGCAGACTTCCGAGCTTGCCGCCCGCGCCGCCGCCATCGAACTCCTCCTACTCGACGTGGACGGGGTCATGACCGACGGCAGCGTGGCCTACCTGGACGACGGGCGCGAACTGAAGCGGTTCCACGTGCGCGACGGGTCGGGCTTGAAGTTGTGGCGCGCGGCCGGTAAGCGGGTCGCCATCGTGTCGGGGCGGAGCTCGCCGGCGGTCGAGCGCCGGGCCGCGGAGCTGGGCGTGTCGCCCGTTCTTCAGGGGCGCGAAGACAAGCGCCCGGCGCTCGAAGAGGTGCTCCGTGTAACGGGGGTGACACCCGACCGGGTGTGTGCCCTCGGCGACGACCTGCCCGATGTCCCCGTGTTGCGGGCGTGCGGGCTGGCGGTCGCGGTGGCGGACGCCTGTGCCGAGGCCCGCGCGGTCGCCCACTACGTCACCGCCGTGCCCGGCGGGCACGGGGCCGTCCGCGACGCCATCGAGTGGCTGCTGAAGCTCGCGGGCCGCTGGGGCGACGTGACGGCCCGCTACACCACTTAATCCGGAGTGCCATGCTGACGCCGCGGCGGACCATGTTGTTGCTCGCGGGGTTCATGCTGTCCGCGGGCGCGTACTTCGCTTACGCACAGTTGCTCGGCTGGCTCGACGGGCTGCCGCAGCTCCCCGCCAAGATGCTCACCCCGGCGGACCCCGGGACCTTTGTGCCGCCCGAGCGCAGCACCTCGCCCACGCAGCACAAGCTCATCGTGGCGTTCGGCGAGAACAGCCCCGAAACGAACTACTCGCACTACGAAACCCAGCTCGCGTTCCACAACGGCGAGTCGACGATCGTGGTCGCGGCCGGCAAGGCCCCGAGCAACCCGAACTCGAAACGCGTCACGCTCAGCCCGTTCAGCATCGCGATCTTCAGCAAGGAGCGGCGGGAGCACCTGCGCCAGCCCGGCGAGGTCACCGAGATCACGACCATCCACGCCGACAAGGGCGTGCTGGAGTTCGACCGGGTCATCACCAACCCGGCCGACATGCGCCCGGGCAAGGCCAGCCTGGTGCAGTTGGAGCTGCACAGCGACTTCGCCGAAGCCCTGCCGGACCCCCGCCGCGGCACCATCCACATCACCAACAACCAGCGATCCAGCGACCCGAACCGGGCCCTCGTGCTGCGCACCGTCGGGCCGATGTTCTACCGCGACCCGAAGGCGGTCGCGGGCACCCCCGCCGCAGACGGTCCGGACTTCTGGACCGACGCGACCGTGGAGATCGTGGACCGGCAGAACCTCCCCCGCCCGGTCGGCTCGGCCGCCCCGGTCGCGGTCCCGACCAAGAGCGAGGAGAACCGCCACTCCGGCGCCGTGGCCGCGATCCTGAGCGGGCAGCGGCTCCCGCCCCCGACCATCACCGCGCTCGGCCTGCGCGTGTACCTCGAACAGAAGCCGGCGGCCGGGCAACCCAAGCCGGCGCCGAAGCCCGGCGCCAGCCCGATGAACGGCGTCCGCCGCGTCGAGTTCCTTGAACAGGTGGTGATGAACCTCTGGGTCGACAACGGGCAGTCGATCGTGGGCGGGGCGCCCGCGCCGGGCCAGCCCCCGCCGCCCAAGAACAGCGGGCTGGCGCTCGTGCCCCCGCCGCCGGCGATCGCGGCCGTCACCGGCGGGCTGGGGCCGATCGGGTACAACGCCCGGCTCCTGAACCGCGCGCTGCTGCAAATCGACACCCGTGGGCCGTTCTCGTACGACGCCGAAAAGGCGCTGGCCCGGTTCGACGTGGTCGCTCACTCGGACCCGAACCTGCCGAACGATGTCCAGGTGACCAAGATCCCGGCGCACGGCGGCGCCAGCAGTTTGTACAGTCAGGTGCTGGAACTCGAGTTCAACGGCGGGCCGACCGGGGCCGCGCGCCCGTCGAACGCCCCAGCCATCAAGCAACTCCATGCCTGGACCCAGGTGCCGAACGGCTACATCACCCTCGCCTCCGACGACAACTCGGTCGTGGCCTACGGGCGGGATCTGGTCCACCAGCAGGCCGAGTCGCGCACGAAGCTCTCCGGCACCCCGCTCCGCGTCGTGCAGGGGCGGAGCGAACTCAGCGCGGGCACGCCCCAAGAGCCCGCCACGCTCATCATCGAGCCGGGGCCGCCGCTTCAGGGTGCCCCGGGTCAGCCCGCCGTGCGGAAGCAACAGATGACGGTCCGCGGCGCCGGCAAGATCGAGATGCGTGACGCCGACACCAACGCCGTCACCTTTTCGGCGTCGTGGCGAACGTCGCTGGTGCAGAGCCGGGATCTGATCGACGGTCGGGAACAGGATGTCTTCGTCCTCACCGACAACGCCAAATTCGACGACCGCAAGGCCGACTACTGGCTGACCGGCAACGTTCTGAAGGTCTGGATGGAGCCGCGCGCCGACAAAGCGGCGGGTGCCCCGGAACTGTCGTCCCCGACCGGCGGCGCGAAGCCGTCCCGGGTGCTCGCGGTGGGGAACGTGAAGAGCCACTCCGCCGAGTACGACATCACCTACGCGGACCAACTGACCGTTCACATTACGGACGCAAAACCCGTCGCGGTGACCCGGGCGGTCGCACCGCCCACGAAGGACCCGGCCCCCGCGCCGCAGCCCGGCCCACCGCCGGTGACCGCGCCGGTCCCGCCTAAGCCGCCCGAGCCGGTGGCAAAAGCGCCCGAGAAACCGAAGCCGCCGCACCAAATTAGCGCCAAGACCATCGAAATGCACCTGACGCGGTTCATCGCCCCTTCGCCCGCGGGTCCGAAGCCGAAGGAGCCGGCCGGCGAGAGCGTCCGGTACCAGCTCAACCACGCCCGGTGCGAGGAGGCCGTTAACGTTCACCAGGACCCGACCGACCTGTCCAAGTCGCGCGGCGTGGACATTCTCGGCCGGCTGCTCCTCATCGACGGGTCCGCAGACGGCAGCGTGATGACCGTGTACGGCTGGCCCAACCGGCTCGGCGAGGTGCATCAAGAAGAGATGTCGCTGCTCGGGCCGGAGGTGATCCTGAATCAGGTGCGCAACTCGGCGTCGGTAACCGGCCGCGGGGCGCTCACGATGCCGACCAACAGCGACTTGGCCGGCGGCGAGTTGCGCCAGCCCGAGGTGGTCGTGATCCACTGGCGCGACAAGATGACCTTCGACGGCGCGAAGCGGTCCGCCCAGTTCGTCGGCAAGGTTCAAGCCACCCAGGGCGAATCGTCGGTCAATTGCCATACGATGAACGTGGTGTTCGACCGCCCGATGTTCTTCAACACCGCCCAAAAGCAAGCCGCCGCGAAAGAGGGGAACACCAGTAAAGCCAAACTCGACAAAGTCTTCTGTTACCCGGCACCGGGCGACACGGCCGACGCCCAGCGTGATCTCGAGGTGAGGTTCAACCAGGTCGAGCACGACAAGGACGGCAAGCCCATCAAGGTTCAGCAACTCAGCGCGTCGGAACTCACGATCCTCGCGCAGGCGCAAGGCCCCGGGAGCAAGGAACCGTTCCAGCGCGTCATCGCCGAAGGCCCGGGGACGGTCCGGATCTGGCAGCAAGGAGACGCCAACCCGGTCGGCCCGCCCGGAGGCGCGGCCCCCCAGCCGATGCAGCCGGCCGCCAAGAACGACCAGGAAATGAAACTCACGATCGTCAAGTTCGGCGGCCGAATGATCGCCGACGAAAAGGGCAAGGTGTATCGAGAAGCCACGTTCACCGACAACGTGAAGGCGATCAGCCTCCCGTCGAAGTCCCCGACGCTCGCCGTCGACATGAACAACCCGCCGGAACGCGCGGTGTTGATGACCTGTTCGAAGAAGATGGTGGTGTGGAGCCACAAGAAGCAGAACGCGGCGCCGGAACAGGTCATGGAGGCCGAAGGCAACGCCTACGTGCAGTCGGACGACTACGACGGGTCCGCGGAGAAGATCAAAACGCACGGCAAAGCGGTCGATCTGATCGGTAGCTCGACCGTCCCCGCGCGGGTGATGAGCCGGTTCGACCGCAGCAACGAAAAAACCGGCAAGATCATCAGCTACGACCGCAGCACCGGTTCCATCAACGTCGTCGAGAGCTACGGTGGTAGGATCAACCCGAACAAGTGACGCCGGGTTGCTCAATTGGGGTTACCGCTGATGCTTGGGTACAGAAATTAGGTTGCTCGCAGACATCGTGGGCGAGTGGGGCATCAAGCCCCTTACCCACGATGTCTGCGAGCAAACCAATCGACTCAATACAACGCGGCATGAAAGAGCCGCACATGGTCAGTGCCGGAGCAATCGCCGGTGGCCGCTGGCGAGCACGAACACCAACGATGGCGGCCGGGTAAACCGATCTCGTGTGAACGCTGGCCGAGTGGTTGGTCGATTTCACCGAGCAAGGCAACCCGGACACTACCCGGAAATCATCCCGTCCGATCAATTAATTTGGTGCACGGGGTGCCAAACCGAAAATAATCACGCGGTTCCAGATCGCTTCGCTTCGAGTTCCTGCCAACGGGTGTACAACTTCTCCACAGCAGCTTGTGCATCTTCCAGCGCTTTGCACGCGGCGGTCAGGGCAACGTGGCTACTGCCCGCGGCGCTCACTTCCGCCTCACGCCCCGCAACACGCTCTTCGGCCGCCAGAATCGCCGCTTCGATCCCGTCAAACTCTTGCTGCTCCTTGAAGCTTAACTTCTTCGGTTTCGACGGAGCGGGAGTGCTGGCCTTCTTCGTTGTGGCCGCCGCGGGCGCTTTTGCGGCTCCGGCCGCACGCTCGTAATCCGAGAGCCACTGCCCGACGCTCCCGTAACTCTTGGCCCTGCCGAACCCATCGAGCCCGATCACCTCGATACACAGTCGGTCCATCAGGTCTCGGTCGTGGGTGACCAGCACCACCGCGCCGGGGAACTCGTCGAGGCTGTCCTCCAGCGCTTCGAGTGAGGGGATGTCGAGGTCGTTGGTTGGTTCGTCCAGCAGCAGCAGGTCCGCGGGCTTGAGCATCAGTTGTGCGATCCGCACGCGCGCACGCTCACCGCCGGACAGCGCGCTGATTTCCACGTCGAGTTGCTCGGGGCGGAACAGGAACCGTTGCGCCCAGCCGCCGACGTGGAGTTGTCGCCCGTTAAACGTCACCTGGTCGCTGTTGGGACTGAGTGCGACGCGCAGCGGTTGCGAGAGGTCGAGCGTCGAGCGCCCCTGCTCGAACATCACCGCGCGGAGCCCTTCGGCGCGTGTCACGCTCCCGGCGTCCGGCGCGAGTTCGCCGGCGAGCACCTTCATAAGTGTGCTCTTCCCGCTTCCGTTTGGGCCGAGCAACCCGAGCCGGGTTCCGGGGCTGAGAATCAGGTCGATGCCGCTGAACAGCGACCGCCCGCCGAGCGCTTTGCCGATGCCCGCGGCGGTGATGAGCTTCTTGGTTTGCCGGCCGGTGCCGGCGAAATCGATCGCGGCCTGCCCGGCCGCGGCGGTGCGGTAGTTCAGTTCCGCGAGTTCGTCGCGCCGGGCCGCCGCCTCGCCGATGCGCGATCGGGACTTCCGCCGCTGTGCCGACTCCTTTCGCCCGAGCCATTCGGTCTCGCGGCGCACCTGGTTCGCCACCGCGTCGCGCAGTTTCGCCTGGGCTTCGAGGAAGGCGTCGCGCTTGTCGGCGAAGTCGTCAAAGCTCCCGGCGGTCCGGAACGACCCACCCGGGTACACGCGGCTCACCTCCAGAATCTCGTCGCTGACGGCGCGGAGGAACGCCCGGTCGTGGGTGGCGACGAGGTACCCGAACGGGGCGGCCTGCAGCAGCTTCTCCAGCCACACGACACCGGGCAGGTCGAGGTGGTTGGTCGGCTCGTCCATCAGAAGGAGGTCCGGCTCTCGAACCAACTCCCGAGCGAGCGCGAGCCTCTTCCGCCACCCGCCGGAGAGCGTGTCGGCGCGTACCTCGAAGTCCTCGAACCCGACCTGTGTGAGTGTGATCGCGGTGCGCGTTTCGCGCTCGTGGTCTTCGAGGTTCTCCGCCGCGAGGGCCTTCATCAGAACCGAATGTACGGTGTCACCGGGCTCGAACGTGTCATCTTGTGCCAGGTACCCGACTCGCACGCCGCGCCGGAGGGTGCGGGTGCCGCCGTCGGGTGTTTCGATGCCCGCCAGGATCTTCAGAAGGGTCGATTTGCCGGCCCCGTTCGGCCCGATGAGGCCGACCCGCTCGCCGGCGCGCAACTCGACACTGAGGCCGTCGAACAGCGGGCGCGGGCCGTAACTCTTGCTCAGTTCCTGGGCGGACAGCAGCAACGACATGATCCGTTCCGTAAAGTCGGGGCGCGGGTTTCGGCCCCGCGGACATGCGTTATCATACAAGTCCGAACCCGTTCCCGGAGGCGCCGGCGTGGCCGAAGACGAACCGTTCATTCGCGCCCTGTTGGCCGCACCGGACGACCAAACCGCCCGGCTCGTCTACGCCGATTGGCTGGACGACCGTAGAGACCCACGCGCCGAATACTTGCGTCTCAGCGCGCGACTCGCGGAGTTGCCACTCGGGTCCGACAAGCGGCAGACTGCACGGGAACGAATGTTAGCCCTCCAGAACGGGCTCCCGTCGTGGTGGCTTGCAGCGGTGGGGTTCTCCGCAGTGTCTCATGAACCGAACCCGGTGCGTGTCGAGTACGCCGCACAAGCCCTGAAACGCCCGGCGGCGTACACAGATTTGTTCGATTACGAGATCACCATGCACGCCGCTGCTATCAGCGCGGCGGGGTGTATTGCGTTCCTCGAATCGCGATCGAAGTGGAACGGCGGTTACCAGGACATCCGCTACGATCTGCGGTTACGTGATCCGGCAAGCAAGCGCGGAGCCGTTTGTGAGCTGTACACTCACAATCCTTACTTCGGTTGCGACGTTCAGTTCTTCGAGTGGTACGGAGACGCGGCACTGCTGATCTACCAAGAGAAGCGCAGCGTGCAGGTGTGCCGGTTCGGCTTCGATAATCGCCCGGCGTATCGTGCGGCCGGAAGGATCTGGCGGTTGTACGGCCGAGTGCTGGCGTTCCGGGATCCCGGTGTTACCCACGTCTGCCGACTGTCCTTGCCTAACCTCGAGGAGCTTACGCCGTTGTCAGAATCAGCGGCGCGGGAACGGGACATTTGGCCCGAATAGCGGTCGCCCTCACACCCTCACCAACCGGTGGAGGGTGATCTCCGGGCGCACGTTGAACCGCACCCGCAGAGTGTGCCCCAGCCCGCGGTTGATGTACATCGACCGCCCGTCGCCGAGGTCGAACGCGCCGGCAGTGTACCGCTTGTTCGCCACCGGTAACAGCGGGGGCGGGAGGAACGGCGGCTTGCACTGGCCGCCGTGTGTGTGCCCGGACAGAATCCACCCCCGGAAGCGTCCCCAATCTACCGGCCGGTCGGCCGCGTCGGGGTTGTGACACAGCACAACCGTCGGTTCGTCGGCGTCGAGTCGCGGGAACACGGCCTCGGGCTTGAAGTTTGGACACCAGTAATCGTCCACGCCCGCGATCCGCAGTCCCGCGACCACCCGGCTCTCGTTCCGGAGAACGGTTACACCCGCGCTGCTGAGTTGTGCGGCGACCTCGGCACCCGCCCCCAGATCGGACCAGGCGGTACCAAAATCGTGGTTCCCGAGCACCGCAAAGGTTCCGAGCGGCGGCGGAACCAGCGCTGCGAAAATCGTCTCGATGTCGTGCGCGTGCGCCCCCACCGCGCCGTGGTCGGTCACGTCACCGGTCACCACCACAATATCGGGCCGGAGTGCCGACAGGTCGCGCATGCACGCGGCGAGGTAACTCGCATCCACCCTTGGCCCGCTGTGCAGGTCGCTGACCTGTGCGAGCGTCTTCCCGTCCAGTTCGGGCGGCAGGTTGCGCACCGGCATGTCGTTCCGCACCACCGTGACCCAGCGCGGCTCGATCCGCCACGTGTAAACCCCCACGCCGAATGCGGCGCCCGCGCCGCCTAAAAGGAACTGCCGACGGGTCAGGCGCCACTTCATCCGTCACCCTCGTGTCGTGAACTGATCTCCGACCGATGGTGACAGACGGCCGCCCACCCGTCCAGCCGGATTCCCGGCGCGCCGCCGGAACCGCGGCGCGCTGATAGCTTGTCTTCGCGGGGTTCGTGCTCACACTCTTCAAGGGAGAACACGTTATGGCTGACAAACCACTCGCAGGGAAGGTCGCGCTGGTTACCGGGGGCTCGCGCGGGATCGGCGCGGCCATCGCCACCCGGTTCGCTGCCGACGGGGCCAAAGTCGTCGTCAACTACGCGCGCAGCGCGGGTGAAGCCGAAAAAGTGGTGTCGGGCATCAAGCAGGCCGGCGGCGACGCCATCACGGTGAAAGCGGACGTGGGCCAACCGGCCGAGATCCCGCCTCTGTTCGAGGCAACCGTCAAGGCGTTCGGCAAACTCGACATCCTGGTGAACAACGCTGCCATCATGCAGCGGCTGTTTCTCCCGGATGTCACCGCCGAAACCATCGACGCGCACTTCAACGTGAACGTTCGCGGCTACCTCCTGTGCTGTAAGTACGCCGCCGAGCGCATGACCTCCGGCGGGTGCATCATCAACATCGGCAGCGCGATCAGTCGCATGGCGTACCCCGGCGCGGTGGTTTACACCGCAACGAAAGGGTCAGTGGACCTGATGACACGTGTGCTGGCCGCCGAACTCGGCCCCAAGGGCATCCGTGTCAACGTCCTCGCTCCGGGGTCTACCATCACCGACATGAACAGCGAGAAGAGCGGCAAGACGCAAGAGGAAGCGGACCAGGAGATCGCAATGACCGCGCTGCGGCGTCAGGGCCTACCGGTGGACATCGCCGACGCAGCCGCGTTCCTGGCATCGAACGATGCTCGCTGGATCACGGGCACCTGGCTCGACGTGTCCGGCGGCATCCGGTTGTAAAAGTGTGCGGCGCAACGCCGCGCGCAAAAGAACCGGCCGCAAATCACCGAGGTGTCGCCCATTCACCTCAATGACCGCGGCCGGTCTGCGGTAAGATACCGCTCGATTTCGCCGATCTAACACGAAGCGGGTGAAGGCGAATCTCCGCAATCCCGCTCGCCCAATCTCCATTCACTGCATGCCTTTACAACCGATCATCACAATTCGTGTGGCGTAACGACACCAATGTGCTCATGCGAGAGGCACCACCCCAACAGACCGAAAATGGGGGAAACCAGCCGTTGGACGGCGTTCAAGATTCTTGCAGCGTTTCAGGGTCGATGTCGCGCTGATCGGGCCGGTGCTCCTCACACAGATAAAAGCTGCGTCGGAACACCGGGACGAACCAACACAGCTTGTGCCACCCGCGGTGCTGGTAAACGGCCGGCCGCTCGCACCTCTCGCAGCGCCGCGCGCTGCCGTCGGTACGGCGAATGACCGCGGCCCGGAGCGCGGCGTCGTATTCGGCGATCTGCTCGCGGGTGATCCGGCGGCGGTCGAGTTCCCCCTCCATCAGGTCGAGCGCAGCGGGCTCCATACCGTCGCGGTAAATCGTGACCCTGTCGAGTAGTTCCGCCGTTGGAGCGCGGCGGATGTATGCGGCAATCTCTTTCAACGGCAGGTGCATCGGCTTGGCTCCGATCAGAACCGGTTGAGGGGCCACGGGGTTCAAAGTTGAGTGACGTGATTCGGGGAACTTCGGCGCCGGTTTCGGCGTCAAATGCCGTAGGTGTCGGTGCTAGGCGAAAGTGAAAAACGGTAGACCGCTGCCGTTTCACTGGTCTAAACTACCGGAACGACCACCCCCACAGTTTACCCGTCCCGGACCGCAACGGGATCGCTCACTGACGAATTCCACCCTCCAGGGGAAGGCGAATGACCCGCTACCTGCTCTTGCTCGGTGCGCTGCTGGTCGCAGCCGGGCCGTCGGTCGCCGACGACGAACCGAAGCCGCTGACCGGCGGCATCTCGCCCCAAACCGCTAAAATCAACGAATTGATCGCCAAGGGGTGGGAAGCGGCGGGAGCCAAACCGGCGGCGAAGGCCAGCGACCACGAGTACATGCGCCGGGTCTTCATTGACCTCATCGGGCGCATCCCGACGGTCGAAGAGATCCGGGACTTCGAGCAGGACCGCGCGGCGAACAAACGGGTGCGGCTCGTCCAGCGGTTGCTGAACGAGAGGAAGTACGCCCCGAAGCCGAACGGGCGGCCCGTTACCGCGGTCGCCGGGCTGTCGAAATTCCCCATCGACTACTCGGCGGCCTACGCCCGCAACTTCGCCGAGATCTGGTCCGTGTGGCTGCTCACCCGCAGCGGGTTGGACCCGATCTACCGCGAACAGTTCATGATGTGGCTGGAGGACCAGCTCGATAACAACGTTCCGTACCGCGACTTCGTTACAGGCTTGATTACCGCGACCGGCAAGAGCAACGACAACGGCGCCGTTCACTTCGTGTTCCGCCACATCGGCGACCCGATCCAGGCCGACGCGAAGGGCCAAAAGGTCGACCTGAGCGAGTTCGGCAAGTACGACAACGTGCCGGTCACCTCGCGCGTCACCAAAATGTTCCTGGGCATTCAGACCCAGTGTACCCAGTGCCACGACCACCCGCAGGCGAAGGAGTGGCTCCAGGCCGACTTCTGGGGGGTCAACGCGTTCTTCCGTCAAACGGAAAAGGTCGGCACGCAGAACACCATGCAGAAGAAGCAAACCGCGACGGCGAACTACGTCGAGCTGCGCGAGATGCCCGATTGGAACAAGAAGGGCATGGTGCTGTACGAGCGCCGCGACGGCCAGCGCAAAGCCACATACCCGGTGATGCTGAAAGATCTGGCTCAGTCCGAAAAGGGAGAGAAATCCACGAAAAACCTGATCTCGGCGCCGGCGACGGCCAAGACCCGTCGTCAAACCCTCGCCGAGTGGGTCGTCCAGCACGACAACTTCGAAAAGGCGCTCGTGAACCGGATGTGGGGCCACCTGTTCGGCCGCGGCCTCCAGAAAGACGCCACCGTAGACGACTTCAAGAGCGACAACGAGATCGTTCACCCGGAACTGCTCACGTACCTCGGCGAGCAGTTCAAGCAGTACAACCATGACATGAAGAAGCTCCTGGAGTGGCTCTGCACCTCCGACGTGTACCAACTGAGCCACGTCGCGGTGAAGGGGCAGGCCGACCCCAAGTTCGACCCGTTCTTCGCCCGTATGCCGCTGAAAGCGCTGTCGCCGGAGGTGCTGTTCGACTCGCTCTCGCTGGCGACGCGGGCCGAGTCCCGGCTCAAGGACGCCGAGTACAAAGCCCTGAAGGCGAGCTGGACCGGCAAACTGGTTCGCAACTTCGGCGACGACGAGGGCAATGAGACGACGTTCAACGGGACCGTTGTTCAGGCGCTGCTCCTGATGAACGGCAAGGACCTCAACAACGAGGTGGGGACCACGCGGGACAAGGGTGTGGTCGCGGACGTGGTGAAAAAGCACCGCGGCACCCCGTCGCCCATCTACGACGAGCTGTTCTTGATGACCGTGAGCCGGCACCCAACCCGTGAGGAGCTGGCGAAGCTCGAGCAGATCCGCTCCGGACGGGCGACGATCACGCTGGGGAATGGCGGCAGCCCGTCGTCCGGCAGCAAAGGAGCGACCCCACCCAAGAGCGGCCCCGTGCCCGTACCGGGGGCCAGCCCCGACGACATCACGTACTACCAGGACGTATTCTGGGCGCTGCTCAACACGAACGAGTTTATGCTGAACCACTGATCGAAACTGGCACAACGAGCAGCGCCGCCACGGAAGCGACGCCGCGCCGCGACTACTTGTCGTGGCGCGGCGGTGTTAAGCGGAGATAGCCGAGTCGGCTCGCGCTTCAGTTCCTACCTGCGGCGAATGCATTTGATCGACACTTCGTCGAGCCTCGCACACTCATTTAAGTCCGGAATCTCGAAATAGTTGGGGCCGAAGCGGCACCGCTTCTACGTCGTCCCCGCGCTCGTGGCGCCTTCGACCGGCGGTAGCGGATTGTTGGTCGCGCGGGTGTGCCACACGTCCAGCACCGCCACCGTCACGGCGAGGATAGCCGGGCCGAGGACGATACCCGATGCGCCGAAAAGGGCCAACCCGCCGATAAACGACAGTAGCGCCGGCACCGGGTGCAAGCGCATCCGACCGCCTGCGAGCCACGTGTACAGCAGCGTGTCCACGAGGACGCTCGACCCGACGCCCCAAGCCACCAGCGCCACGGCGCCTCCCCAATGGTCCGTAAGCGCGAGATAAGCGGCAGCGGGTAGCCAGATGAGGAAGATGCCTGCGACCGGCAGCATACTCACCACGAATACCACCACGCCCCACAGAATCGGCGCGGGCAGACCCGTCGCCCAGAACAGCAGCGCGGCGTTCACGCCATTGATCGCACTGGTGACGAGCGAGGCGTACAGGTTCGCATGTACCGAGCCGCCGGCACGATCGAATACGCGGTCGGCTTCTTCGGGCGTAACCGGGAGCAATCGCCGGGCGGCGCGGAGAAAATGATCCCCGTCCCGGAGCGAGTAATAGAGGATGTAAATAGCGATGGCGAGTTGGAGCAGGATCGCGACCGATCCGCGTGCCAGCCACATGCCGTTGCCGAGGTATTCGCGGGCCGCCTTCTTCGCTTCCCCTTCTAGATTCACCTCGGGACGTTCGGCCCACGCAACCGCATCGCGCAACACCGGCGTAGCCAGAAGCCGCTCGCGAAGGGCACCTTGCACCGCCTCCTGTTGCGCCTGCTCGGTGGACGAACTCACCTCGCGTGCCACCTGTTGGGCGACGTACCCGCTCGGTATCGCGACCAAGAGAATCACCACGGCCGAGGCAACGACCGCAGCGCAAGTGCGATTCGCAGTTATCCTGTTCCGCAGCCACGAATTGAGCGGCCAAGCGATAATGGCCAGCGCGACTCCCCACGTGAGTGCCGGAAGGAACGGGACCGCTAGCGCGACGCTGAGCGCGAGCAGCAGCGCGGTCAGCGCCGCCAATGCGTACGGCCGCAACCGCTCACCGGTCGCCACCGGGCCTTCCTCGCGAACGAGTTGCTGTCCTGCTTTGTGTTCGGGCGCGACCGCGAGAGCAGAGGGCGGATGACTGTGACGCACCATTTGACTCCTCGTCAGCGGATTGTAGCCGATGATGCTCGGAGTGAAAGCAAATCAGGTGCCAGGAGCCGACTCGCACGCGCGACCATAAAACGCAAAAAAGCCCGACCGAATGGTCGGGCTTCGGGCGCAAGCAGCGGATGAGCTTACTTGTCGGACTTGTCCTTCTTGCCGCCGCCGCCGCGGAACTCGACGGAGGTCAGCTTCGATTCCTTGGCCTCGAACGTCACCTTGATGCCGACTTTACCGTCCTTGCCCTTGCGCTCAGCGGCCTTGGCCAGCGCCTTCAGATCCGAGTCCTTGGACTCGGTCTTGCCCTTGGTGGTGATCTTGGTGTCCTTGTCGACGGTGTACTCCTTGTCGTCGATCGTGACCTTCATTTTCTCAACGTCGACCTTGCTCACGAACCCTTCGGCAGCGATCACAATCCCGGCCGAGAGGCACAGGGACAGCGCGACCATCATCAACTTGCGCATGTGGGAACTCCTGAGGGGGTTTCTGACCGGCCACGGCGTTAGTCGCCGGGGTGCGATCACGATTGCGGCTACCCCACCGGGGGCAATCGTAAGTAACCCAACACACCACAGCAACTATCGGCTCGCCGATTCATCCTTTTCTCATCGACTTTCTAATCATGAGTGTCGGGGTCGTGAGAAGTGAGGCGAAGAATTCGATTTGGTCCGTTCACGTTGAAAATTGAATAGTTCTCCCAAGTCGCTTAATTTACCGTAGATACGTTAAACTCTGTTCACGTTGAAAAACCGAATTTGCCCTAAGCTGTCTAAGGCACTGTAGATACATTACTTAGCACAGTTCACCGGTCTGAAATGCTGCGGTTTTCAGCCCGGACAGGGTTGGAGCTCCAAACACTAAACCCAAACACGAGCAATGCTCGACTGGTTTCAGGTCGTCCCGGGCCGGCTGTACGTGGTCGCCACGCTGCTGCCACTCGCCGCGTTCGCGCTCCTACTCGTCACAGGCGCGTTGCGGGCGCTGTGCCGCCCGTTCCGCGACCAGAGCGGGTTCGCCGGCCGTCTGTATTGGCTGTACGGCGGCGATACGCCGCTCAAAACCGGCGCGCACCTCGCCACCCTCTTCATCGCCGGATCGGCAGCGCTCGCCATCGTCGGGCTGGTAAACGTTTTGACCGACTCTTCGGTCGGCGACCAGCGGGCCGCCCGCTGGTCCGAACGGACCGACTGGCTCCGCCTCGGGCCACTCGACTCCAGTCCCCCACCGGTTTGGGCTCGTCAGCACGCCGCCGACCCGCTGCTCCCCACACCCAAACCGGCACTCGCGCTCGAACTGGGCTACAAGATCGACGAGCTGACCGCGGTCGTGTTCGCGATGGTCACGGTGATTGGGACGCTGATCTTCGTGTTCTCGCTCGGCTACATGAAAGACGAATTGCAGGAGGGGGTAGCAGTCGACCTCCTCGCCGCGCCGCTTCCTAAAGGTCGGGACAGCAAAGGCACAGGGGAACTGCAACACGCAACCGATGCCCGTGACACGCATTCCCCCCCTGCCCTTCACGATGAGGGGGCCAGTGGGCCAAGTCTGCCTTCCACCCGCCGCGGTCGGTTCGGGCGGTTCTTCCTGTACTTGTCGCTGTTCAGCTTCTCGATGCTGAACCTCGTCATCGCGGACAACCTGTTCCAGGTGTTCGTCAGTTGGGAGCTGGTCGGGGTTTGCTCGTTTTTCCTCATCGGGTTCTACTACGAGCGCCCGAGTGCGAGCCGGGCGGCGACCAAGGCGTTCATCGTGAACCGGGTCGGCGACGCCGGGTTCCTGATCGGCATCCTGATCGCGTGGACGTATTTGGGCACCCTCAACTTCGACGAGATGGCACAGCGGGTGCGATCGCCTCAACATGGCGACCGCCTCACGCACACCGAGAGTCCCGAAGACGCCAACCGGTTCGTTCGAGTCGATCCCGTGGGACGATCCGGTGCTGATGCAAGCCAGCAGTACGCGCTCCCCCAGAACAGGACGCCGGGGTCACACCTCGCTTTGTTCCCGCTGGTTGAACCCGATCATTTCAACGGCACCCAACCGGGCAGCAACAATTGGACGGGCAAGGTGTCCGTGCCCGCGGTTGCGACTTATACCACATACGGCGTACTGCCGTATGGGCTGTTCGTTCTGATGGGAATCGGCATCTTCCTGGGCTGTGCGGGCAAAAGCGCGCAAGTGCCGCTCCAGACGTGGCTCCCCGACGCGATGGAAGGCCCCACGCCCGTGAGCGCGCTCATCCACGCGGCCACGATGGTCGCGGCGGGGGTGTACCTCGTCGGTCGGTGCTTTCCGCTCTTCGCCCCGGAGGTGCTGCTCACCGTCGCCTACATCGGCGCGGTGACTCTGTTCATCAGTGCCACAATCGCGCTGGTTCAGACGGATATTAAGCGGGTGCTGGCGTACTCGACGTGCAGCCAACTCGGTTTCATGATGCTCGCCCTCGGGCTCGGCGGGTGGGTCGCGGGGTTGCTGCACCTCATCACCCACGCGTTCTTTAAAGCTCTGCTGTTCCTCTGTTCGGGAAGCGTGATTCACGGGTGCCACCACGAACAGGACATTCGGAAAATGGGAGGGCTAAAGTCGAAGATGCCCGTTACCGCGTTCACGATGCTCGTCGGCGTGCTGGCGATCACGGGCGTACCGCTCCTGAGCGGTTGGTACAGCAAGGACATGATCCTCTCGACGGCACTCGGCTACGTCTCGCTCCACCCCGTTCACGCCCTCCTGTTCGTACTCCCGGCCCTGACCGCGGGGCTCACCGCGTACTACATGTTCCGGCTCTGGTTCCTGACCTTCACCGGAACGCCGCGGGGCACGCATCTGCACGACCACGCACACGAATCCCCGCGCGTGATGACGCTTCCGCTCGTTGTGCTCGCGGTGTTCAGCGTTGGGGTGGCGTGGGGTTGGCCAGTGTGGAGCGCCGAAGCGAGCTACCTCGGGTCCGTTCTGCATAAGGCCGAGCCGGCTGCGGTCCAAACGGACTTCGCCCCCGAGAAGTTGCAGGAACACAACCTCCACCTGTACGCGGGAGCCGTCGCCCTTGCGGTGGCCGTGGTCGGCGCGCTCCTCGCGTACCGGACCTTCTATCGAAGCACCCCCGCTCACGCGGCGCTGCACGCAACCGGCCCCGGTTGGTACCGATTCCTACTCAAGAAATGGTACTTCGACGAAGCCTACGACGCCGCTCTCGTCACCCCAACCCTCCGGCTGGCGCACACGGCTGCGCGGGTCGATAAGCGCCCGCCGGAATCGTCGCCAAACGGCTTTGATTTCTTCACCCTTGATGGGCTTCTGAACGCCATCGGACAATTGGCGGCGCGCCTTGGGTCGTTTTTGCGTGGCGTGCAGACCGGGTTCGTGCGGTCCTACGTCCTCGCGCTGGCCTTGACGGCCGCGCTGTTGTTAGGGATGCTCGCGGTTCTGGCGAAGTGAAAGGCCGGGTTTGACCGCAGAGGGCGCGAGAGGGCGCAGAGAAAAGGCAACAAGAATAAATCCGTGGCTGTCGTTGTTGTTTCTCTGCGCCCTCTCGCGCCCTCTGCGGTCAAACCCGGCCTTTCTGCTCTTCTTGAAGGCTAAGGAATGGCCGAGTCGGACCTGACGTGGCTGTCGCTCCTCGTGTTCTTGCCGGCCATGTGTGCGGCGGGTTTGCTCGTCCTGCCGTCGCGCTGGCCCGAACTGCTGCGCTGGTGGGCCACGTTCGGCTCGGCCGGCACGCTCGCGCTGTCGCTATGCGTCGTGGTGGGGTACTACAACCTGCTCGACCAGCACCTCGACGCCAACGGGATGCCGCGTCACTCGGTCCGCACCCGGCTCGACAGCCGGGCCGATAAGGCCGCCAGCGACGCGGCGCAGCCGATTCCCAAGAAGCTCGACCCCAATGACTGGATCGCCCGGCGGGCCTGGATCGCGCCGTTTAACGTGCAGTTCGCGCTGGGGGTGGACGGGCTGAGCCTGCCGCTCGTGGTACTCACCGCGCTGGTCACGCTCCTGGCGATCGTCGCGAGCTGGAAGATCGAAGACGGTGTGCGCGGGTACCTCGCCTTGCTGCTGCTGCTGGAGACCGGCGTGATCGGCGCGTTCCTCGCGCTGGACTTCTTCCTGTTTTACGTCTCCTACGAGTTGATGCTGCTCCCCATGTACGTCCTCATCGGGCTGTGGGGCGGCAACAACCGTAAGTACGCGGCGCTCAAGTTCGTGGTGTACACACTACTCGGCGGCGTGTGCCTCCTCGTCGCGATGATCGCCCTGTACTCGGTGAACGCGCGCGATTTTGTCGACCAGGCGGAAGTGAACCAGCGGGCGGCCGACGTTCAAAAAAAGCAACCGAACCTGAAACCCGCAGAAGCGGCGGAACAGGTCGAGGTTCACACGTTCGATTTCGTCACGCTCTCGAAAGTGGGCCGCGCGGTGTCGCTCGTGCTCAGCGGGCAGGAAGAACGGCTCGCCGTTAAAACGGCGACGGTCGAAGTGCCCGGCCCCTCCGATGAGGCCAAGCAGGTGCGCCTCTTTGCGCCCGGCGTGGACCGCGACGCCGCCCTGGCCCGGTTGAAGGCACAGCCCGTTTGCACCAAACGGTTCCAGTACCTCGTGTTCGTGCTGCTGTTCCTCGGGTTCGCGGTCAAGGTGCCGATCGTTCCGCTGCACTCGTGGCTGCCGGACGCGCACGTCGAGGCGCCGACGCCGGTCAGCATGATCCTGGCGGGCGTGCTGCTGAAGCTCGGCGGCTACGGGCTGGTGCGGGTCGCGTTTCCGGTGTGCCCGTGGGCCGCAGCGGAGCTGGCGTGGTGGATCGGGCTCATCGGGGTAATCGGAATCGCGTACGGCGCGCTGGTCGCGATGGGACAAACCGATTTCAAAAAACTGCTCGCGTATTCCAGCGTCAGCCACATGGGGTTCGTGGTGCTGGGGTTGGCGAGCTGGGGCTCCGCCGCCAACTCTCAATATTGGCAGTGGGGCGTGAGCGGCGCGATGTTCCAGATGGTCGCCCACGGGATCACCGCGTCGGCGCTGTTCTTTATCGTGGGCGTGGTGTACGACCGGGCGCACCACCGCGATCTGAACCGGTTCGGCGGCCTGAAGGAGCCGATGCCGTTCTACGCCGGGCTGAGCGCGATCCTGTTCTTCGCGTCGATGGGACTGCCCGGGCTGTGCGGGTTCGTGGGCGAGTTCTGTGTGTTCTTGGCCGCCTGGAACTTCTCCCCCGGCCTCGCGGTGCCGGCCGTGCTGAGCGTCGTCCTGACGGCTGCATATCTGCTCTGGACGTGGCAGCGGGTCTACCTGGGCACGAACCCCGCAACCAAAAACTTCCCCGAACTGACACCCCGCGAGGCGGTGTGCCTCGTGCCCTTCGTACTGCTCGCCATCGCGCTGGGCATTGCACCGAGCCTGTTGCTGTTCAACTGGATGGAGCCTAGCGTGGCGGGCTGGATCGAGAACCTGGCGCCGCTGAAACCGTAGGCCTGGGGTTTTCACCGCGGGCGATGACCCGCCACCCACGGCCCGCGTCTGGTCATCATCGCATTCGGCGCCCCGGGGTTTTCACCCCGGGCTATGACCCACGACCCCGTTGGGGTCAAAAAGACAACGATTCGCGCGGCTGTGCCCGGCTCTTCGCCCCCAACGGGGTCGTGGGCCATAGCCCGGGGTGAAAACCCCGGGGGTGAAAACCCCGGAATCACCGGGGGCGGCCCCGCGCTCCCGTCGCATCGGCGCTTGCCTCGCGCCGGTCGCGGGGTTACATTCTTCCCACATCGGGTCGCGTTTAGCTCGCTGCGTTGCAGCAGGACGATGTTGCGTCGTCCGGGCAAATACCATCACACGCGTCGCGGGGAGCGCTGTTCCAGCACCGCTATCGGTGCGCACCCCCGGGTTCCCGGGGATGTCTGGGACAAGCCCGCCGATCGTGCTTCATCCCCGGGAACCCGGGGGTGCGCACCGGCGGTGCCGTGAGCCCTCCGCGCCCCAGGTTGAGAAGTTGACGAGGCCCGATCACAACGGCTCGCCGGCGAACCCGGCGGGCCGTTCCTTTCCCGGAGTTGAAGCCGAACCGCGTGTGCGCAGCTCGGCGGCACTCCCCACAGGAGCCGCGATGACCGCCGACGAACCGAAAGCCAAGCTCAAGGGCCGGGTGAACCACTCGGTCGCCTTCTGGTGCTTCAACGCCCGCGGCGAGCAGTGGTCCGCCGAGAAGGTGTGCAGCGTCACGCGCGCCCTGGGCGGCAAGGCGGTCGAGCTGATCGACCCCTCGGAATGGCACCACCTCAAGAAGTACGACCTCGTGTGCGGGCTGGCGGCCAACGGGATGCCCGGCGCGCCGTTCATGCGCGGGTTCAACAACACGCAGTTCCACGACGAGGTGATCACGACCACCTCGAAGACCATCGACCAGTGTGCCGACGCGAAGTTCCCGAACGTGATCGCGTTCACCGGGTACAAGTGGGTCAACCCGGACGACCCGAAGTCCGGCACCATCGCCCCCGATGAGGCGTTCGACAACTGCGTTGCGGGGCTCAAGAAGCTGGCGCAATACGCGGAGAAGAAGGGCGTAACGGTGTGCCTGGAGCACCTCAACACGCGCGACGACACGGACCCGATGAAGGGGCACCCGGGGTACGGCGGCGACGACCTCGAGTTCGTCGCGAGCATCGTGAAGACGGTGGGCAGCCCGCGCGTGAAGCTGCTGTTCGACTTCTACCACGTGCAGCTCATGCACGGCGACCTGATCCGCCGCGTCGAGCAGCACAAGGAGCTGATCGGCCACGTTCACACCGCGGGCGCGCCGGGCCGGGGCGAACTCGACGAGAACCAGGAGATCAACTACCCCGCGGTGCTCCGGAAGCTCGTGTCCACGGGCTACACCGGGTTCGTCGGTCACGAGTTCATCCCCACCCGCGACCCGCTGGCCGGGCTGAAGCAGGCGATTGAGACCTGCGACGTGTGACCGGCCCCCGGGAATAATTCGGCCCCTGCGGCGTCGAGTGAGGTAGCAACCGGCCGGGCGCCCAGTCCGGGCGCCCGCCGGTTCGCGAGTCGAACCCGCTTCGGGTTCCGGCGGACCTCGGCATGGAATGGTGCTGCGGACTGGCGGCCGTCGTGACCGTCATTGCCGTCCTCGGTCACGGCGCTTGGCTGGTCGCAGTAACGGTTCTGAATGCCCTCTTCGGAACCCGTCCGCGCGCCGACGAACACCGTTCGTTCCGCTACTGCCCGGGGTGCCGCGCCGCCCTCTCGCCCGCCGACCGCTACTGCCCTCAATGTGACCTCGACTTCGACAGCCGACGTGCGGCGGATTTGCACCGGGTGCGTGTCGCCGAGCGGGAAGTTCAAGCGCTGATCGACAGTGAGGCCCTGGACGCCGCCGCCGGTCGTGCCGTTCTGAATCAACTCAACGCCCGCGCCCGGAGCCTTCAAGGCCTTCCCGCAACACCCCCGCCCCCCACCCGACCCCGTCCGGCTCGTCCCGTCGTTGCGAATCCGCCCGAACCGGTCGTGTCGGTCGGCGCCGTCAAACCGCTTTCCCAGGCCGACCCGGTTCCGCCTGAACCGCCTTTACGCGTACCCGTCGCACCGAAACCGCCGGAACCGCGCCGTGCGGAGCCGTCCAAGGAGCCCGCACAACGGTTGCCGGGGTTCCTCGAAGCGCACAACATCCTTTGGGGCGAGTTGGTCGGTGGGTTGCTCATCGTTGGTTGTTCGATCGCGCTGGTGGTCACACTCCGGCAAACGCTCGAAGCGATCCCGTACTTCCAGTTTTTGCTGTCCGCGGCGGTGACGCTCGGGCTGTTCGGCGCGGGCCAGTACACGCTGCACCGGTGGAAGCTGCGCGGCACCAGCCGCGGGATGCTCGTTATCGCTCTGCTGCTCGCCCCGCTCACCCTCCTGTTACTCGCGGCGCCGTTCACCGAAGGCGCGCACTGGGCCGTCGATCTGGCGGTGAAAGCGCTGGCACTGGCGACGTTTGTAGGAGTGGTGCGTACCGGCGGGCGGGACCTCATCGGGACCCAGCACCTGCCCGGGCCGGTGGACCGCCGCTGGCTGCTGTCGCTCGCGGTGGTCGGCGCCGCCGGGACACAGCTTCTTCCCGCCAACCTCGTGTCACCGTGGCTCCCGCTGGCGTGCTTCGCGGTCGCGTGCGGGGCGATACTCGGCGGGCTGTCGTGGTACGGCCCCCGGCGTCGCGACGAACCGGTTTCGGACCGGAGCGGCACGGCGGTACTGATGTTCGTCGGGTTGGCCGCGTTCGCGCTGGCGGCGGCATGGGGGCTGTACGCCGTGCGCGACGCCCTGGGCGACGCCGTACGACTTGCCGCACGGCTCGCCGATCTCGCGGTTCCGTTGGCCCTGGCGGGCATTCCGGTGACCGAATCCGGGATACTGGTGCTGAGCCGGGTCGCGTCCGGCGGGCTCCGCGCCGCGGGAACCGCGGTGGCGCTCGCGGGGTTCGGCGCGGTCACGACCGCGCTGGCGCTCGCGTGGCCGGACCCGCTCGCACTTCTGCTCATCTCGGGTGTGGCCGGCGCGCACCTGACACGCGTCGCGTTCCGCGAGCACCTCTCCTGGGTCCAGGCCGGCGCGATCCCGCTGTTGGCCCTGGCGGCGGTGCTTGGGTACCACGGCCTCGCCGGTAACTGGACCAACCCAGCCGGACTGATCGTGGCGTTTGAGGCGCCCGCGAGCGGAGCGGTTCTCGCGGGGTTCGCGCTGGCGCTCGGGTTACTCGCCGAGGTGCTGGCGCGGCGCGGGTCACACCAGACCCGGAGTTACGCGGCCGGCGGACTGTGCGTCGGGGCGCTTGGACTGCTGATCGTGAGCTGGAACGGTCCGGATCACCCCGTGACCGCGGCAGTCGTTCACGGCGCGGTCGCACTCGGGCTGCTCGCGAGCAACTACCGGTGGGAGCGCCGGGCGGTCGCGTCCGCGGGGTTATGGGTCGCGCTGGTCGGTACCCTCTGGGCGCTGTGGGCGCAGGCGCCGCGCCAGCCCGACCAGTGGGGGTTTGTCCTTGCAGCCGAGGCGGCGTTTCTTGCCCTCGCCTCCGTGGCGATCCGGAACGCGCACCGCACTGCGACCGCCCTGCTCCGCCGCGCCGGGCGGGATGTGGCGTTCGGGGCGAGTGTGTTAGCCCCTGTGTTCGCAATCAGTTCACTGGCACCCGATTCCACGTGGCACACCGGAACGCTGTTCGCGCTCGCGCTCGCCTTCGTCGCGCTCGCGCGTTTGACCGGGGGGCCGTATTTCACCTGGGCCGGTTCGTTGGTGGCCCTGTTCGGGTGCCTGCACCTCGGTGTCTTCACCTGGGGCGCAAAACCGGTATTGCTGTCGATCGAAACGGTCGTCCTCGCGCACGGCACCTTCATGACCGCTACGGCGGTGCTGTGCCGCCGACAGGCCCGTGTGTTCGGCGACCCGTTCCGCTGGTCCGCGCGGCTCTCAACGGCTCTTGCGGTACCGCTACTGCTCCCGTGGGTGGGTGGCTACGCGGGCACGTTCGCGGTGCTCGCGGTGTGGCTCGGGCTCCTGTGGCTCAGCTTCTCGTTGTTGTGGCGCGAGCGCGGCGGATTCTCGGCGTTCCAGGCCGCGGTCACACTCGCGGGGCTGCTTACGGCTCTGGGGTGGGCCGAGCGCCAGGAATGGTGGGCCGGAACGGCTTCCCTTTCTGATGCGCGTGTGCTGTGTGCGTTCGGGTACGCTCTCGGGCTGCTGGCCCTCGGCTGGTCGCTCGCGCGGCGCGCCGTTCGGCCGGTGCCTCGGGCCCGTGAGTTGTGGTGCGACGACCCGCTGTCGCTGGAGCGGTTCGTACTCGGTGCGACCGTACTCGGGTTTTTGTTAATCACGGCAGCGGCGACGGCGCCCGGGATAGCAGCGGAATTACGCCCGCTGGCTTGGCGTCTCGACAGGCTGGCGGTACCCGCGCACGCTTTCGACCAGACAACGTTCGGCTTACTGTCCCTGCTCGCAACGGCGGTCGTGGTGTCGTGGCGGCTGTCAACACTCGAACGCGACACCGATGGACACGCGATCGGCCTCGCACTGGTCGCGCTCGCGGCCCCTGTGGTCTGGGCCGGGACGTTCGCCCCCGAGGTCGCGACGGCGTCGGCCTTGCGGTGGGGGCTCGCCGGCGCGTTCCTCACGGGGACGGGACTGGTGGCTCTGCGGATGTCTGCACGGCGCGCGGCAGAAGCGCTGGGTTTCATCGTGCGCCCCTCACCGCACTTGCACCTGGTCCTGCTCGCGGCGCTCGCGACGGCGGCCGGCGTGGTTGTGGTACTCTCCGGGCTCGTTGCCGAACTCGGCTTGAAGCGGTTGGAACCCGGCGGGCCGCTCGGCACCTCCGCGTTCGCCCAGATGGGCGCGCTCACGTCGAACCTCGTGCCGCTCGCGCTGGTCGTGGCCGGGCTGGCGGTCAGCGCGGCCCGCGAGCGCTCGGCGGGCTATGCGCTCGCCGGCGGGGTGGTGTTCGTTGCTACCCTTACCGCCGGATACGCGTTGAGCGTCGTACTCCGCGGGAACCCTCTGAACGATACGGAATGGGTTCACCTCGCGCTCGTGCTCGCCAGTAGCGCGGCGGTGTGGGCGATGGGCTGGCTGTCGGTCGAGCGCCGCGTGCCGGGGGGAACTCCGCTCACCGTGCAGGTGCTGATCGGATTCGGGGCACTTCTTGCGGTGTGCTTCGGGCCAGGAACGCGCACCTTCACGCGCCCGGACTTACCTCTGGCCGTTGCCGTCGAGCCCCTGGGTGTATTCGGCTGGGGTGCGCTCGTGCTGGTTGCCGGCGCGGGCGTGTGGCACGCACGCCGTAAACAACGGGAAGCTGTTTCACTGATCCTGGCGTTCTCCGGGTTGCTCGCGGGCGTCCTGGCCGCCTCGGCGGCGCGCCGCTGGGACGAGCCCGGCCGGTGGCTGTCGTTCCACGTGATGGCGCTCGCGTGGCTTGGTGTGAGTGGGGCTTTCCTCGCGACGATCAAGCACGTCAAACTCGGAGCGTGGTGGCTCACCTGCTTCGCGGCGCTGCTCGTGCTGTGTGCGATACACGCAGGCGAGTTGGACCCGTGGCGCCCGTGGCTGCCGGCCGGGCTGGCGATCGGAGCGGCGGTCGCGCTGGGAGCGGTCGCGCTACACACTCGAGCGCTTGCGTTCGCGTACACCTCTGGGTTGGCGATGAACCTGGCCGCGCTCCTCGTGTGGGTCGCGGAGGGACCCAGAACCGTGTCCGGGTTCTTCCTCACAAACGCGACGGGCTTTGGTGTCGCGGTCGCTGTGTGGGGCGTTGTTCGTGCCCGAAAGCGCGCGGCGAACGATTCGGCCCCCTGGCTGGAACCACTCGACGGGGCACTCGTCCCGGCGCTCGCGTTCCTTCTCGCTGGTCTCGCGCCCACATTCACCGGAGGCGGGTCCGATCCTGCCGGTTTGAAGTGGGGAGCGGTGGGAGCTATTGTCGTGGCGTGCGCGGTGGGGCTCTGGGACGCGCGTGCGCGGTTCGCCCGGCCGGCGCTGTTCGCGGCCGGCACGCTCGCGGTACTGCTCACCGTGTGCGACTTGGAGCCGCAAATCGTTAGTGAGTGGGCGCCGCGACCGGTATGGAGCATCCCGGTAACCGCTCTGGCGCTCTCAGCATACGCACTCGGTGTCTCGTGCTTGCGCCTCGGGTCCGCCCGATTCGTCGAGTCGATTCTCCGGTTACCACAGTCGCCTCCGGCGCAGTGGCCCGCGCTCGGGCTGTCGCTGCTCGCCACGGTTACGGTCGCGTTTGGGATACATAGCGGACTTACCTCGGCGGAATTGCTGTCCCGGTGTGCGAACTCGGGCGCCGCAGCGCTTCTGGCGATCAGCTTCGCGGTGCTAGCCCGTACCTACGCTGGTGAAGTCGGGAATGGACTCCGCACGACGGCCGCGGCCCTCGTGGTGTGGTGCCTCGCGGCGCTCGGGTGGGCGGTGCCGGGCCCAACAACCCCGCACGTTTGGCTGCACCGGAACGCGTGGCTGTTCGTCGCACTGGTGATCGCCGCCGTGGGCGGGAGCGTGGCGGTACCGCGTGTGAGCGAACACTGGCGCCGGGTGGCGCGCATCGTCGGAGGATGGGCCGCTGTCGCGGCGCTCGTCGTGCTGGGCATCAACCTCGTGCAGCAGGTGCCGGTGTTTGATCCCGTCAAAGGCCGCACGCCACTTTCGCACGAGGCCGCCCTCGCGATACTGGCCGCGGTCGCAGTTTTGACGGCCCTCGCCCTCCGCTTTGCACTGAAACCAGACCGTGACCCGTTCGAGCTGCGTCCGACGCGCCGCACCGCATACGTGTACATCGCGGAATTGCTGGTCGTATTGTTCTTTTTGCAGATCCGATTCAACGTGCCGGGGCTGTTCCGGGGGGAGCTTGCGAAGATCTGGACGTTTGTGGTGATGGCGCTCGCCTACGCGGGCATCGGGCTGGCCGAGTTCTTTGAGCGGAGAAAGGTCGAGGTGCTCGCGCTGCCACTCCGCCGCACCGGCGCGCTGCTCCCACTGGTGCCGCTGCTCGCGTTCTGGGCAAAGCCGCCGGCCCCGGTCTCCGAATTCGCACGCGACACCGCTCCGGGACTGGAGCCGATCCTCGGTTACCTAGAAAAGCTCCCGCAGCACTTCGACACCTACGCGTGGCTGTGGTTCCTCGCGGGCGGCGTTTACGGGTTGGTGGCGCTCTCGAAGCGGTCGTTCGGGTGGGCGCTGCTCGCGGCCCTGGCGACCAACGCGGCGTTGTGGGCGGCTCTCACACACGGCGACGTACCGTTCTTCGTCCACCCGCAGGCGTGGGTGATCCCGCTCGCGCTGATCCTCCTGGTGTCCGAACACATCAACCGGCACCGGCTCTCGCCCGAAGCGTCCAACACGATGCGGTACACCGGCGTGGCGATGATCTACGTCGCCTCGGCGGCGGACATGTTCATCGCGGGCGTGGGCGAGTCCAGGTGGTTGCCAGTGGTCCTCGCGGCGCTGTGCGTGCTCGGGGTGCTGGCCGGCGTGCTGCTCCGGGTGCGTGCGTTCATCTACCTCGGGGCCGGGTTCCTTCTGCTCGATGTGTTCGCGATGATCTGGCACGCGGCGGTGAACTTGCAACAGACGTGGGTGTGGTACGCGTCGGGCATCGTGCTCGGTGTGGCGGTGCTGGCGCTGTTCACGTACCTGGAGAAGCGCCGCGGGCACGTCGAGCCGGAGCCGACCGAACGCGAGTGAAGTCGGGCACTCGGCCGCAGCGCACGGGTGTTTGGCGCTGCGGGCTGGTCATCGCGTTACCACGACCACATGATTGGCTCGGGGCGCCAGTCGCGGTAAATTGGGAACCCGCACAACAACTGTTGTTCAGGCGGGCCGTGCTGTGGCCGAACGTGTGCCGTCGGTGTCAACGGATCAGGTCGCGGCGCTGGTCGAGTTGGCGCGCGCCGGGAGCCTGCGCACCGCGGCCATCGGGCTGCACCTCACCGAGCAGGGGTTGCGCAACCGGCTCGTCGCGCTCGAAACGGCCCTCAAGGTGCCGCTCTACCACAAGCAGCGCGGGCCGCGTCGGCGGTCACCGCTCACACCGCAAGGGGAACTGTTCCTGCCCCATGCGGTCACGTTCCTCGAAGCCGCCCGGCGGTTCGGTGAACGCGCCGGCGACGCCCCCCAAGAGATTCACGTCGCGGCCACACAATACCTGACGATGTACGCGATGCTCGACGCAGTCCGCTGGTTCCACCGCGCGTTCCCGGCGACCCGCGTGCGCCTCAGCGCCCGCACCGAGCGCGACATTGAGGACGCGTTGCTGCGCGATCCGGACCTCGCGTTCGGGGTCGCGGCGCCTTACGAAGGTGCCGTCGGGATCGAGTACCGGCACCTCTTTTCGCTCGAATGGGGGCTGATCGCACCGCCCGCCCACCCGCTGCTCAAGAAGCGCGCGCTGACCTTGGCCGACGTGAAAGATGTGCCGCTGATCGTGTTCGAGCGCGGCTCGACCGGCCGACAGCATGTGCTGAATGCGTTTCACAAGCTGGGGCTGAGCCCGCGCATCGACATGGAAGCGACGACTACGGGGATCGTTGTGAAGATGGTCGAGGCGGGATTGGGCGTGTCACTCGTGCCGCTGATGCCGAACGGCTCGGTGACCCGTGGGGTAAAGGTCGGGGTGCGCAAACTGCCCGGTAAAATCGACCCGATTCACTCCGGTGTGCTGATTCGCCGCGGCGAAACGCTGAGCGCCACCGCGGAGGCGTTCATCAAGTTCCTGGAGCCCGCGGACGCGTTCGGCGGTGCCCCCCTTTCTCACCCGGACGATGGCGCGAGACGAGTCGAGCCGCACGACTGAACTCGCGAAACCATCTGACGGTCGATCCGCACAGCATTGGCGTGTCAAAAATCGTTCCCGCCGATGACCTCGCCGCCCGCCCGCGTCGCGAGCCCACGCCACACGGCGATCGGGATCGAGTCGCGCACGAACCGAACACTTCCGTCCGCCAGCGCGACGTTAACTCCGCCGGTGAACGGGCTGCGCGACGAGAACCACCCCTGTCCGTGTCCGGCCACGTCGGGAGTGGAACTGTTCGGTGTGAGGGCGGCGTTGAACCCGTTCGTATACGGCTGCCCCCAGATCCACGACCCGCCCCGGTTCCCGGTCCAACTCGTGGCGGCCGTCGCGTCCGCGGTCGTGAGTGCCGGGTTCAGCCCGCCCGGTGCCGTTCCCACGGGGCTGCGCCCGGCGCTGGCATTCGCGTACAAGCGCCGCCGCTGCTCCGGTGTCAGTGTCGCGTACACCGTGCCGGTAACGCTCGCGTTCGTGCCGCGAAGGATGTCGGCCAGCATGAGCGTGTTCGAGGTGCCGTCGGTAACGTCCGTGAGGCGCACCCGTGACCCGGACCAGAACAGCCCGTCCGACGGAAACCGCAGGTCGATGCCGTTGCTCCGCGCGGGGTTGTTTACGGTATCGTTCGCATCCAGCCCGGACCCGATGTTGACCGCGTAATTGGTGCCCGCGTGGGGCGCGCCGCCGGACATGGCGTAAACGGGGTCCTGGCCGTCAGCGGGGTTCAGAAACGTCTTCACCGGTGTCACGGCGGTGGACGCGAGGGCGGCGTTGAACGTACCGAACGGCGCGCTGCCGAAGAACAACTGCTGGGTGTTCGGGTCGAACATTCGCCCCAGCGGCTCTTGCTCGATGTAGGGCAGCACAAAGGCGTGTACCGAGTAGCCGTATGACGCCACCGACAATCCGGTCGGGGCCGGTTGATACCCGGGGAGCCGCTCATTCGCACTGTGGAAGTTGTGGCACGCGAGCGCGAGCTGCTTCAGGTTGTTTTGGTCGCTCATGCGCGCCGCAGCCTCGCGCACCTTCTGGACGGCGGGGAGCAGCAGGCCGATCAGAATCGCGATGATCGCGATCACCACCAGCAGCTCAATCAGCGTGAATGCGGCGCGCAACGGAGAACGAACCGGGATAGAAGTCACGGCGGGTACCCTCGACAAGCAGCAAATGGACAACTCGAACGAGATGATAAATAGTTATACTTGGTATTTCAAGGATTCAGTTCGTGAAACTCATAACTCGAGGCGCGCGGGGGCGGAACCGGCCCACGCGGGCCGGTTGCGGTGACGAGCATAACGAGGTCGGTCAAATGGGGCGGACGAGTTGCGCGAACACTTCTGCGAGAAACGCCGTGACGAACGCCTCGATGCCCGGCGACGTGCGCTCCGAGTTGCCGGCCACGTTTAGCACGTGTGGGTCGTGGTGCCCGAGCCATTCGACGACGGTTGCGATCGTTTCGCCCCCGCCGGGTGTGACATCAAGGTGGGGGCGGCCGTACCGCTCGATCATTTTGAGCGTGAGCACTTCGCCAGGCGACGCCCAGTCGGTCGCGAAGCGAAGGGTGGCGTCGGACTCTTTCACGTTGAGCGCGGTGCGCGGCGGGTATCGAGGGCTCTCGTGCTCGCGGAGCCCGTAAAGTGAGGCAAACTCGGGGCGCTCGCCGTCATGGGCCAGGAAGCCCTTCGGCATCCACCCCCCGGTCGCAAGGCCGGCGGCCTTTGCGGCTACGAGTGCGGCCCGGTCCGCACCGGTCTGTCCGCCCGAAATCACGCGCACCAGCCTCATTACGCCTCCGTATACGTTGCCACAAACGAATTTCACACTACCACGTTTCAGGCCGTTCAGCGGAGAATGATAGCCGGACGCCCCGCCCGAACGGAAACCGAGATGCGCTCCCACCCTCGCCGTCCTGCGTTCACCCTGATCGAGTTGCTGGTGGTGATCGCGATCGTTGCGGTCCTCATCGCGCTGCTTCTACCCGCCGTCCAAAAGGTGCGTGAGGCCGCGGCGCGCATCAAGTGCGCCAACAACATGAAGCAGATCGGATTGGCCGTACACCATTACGCGCTGGACCACGACGACCGGTTGCCCCCAACCGGTCGGGACGGCGTGTACTGGGGGCCGTTTGACGACCGCGTGGGCTACGCCGAACGGCCGCTTCCGGATTACAACCCGACCCGCGCGATGCTGTGGCCGTATCTGGAAGGCAACGCGCATGTTTTTCGGTGCCCGAAAGGGTCCGACGCACTTCTCGGCAGCCCGACCTTCGGCCAACCGCTACAGCTCAGCTACGCGCTCAACAGCGTGATCGGTGGCCCGGCCGGCCAGCGGTTAACGGATGTCGCCAACGGGAATGGCACCAGTCAGGTGCTGTACGTATGGGAGCACTGCCGGTCGCCGCAGTGCGCGACCAACGGAATCTTACCGGCCGGGTCGGCTCCGGGGCTTCCCTGGCCGCCTGACGACGCCGACTGGATCAACCATTACCCCGAGAACCGCCATACGGGGGTGTTCGGGGTGCTCTTTTGTGACGGGCACGTCGTAGCGATGCGGCGCACCGAGTTGGCAGTCGCAATGTACTACGTGCGTTGATGGCCCTGGTCGTTTGGCAGCGGTTATGCGGCCGGTATCGCCACGGGCGCACGTCCGACCAGTGAGAAGTTGACAAACCTAAACCGACCGTAGGCGCGCGGTTGGAGATGAGCCGGTCACGGACAGGACGGGCAAGCACAACGACACAGGCACCATTTCGCCACACAATCACTTTGATTCACGAACCGAACGCTAGCCCCGGAGGTTCTTTGCTTCGTCCACGTCCACGGTAGCGTGGTTGTTGTAAAAGTTCAGGATGATGGCCAGCGCCACCGCCGCTTCGGCCGCCGCGAGGACGACGACCAAAAGCGCGAACACCTGACCTTCAAGTCGGAAACCAGGTTTGAATCGCGCGAAGGCGACGAGGTTCACGTTCGCCGCGTTCAGGATCAGTTCGACGCCCATCAGGACACCGATCGCGTTCCGCTTCGTAGTCACACACACCACCCCGCACGCGAACAGGAACGCGGAGAGCAGCAGGAACGGCGTCAGCCCGAGTTCGTTCATACCTGGGTCCGCTTCCTCTTCGCGCGGGCGAGGTAGGCGGCGCCGACCAGCACCACCAGCAGGTGAACCGACACGATCTCGAACGGCAGCAGGTAAGCAGTTGGAGTTCGCGCCACCGCGCCGGTCGGCGTCCCGCTCGCGGCCCCATTCGGGGGGGTGTCGGTGGCGCCCATGAAGCTCATCCCGAGCGCCCCAGGGCCGGGCGGCGGGGCTTCGTCCGCTGGCGGCGAGCCGAGTTGCAACGAGACGACCGCCAGGAGCGCGAACAGCGCGACGCCGAGCGCCCCGCCGACGAACCACTCAGCGCGCCGAGTCCGTAGTCCGCGGAGCGGACCGTGCGCGGTCAGCATCACCCCGAACACGACCAGCACCAGCGTGCCGCCGACGTACACGATGAGCTGCGCGGCGCCCGCGAACTCGGCGCCGAGCAAGAAGTAGATCAGTGAGACGCCGACCAGCGTGAACAGCAGCCACACCGCCATGCGCACCACGTCGCGCGCGGCCACAACACCAAGTGCGGAAACGCAGGTGGCGGTGCCGACCACGGCGAACAAAATAACCGGTAGCGACATCGGGCGGACAGTTGGGAGAGGGCCTCTTGCTCGCGCTGCAAGAATAGGGATAAGCCGCCGCGCGCCCGCTCGCAAGGATATTTCGCCCCGGCGCCGCCGTTTCACGTCGGCCGCGAGGGCCGTCAGAGGGAACTGCCCGTGCCCCCACCGCTGAACCCGGACCTGCTCGGACTGCTCGCGAGTTGCCGCGCGGCCCCGGCCGACGACACCCCGCGGCTGGTGCTCGCGGACTGGCTCGACGAACACGCCGACGTGTCCGGTCTACCGACACCCGGTGACGCCCGGGCGCGCGCCGCGCTGCTGCGCGTGCAAGTCGAACTCGCCCGGCCCACCTGCGACGAGCGGCACGGTGCGGCACTCCGGGCCGAAGAGCGGCGGTTGCTGATGACGCACGCGGAAAGCTGGCTCGGCTCACTTCCGCGCCGGCTTTACGAGCTCGCCCACCCGGTGTTCGGGTTCGCCCAACAGCTCGCCGCCGCACGGCCCCCGCAGCCGTTCACCTTCGAGCCCCTGACCCCGTTCAAACCGTGGCGGTTCACGCGCGGGCTGTTGAACATCGACCTGCGCGCCGAAACGGTCGCCGACCCCGAGCTGGGGGCGTGGTTCGCATCGCCCCTGGCCGCCTGGACCGAAGAGGCGTGCGTCGATGTGGCCGCGTCGCGTGAACTGGAGCGGCTCGCGCTCCCGGACCCGATGCGACCGTATTTCGGCGTCCGGCTCGCCGTGGGCGCGGCCGAATTTCCGACCCTGTTGCGGCCCCGCCCGGACCCGGAAGACACCGACGAGCGGCGGTGCCGCCGGCTGCTCCGCAGTGCGAAATTCGGACTGGTTCGCGAGCTGGTCCTGTTCCCCCCGGCACTCGACGCCGGGTTCCTGCGGCTAATGGCAGGGGCCAACGTGGCGAGCGTGCAGCGGCTCGCGGTGCGGGCCTCGCTGAGCGACACCGACGCCGCTTTCTTGGCATCCGCGGCGCTGACGGGCCTTTCCGCGTTGAACGTATCGGCTACGGAACTCACGGCGGCCGGGGTGCGGCGGATCGCACACGCGCCACACTTCCGCCAACTCGTGTCGCTGGTCGCGTACCGCAACGAACTCGGCTGTGACGGGCTGGTCGCGCTCGTTGAATCGCCGCTGGCACAGACGCTCAACGTGCTGGAGGTGCAGAACACCGGCATCGGCGACCGCGGATCGGTCGCGCTCGCGCGCTCGCCGCTTCTGGGCCGGCTGCACGGCCCAGGGCTGAACCTGTCGATGAACCCGATCACGGACGAGGGCGCGCGGGCGCTGGCGGCGTGCGAACACCTGGCGCGGTTCCGCGAGCTGATTCTTCGCGATTGCACGGTCGGTGATGCCGGGGCGGCGGCATTGGCGTCTTCGCCGAACGTAGCGGATTTGTCGATTCTTGACCTGTGGCAAAACCGGATCGGCGACGCCGGTGCGCGAGCGCTGGCGGCGTCGCCACACCTCGACGGACTGGACGTGCTGAGCCTGCGGGACAACCGCATCACGGCCGGCGGTGCGGCGGTGCTGCGCGCGCGGTTCGGCGATCGCGTCAAACTGTGACACGTGAGGCCGGCTCAGCACCGGTCAACCTCGACCGGCACTCCACACGCCGACCCCGAGTACGAGGACCGCGGCGACCACGCTGACCCACCAACCAAGGCGGTACGTGCGCGGCTCGAACCGAAACTCCGCGACCGCAGACCCGGCCGGCACCGGCACCGCTCGGAACGCGTGGTTCGCACGCGACACCTCAACCTCGCGGCCGTCCACGAAGCAGGTCCAGCCCGGGAACCACACGTCCGACAGCACCAGCCACCCCGCCGAGCCGTCGAGTTCGGTCGTGACGCGGTTCGGGCCGTAATGCGTAATTCGCGCGGCCCCTGGCTTCGTGCCCTCCATCGGAGGGAGCGGGCCGCGCGTGGTGATGAGCACGCTGCGGTCGAAGTCACACGTTTTGAGTGCCGCGAACGTCGCCCCTTCGAGCCGCTCGCCGCGCGGGACGATCCACGCCCGTGGTTTCGGGGGCGTGAACGCGCGGAGCGTATGCGGCGGGAGCGTCGGCGGCGTGCCCGGCAGCAGCGGAACCACCGCCGGCGGGGCCGGGTCGCGCGCGCACACGCGCCACTCACCGGGCGGCGGGGGCGTTCCGACCGGGGCAACGTGGTGCGTGACGCGCAGGAGCGCGAACACGTGCGGCTCGCCGACCTCGAAGTTCGGCATCACCTGTTGTGCGTAGGGGCTGTTCCCGCGCACCGGCCGGTCGTCCCCGACCGCGAACGCGAGGAACTCGCGGTAGTGGCGCACGTCGAGCGGGTTGTAGCCGCGCGGCGTCCCGATGGCATGAACCATCGCCTGCGGCGCGCCCGTCCCCAGCAGCGAGGTCTGTGTGCCCTCACTGTGAACGTCCCAATCGAGAACGCGGACCGGCTGCGGCTGCTCTTTCAGGTGTTCCAGAACCGGCGACGACGGGTACAGTTCCTCTTGCGGCTTCGTTTGCGGCAGAACGGCAATCGGAGCAATCAACTCGGCAAGGAGAATGACGAACCAGAGGGCGGTCCGCATACGGCCGCTGGTGCCGGTGTTCTGAAGAGTGCGGATGAAGAGCGGCAGAGCCAGCACCACGGCGCCCCAGTACGCGACAAACGCCCACCACACGGGACCGTCGTTGAACCACAGCCCGAGGATCGTGGGGGCGACGAGGACCAGCACCACCCGCCGGAACCCGCGCGATACCGCAGCCCGAGCGCTCAGCGCCCACCGCGATTCCGTGAGCGCCTGAGTGGTCACCCCAGCGAGAAATGCGAGTGGGAATGTCGCGATCAACAGCATCCGGGTCGGCACCCGGAACAGGTTGAACCCCGGCAACCAATCGATCAGTGCGGCCCCGCCGAGTGCGAACAGCACAAGGGCGCAGAAAACACCGAACTGCCAGCGCGTCCGCGGGCCGCACACGGCCGGCGCCGCGACCGCCGCGACGAGCCAGAACGCGCCGAATACGCCCTGCATTTCCCACGACTGCGGCGGCGCGTACGACAGCGCCGGCCCGATCAGCCGCACGGCCGTTTGGAGCCCGATGCCGAGCGCCCCGCTGGCGTCCACTCCGTCACTTCGCGCGGACCACTGTGCCGCTTCCAGAGCCGGAAGCAGTTGCACGGCCATCAGGGCCGCGGCAACGGCGGCCGCACCGAACCAGCAGCCCACCCACCGACCACGAGCGTCGCGGCGGTACGTCCACGCGAGCGCGAAAACGGTCGCGTAGAACGCCCATTGCGGGTGGGTGCCGAGCCCGAGCAGCGCGAGGGGCACCCCCGCCCACACGACCCCGCGCGTGCCGCGGCGATCCATCGCGCGTTCGATCAGGAGCAGCAGAAGGGGGAGCCACGTGAGCCCGGCGGCGATCGTGTGGCCCGCGAGCAGCAGGTGCGTCATCCACTTCGAAGACAGCATGAACCCGGTCGCCGCAACGAGGCTCGCGGGCTCGTTCAGCCCACGGGTGCGGGCGTACACGAGCGCCAGCGCTCCCGCGGCGAGTACGTGGAGCGCAACGCCCCACGACACCGCCGCCCCGACCGCGTGCTCCGGCACGGCGAGTACGACGAGGTTGGGCGGGTAGAAGATTCCGACCTGCGGGTCGTGAACGAGCGGCGTCCCGCAGAAGTGGTACGGGTTCCAGAGCGGCAACTCGCCACTCGCCCGCCACTCGCGGTTCAGGAACAGCTTGACGGGCAGGTGCTCGGCGAGCAGATCGGAATACGGCGCGTAGAGGGTCTGCGTCGGGTGCAGGATCAGCGGGTGAAAGTACAGAGCCCAGAGCAGGGCTAGGACGAGGTAGGGGCGCACGAAGCGAAAGAAAGACGACACGCCCCCAACCCCTCCCTTCAGAGGGGGGAGCAAAGACACTTCGGAATCGCCTAGCGAATCGAGTTCGTTGGACGAAGCATTATTACTTCCCCTCCCATCCGGAAGCGGGCCGGAGGGTAGGTTGCTTCCGGGTTCCGGTGTCATCGTCGCGCCCACGCTCCCGGCAATTCGCCCGCCGGCGCGGACGCCGCCCCGGGTGAGCGGAACAGGCTCGCGCCCACCCCCAGCAGAAGGGCCAGGCACCCGAAGCTGAGCACATACCTCACGACGTTCGTGACCGCCGCCGGCACCATCAACAGCCACAGGCACACGCCAACCAGGAGAACACAACCGACCGGCAGTAAGTATTTGAGGCAGGTCGTCATCACCTGATCGATCCGGAGCCGCGGGAGGCTCCAGCGCATCCAGATCATCACCAGCACAAGCGCCCAGCACTTCCCAACAAACACCGCCACGTTCAGCACCGTTCCAGGCCAGAACCCGAACCCAACAGACGGCTCGAACGGCAGAACTCCGGAGTGCCAGCCGCCCAGGAAGAGCAGTGCGGCTAACCCGCTGACCGCGAACATGCTGCCGTACTCGGCCAGAAAGAAATACGACCACCGGATGCCGCTGTACTCCGTGTGGAACCCCGCCACCAGCTCGCTCTCGGCTTCCGCGAGGTCGAACGGGGCGCGCTTGCAGCTCGCGACCGCCGTGATGAAAAACACGAAGAACGCGACGAACGTGAACGGGTCGTGGAACAAGTTCCAGTTCCAGAACCAGCCAACCTGTTGCGCCCCGATCGTGTTGAGGTTGAGCGTCCCGGCGAGACACACCGGCACCACCACGCACATCGCCCGCGGTACCTCGTAACTGACCACCTGGGCCGCCTCGCGAACCCCGCCGAACAGCGACCACTTGCTCGCGGACGCGTACCCCGCCAGCACGATGCCGAACACCTCGCTCGACAGCACCGCGAGCACGAAGAACGCGCCCACGCTCAGGTTCTGGGCCACGAACTGCGAGCCGAACGGCAGCGCGAGGAACCCGCAAAAGCTGGCGCAAAAGGCGATGTACGGGGCGGCCCGGAACAGGAGCTTGTCCGCGGCTTGCGGGGCCACATCTTCTTTCGCAATCAGTTTCACGCCGTCCGCAAGGGACTGAAGCAACCCGAACGGCCCGACGCGCGTGGGGCCGAGCCGGTCTTGCATCCGCGCCGAGACCTTACGTTCGGCCCAAATGCCGAGGAACGCAGACAGACCAATGAACCCGAAGAGTAACGCCGCAGCAACGCCCCCGCCGGCGACGAGGTTCCACGGGTGCGGCAGGAACTCGGACCACAGTTCGGGCACGGTCCGTCACCTGGAGAAGGAAAGGGAAACGCCACCCGGCCGCGGTACTTACTTCACACGGGGTGTCTTCTCATGAACCCTGGCTTATGAGAAGACTGCCCCATCATGCTGGGCACAGGAACGGACCTTCCGCGACGTAACGTCGCAGCGATCGCTACCTCAATGCGGCCGGGTGGCGAGGGAGAGTGTAACGCGCCGGCGCGAAGAAACCTACCCCCCGGCCCTCTCCCTGAAGGGAGGGGGTGGCGCCTGGAGTGCAGTCACGAGGCGCGAGACGAGCGCTACGACGTTTGCAAGCACAGGCTGCACCGCAATTGCGCGGACCAGCCGCCACCCCCTCCCTTCAGGGAGGGGGCCGGGGGGTAGGTCTTCCGGGGCTGGGGGTGGGTTCTTCAATACGTCGCGCGGCCGCCGCTGATGTCGAAGCAGAAACCGGTCGTGAAGCTGCAATCGTTGCTGCTCAGGAAGTGGACCAGTGCGGCCACCTCGTCCGGCTTCCCGGTGCGGCCCAGCGGGATCTTCGACAGCATCATGTTGATCTGCGACTGGTCCAGTTGGTCCAGAATCGGCGTCTGGATGACGGCCGGCGCGACGCTGTTCACACAAATGTCGCCCTTGCCGACCAGTTCCTTCGACAGCGACTTGGTGAGCGCGATCACCGCCGCCTTGCTCGCCGAGTAGGGCGCCATCTTCGGGTTGCCCTCTTTCCCGGCGATGCTGGCGATGTTAACGATCCGGCCGTACTTGCGCTCGATCATCGACGGCAGCACCGCCTTGCAGCACAGCACCAGGCCGGTCACGTTGATCCCGAGCACGAACTCCCAGTCCTCGCGGACACTCTCCCAGATCGGCACGTCGCGCCCCTTGCGGCTCGCCACCCCGGCGTTGTTCACCAGTATGTCCACCGGGCCGGCTTTCGCGGCGATTTCGCCGAACACGCGGTCCAGATCGGCTTCCTTCGTCAGGTCGCCGACCAGCGGCACCCCCCCGATCGCGCCGGCGACGCGGGCGGCGCTCTCGGCGTTCATGTCGAACACGCCGACCTTCGCCCCGGCCCCGGCCAGCCGCCGGCTGATCGCCTCGCCGATGCCCTGGCCGCCGCCGGTCACCACCGCCACCTTGCCGTCGAGCCGAAAAAAGTTCTCTGCCACGTCGCACCAGTCCTCACGGAAGGGAGATTCGTTCGGGATGGGAACGTTGTAGACGCTTGATCGCGGCTTGGCCTTCCCCCGCCAGCAAAGGTTTCGCACAATAGCGTGCGGGTCGTCAGAGCCGAGGACTCGCACCGATAAGCGTAGGACTGGGATGAAAGCACACCGCGCGGGCGACGGCGAACGGTCGCTGGCCGTGTTTATCGACTTCGAGAACATGGGCCTGGGGTTCAACAACCGCCGCGACCGGTTCGAGATCTCCAAGGTGCTCGAACGGCTGGTCGAGAAGGGCAAAATCGTTTGTAAAAAGGCGTACGCCGACTGGAGCCGGTTCGGCATGTACACCGGCGCGCTCCACGAGTCCGCCATCGAACTGATCGAGATCCCGCGCCGCGGGATGACCGGGAAGAACTCCGCCGACATCCGGCTCGTCGTGGACGCGATCGACCTCGCGTACTCGAAGGACCACATCGACACGTTCGTGATCGTCTCCGGCGACAGCGACTTCTCGCCGCTCGTGTCGAAGCTGAAGGAGCTCGGCAAGCACGTCATCGGGCTCGGCCTGTCCGACGCCACCTCGGACCTGCTGCGCGACAACTGCGACGAGTTCATCTACTACGAGGACCTGGACCGCGCCCCGATCATCCCGATCGCGGTCAACGAACAGATCCCCGAAAAGAAGCGGAAGGTGTTCGCGCTGCTGCTGGACTCGCTGCTGGCTCTGCGGCGTGAGAACAAGGAGGTGATCTACTCCTCGATGCTGAAGGACACGATCAAGCGGAAGAAGCCGTCCTTCAACGAGGACTACTACGGCTACCGCACCTTCAGCGAGTTGCTCGAGGATGCCCAGCGCGAGGGGCTGTTGGAGTTGGACAAGCACCGTACCAGTGGCATGTACGTGGTCACGCGGTTCGGGCTGGAGATGAAGGTCGGGGCGCTGCCGCCGGTGTCGCGCGTCATTCCGCTGCCGAAGGGCGGCGAGGGGCGCAGGCCGATCGAGCTGGTGCCGCGCAACGGGAACGGCGGCCCGGCCTCCGAGCCGAAGAAGGCACTCGAACTGCCGCCCCGCGGAGCCGCGGAGCAGCGGCGGGCCGAACTGCCGCCGCGAGCCGAACCACCGCAGCGCCCCGAATCAGAACCGAGGAAGGTGGAGCCGCCGAAGCCGGCCGCGGTCGCCCCGAGCCCAGCCGCAGCGGTTCCGAGGCCCGCCCGCGCGCGCCCGGTTCCGCCAGCGCCGGCTCCAGCGCGCCCCGCTCCCCAACCCAAACCGCCGGCCCCGAAGCGCGAGGACGCGGACGACGACCGACCGCTCGGCCGCGCACTTGTGGACGACTTCGACGACCTGGACGATGAGCCGCTCGACGAGGTTCCGACCTACGCCCCACGCAAAGCGGAGGTGAAACCCGCGACCGCCCCGGCACGGCCTGCGCCCGCCAAGCCGGTCCCGGCCCCGAAGCCAATCGCGGCGAAAGAGCCGGCGCCCGCCAAGCCGGCCCTGAAACCGGTCGCCACGCCGGAGCCTGTGCCCGCCAAGCCGGTCCTGGCCAAGCCCGCACCCGCGAAGGCCCCGGCGCGCGCTGCCACCGAAGGGACTGAACACGACGCCCCGGCCGTCAAGCCGGGCGCGAAACCGAAACCCGCGACGAAGGCCGCTGGGCCGAAACCCGCGGCCAAGCCCCCCGCAAAGGAGCCGCCCGCGAGACCGCGCCAACCGGACCCGAAGCCGCCCAGCGACGACGACGAGTTCGGCGCCGGGCTGTAACGGCGTGGCGGGTCGGACGGCGTCAGCCCACCGGGCGCGTCACGACCCGCCTTTTTAATGCGCCCCCCCGCTTCGCGTGAGGTTATCCCAAACGGCCCACGCACGTTCGTACCGCACGTTCCCTCTCCGAGGCCCTTCTATGTTCCGATCGCGTCTCCGCGCGTCGGCCCTCGCACTGTCGGCCGCGCTCTTCGCGCTCAGCCCGGTCAGCGCGCCCGCGCAACCCAAACCCAAGTCGAAAGCCGTCGAGCCACCGGCCACCGACCCCGCGACCATGAAGGTCGCGAAGGGGTTCAAGGTCGAACTCCTGTACAGCGTCCCCAAGGACACGATGGGCTCCTGGGTGAGCATGTGCGTCGACCCAAAGGGCCGGCTCATCGTGTCGGACCAGTACGGCGCGCTGTACCGCGTCTCGGTCCCGCCGGCGGGCGCCCAGGGCGAAACCGCGATCGAGAAGATCCCCGCCGCGGTCGGCTCCGCGCAGGGACTTCTCTACGCGTTCGACGCCCTCTACGTCGTGGTGAACGCGCCTAACAAGAGCGGGCTGTACAAGGTCACGTCGTCCAAGAAGGACGACACGCTCGACACGGTGGAACTGCTGCGTGCGTTCGAGGGCGGCGGTGGGGAGCACGGGCCGCACGCGGTGATGCTCACCCCGGACGGGAAACGTCTCACCGTCGTATGCGGGAATCAAACCAAACTGACCCATTACGACACGACCAAAGTTCCACCGTACTGGGGCGAGGACCACCTGCTGCCGCGGCTCCCGGACGGCAACGGATTCATGAAGGGCGTGATGGGGCCGGGCGGGGCCATTTACAACGTCACTCCCGACGGAAAGCAGTGGGAACTGTTCAGCGTCGGGTTCCGCAACCAGTACGACGCGGCCTACAACCGCGCCGGCGACCTGTTCACCTACGACGCCGACATGGAGTGGGACTTCAACACCCCGTGGTACCGGCCGACGCGGGTGTGCTTCGTGCCGCCGGGGGGCGAATTCGGCTGGCGCAACGGCGCGGGCAAGTACCCCGAGTATTACCCCGACAACCTGCCCCCCGTCCTGAACGTCGGCCCGGGCTCACCCACAGGCGTGTGCTTCGGATACGGTGCGAAGTTCCCGGCCAAATATCAGAATGCGTTCTTCATCTGCGACTGGAGCTACGGCAAGTTGTACGCGGTCCACCTGAAACCGAAGGGCTGCGCGTACACCGGCGAGCTCGAAGAGTTCGTGACGGGCACGCCGCTGCCGCTCACGGACCTCGTCGTGAACCCCACCGACGGCGCGCTGTACTTCGCCATCGGCGGGCGCAAGACCAAGAGCGGTTTGTACCGCGTAACCTACACCGGAACGGAGAGCACCGAGGCGGTCACCGGGAGCGAGTCGCTGAGCGCGGACGAACAGGCCACGCGCCGCCGGTACAAGACCCTGATCGAGTCCGCCGAGCACCCGAACCCGGCATTTAAAGATGTCATGGCACTTGCGGCCGACTCCCGGGACCGCTTCGCTTTGGCCGCCGTACGCCGGGTGCTGGAGAGCCAACCGGTCGATCATTGGCGCGAACGCGCACTGGCGGCCAGCGAGCCGACCGCGGCGGCGCACGCGCTGCTCGGACTGGTGCGCGTGTCCGCACCGTGCCCCGAGCACACCCCCGACAAGAAGGTAAAGGGTGACCCCGCACTCCGCGCGAAGGTACTCGCCGCTCTTGGGCGGTTCGACCTCGCAAAGCTGACCGACCAGCAGCAGCTCGACCTGCTCCGAGTCTACCAAGTGCTGTTCAACCGGTTCGGTTCGCCCACGGCCGACGAGCGCAAGACCGTTCTGGCGAATCTGTCACCGTTACTGCCGTCGGGCAACCGTTTCGTCAACGGAATGGTGCTGGAAGTGCTCGTATTCCTACAGGACGAGACCGTCGCCCCGCGGGCGATCAAGGCGCTCAAAGACGCGCCCACGCAAGAGGAGCAGATCGAGTACGCGCGCTCGCTGCGGATGCTAAACGCGGGCTGGACACCGGAACTGCGTAAGGACTACTTCGAGTGGTTCGTCAAGGCCGCCGGATACAAGGGCGGGAACAGTTTCAGCAAGTTCTTGAAGTTGATCCGAGACGACGCGGTTCTGACACTCACGCGCGCCGAGCAGACCGCGCTCGGCACGCTGCTGACCGCAGACCCGGCGGCGGTGAAATTGCCACCGGAACCCGCGCGGCCGTTCGTGAAGGCGTACAAGGTGGCCGACCTGACGGACGCCTTGGAGAAGGGGCTGAAGTCCGGTCGCGACTACGAGCGCGGCCGCAAGCTGTTCGCGACCGGGAAGTGCTTCGGATGCCACCGGTTCGACGGCGAGGGCGGGAGCAACGCCCCGGACCTCACCGGCGTAGCCGGGCGGTTCAGCCCGCGCGACCTGTTAGAGTCGATTCTCGACCCGAGCAAGGAGATCAGCGACCAGTACGGGGCGGTCGAAATCCGCACCGCCGACGACCGCGTCATCAAGGGGCGCATCGTGAACCTCAAAGACGACAACGTGATGGTTAACACCAACATGCTGGAGCCCGGCTCCACCGTCTCCGTGAACCGCAAGCTGATCGAAAGTATGACACCGTCAAAAGTGTCAATGATGCCCACGGGCCTTGTTGACACGTTTCAGGAAGACGAGTTGTTGGACCTGCTCGCCTACATTCTGTCGCGCGGCGACCGCAACAGTACCGTGTTCAAGAAATGATCCGTTCCGCGCTTGAGAGCGGGTTATTGCCCTCGAGCCCTGATACATGAACCCCCAATGGGTGCCGCTTTCTTGACGGGCCGCGACCGCCAGGGAGCGGGGTACGTGGCACGCTCCTGGCGGTCGCGGCCCGTCAAGAAAAGCGACAATACCACCGAGCACGTGTATCGGGCGCGGACCATAGCTAACCGCCAAACACAGGAGCCCGGCGACAGGTGGTCGCCGGGCTCCTGTGTTTGGCTGGGGGTCATTAACGACCGTGGTACTGTAATCTGCTTCTGCCCAGTGGGTGAGGCGGGACTCGAACCCGCAAGCCCCTTGCGGTAGCGGCGGATTTTAAGTCCGCTGTGTCTGCCATTCCACCACTCACCCGTCCGGTGCATGATGGCAACTCGGGGCAGGGTTGGCAAGGCACCGCTACTCGAACATCTCGGCCAATTTCTTGACCTGCGCAGCCCCGAGCCGAGTGACTAACCCTTTCACCGCTTCAACGTCAGTCATGTCGAGCCCACCGGTCGAGCGGTATACCGGGGACGGGGCCGGCGTTACACTCGCCCCACCCGCCCCATCTTCTTTCTTGATGTTCGATTTGTAGTTCGAAATGACGTTGTTGGGGAGTTCGACATCGTACTTCTCCCTGATGTAGGTCTGCAACTCGGTCGGTGAGACCGACCACCCTTTCTCCCCGAGCGCGTCGCGGACCATTTGCTTCTGGGTGACTTTCCCGTCGCTCTTACTTCTGGCCACGGCTCTGTACTCCTGTCGATCGCGTTATGTCGATAAGCGCACATCCTTCAATAGTACTTTATGTAGTATAACGCGCGTGCGCTGTGAAGCAGAAGTTGTAGCTTTTACCTGAAACGTGGTGATGGCTCACACCACGACCGGAACTCACCGGGCGGATTGATAGATCTGATCGAACAGGCCGCCCTCGGAAAAGAAGTCCGTTTGGATCTTGTTCCACCCACCGAGACCGGACGCGGTGGCGCGAATCAGCTCGATCGGCGGGAACCGGCCCGCGTGGCGCGCCGCCACGTCCGCGTTCCCGGGGCGAAAGAACGTTTCTGCGATCAGCTCTTGGGCCGCGTTCGTGTAGAGGAACCGGAGGTACTCCTCGGCCGGGGCGCGGGTGCCTTTAAGGTCCACGTTCGCGTCCACCAGCGCGACGTGCGGTTCGGCCCGGATGCTCACCTTCGGATACACGATTTCGATTTCGTCCTTCAACTCGCGCTTCTCCAGCCACGCCTCGTTTTCCCAGGTGAGGTGAACGTCACCGATGTTCTTGCGGGCGAACGTCACCGTGGCCCCGCGCGCGCCGGTGTCCAACACCGGGACGCGCCGGTACATCTCTGTGATGAACTTCCGGGCGTCGCTCACCGATCCGCCGTCGTGCCGCACCGCGAGCCACGCGCCGAGCAGGTTGAGCTTGGCCCCGCCGCCGGTCTTGGGGTTGGCGGTGATAATCTTCACGCCGGGCTTATCAACCAGATCGCTCCACTGTTCAATGCCGTGCGGGTTCCCCTTCCGCACGGTAAACACGATCGTTGAGTAGTACGGAAGCGAGTTGTTGGGGAGCCGCGATTCCCAGTTGTCGGCGATCAGCTTTTTGGAGCGGATGTTGTTAATGTCGGCCCACATCGCCAACGTAACAACATCCGCCTGGATTCCATCAGTCACCGACCGCGCCTGGCTGCCGGACCCGCCATGCGACTGGCGCACCCGCACCCGTTTTCCGGTCTGCGCGGCGTAGTGTTCGGCGAACAGGCGATTCATACGCCGATAAAGCTCGCGGGTCGGGTCGTAGGAAACGTTCAGCAGTTCAAAGTCGTAACTGGAACCCAGGCACCCCCCGCCGGCGGATAAAGCGGCGGCCGAGGCAGCAGTCAAGAACGTGCGGCGGTTCATGTCATTGTGCCGGATGAGGACGAAATCCTCACTTAATCTATGAACGTGCTAAGGCGGCGGGCGTAACGATTCGACTTCTGGCAGGTCGGAAAGCGTATTGAGCCCAAATGCCTGGAGGAACTTCTTGGTGGTGCCATAGACCTGCGGGCGGCCCAGCGAGTCGTGGCGCCCGGCAATACGGACGAGCCCCTTTTCCATGAGCTGTCGCACCACCTCACCGCACGCCACCCCTCGCACCTTTTCCACCTCGGCGCGCATGATCGGCTGCTTGTAGGCGATCACCGCCAGGGTTTCGAGCGCCGCCGGAGAGAGCTTCAGTTCGTGGCCCGTGCGTTTGAGTCTGGCGAGCCAAGTGTGATAAACGGTGCGTGTGAGGAGTTGGTAGCCGCCGGCGATCTCTTCGACCTGAAATGCAGACCCGTCGGTGTCGTAGAACTGTTGGAGCCGGGCCACGAGTTCGCGGACCTCTGCCACCCCGCGGAGGCCGACCACCTCGGCGAGCTTTCGTGCCGGGAGCGGTTCGTCCGCCAAGAACAGTGCCGCTTCGAGTCTGGAGAGCTTCGCATCCCGTGCTCCCGGATGCGTAGCGGGTGCCGTGCGATCCCCGCGGTCGTGTAGGGCGTGTGGAAGTGTGACGTTACCCGGGCGCCTTGTGTACGGCCGCACACACGCGGTGCCGAACTTTTGGCGCAGGTGGTTCACAGCTTAGTCCCTCCGGGACTCGGCTATACCACTTCTCGGCCGCCCGCTCAATGTGAGCGGCGGGTATAAAACGTGGCCGTCGGTGTCGATTTGATCGGTCGCCATTCGGGAGAGGCGCGGAACCACTCATCGAACGGCGTGCCGGTTCGCGTGAGCGCGAAGTCGAAGCGTCCGTAGCGGTCTTGCCAGTCGGTGACCGCGGCCCCGGGCGCTTCGGCCGCGTGGACGTAATTGACGAGCCACGGCCCGCCGGTCAGCTCGCACCGGTCGTCCACGAACACCTTGTACCCCGGCGCGTGGTAGATCACAAACCCGCCGTAAATGTACTCCGAGTTAAACAGACGGTTCGGCTCACCCGCCCTCGGCTCGTGCTCTTTGAGAGCGTCGAGCACATCAACCGGCCAAGCGGTCGGGTCGTGTGTCGCCCAACCCGAGCCGATCAGCGGTACCGGCACCCGCGCCACCTGAAGTCCGAGCGCCAGCGACACCGCAAGTGCGGGCGCCCACACGTGCGCCCACCACGGGCGCGTACGGGCACTGCCGGGTTGATACAGGTCGGGCCGCCGGGCGGCGAGCCACAGCGCCCAGCGCGTGTGCTTCCACATTGCCGTCACCGTGACCAGTGTGACGACGGCGAACAGCGACACGTGCCGGCACCGGCTGAAGCTGAGCGCGAGCCACACGAGCGGTAACAGCCAGGACACGCGCAGGGCGCTACGTTTCACGTCGTAAAGCACGAGCAGGTAAAGCAGCGCCAGTGCCAGCACGGGCCACGCGTAGGACGCGGTCACGTCGAACGGGCGGTGTTCCGCGATGATCTCGCGCAACTCGCCCGCGTTCATGATGACGAGCCAAGTCTTCACCATGTCGGTGCCATACGGGTTAGCAAGCGTTGAGAGCCCGCAACCCAGCGCGACCAGGAGCAACAACCCCGCGTCGCGCCAGTTCTTGACCGGAGCCGGGCGGCCTAGCTTCCACGCCAGCACCCAGCCCGCGAACACGATGCCGATCGTTCCGATTCCGCCGAGTGCGCCCCCGTGAACGTTGGTCCACACAGCGCACAACGGAATCAGCCAAAACAGGCGGTTGAGTTTCGGGCGGCTCACGTCGGCCTCAGCGAGCGCGACCGCGACCGCCGCCATTGCCGCGAGCGTGAACAGGTGCGGGCGGACGTGAAAGTGCGAGCCGGCCGACGCCAGCGCCAGCGCCACAACGCTGGCAACGACGGCCGGGTGGAGCCCGGTGCGCCACAGCCGAACCGCGAGCCACGCAAACAGGGCCGCGAGCAGGGTCACCGCGCCGAGGAGCTGCGTGTCGAACCCGCCGACGCGATGGCCGGCGCCCATCGCGACCTCGCCGAGCCACTGGTACGGCACCCACCACTGTCCCGCGAACGTGAAGGTGTACGGGTCGGTGCGGACGAACCCGTCCTTCAGGATCAGTTCGCCGGTGGTGGTGTGCCAGAACGTGCCCGGGTCGATAAAGAACCGCGAGCGGCCGGCCCCCAAGAGCAGCAGCCACACGAGTAAAAACGCCACAGCCCCGGGGCCGAGCCAGCGCGGAAGGGTCATGCCGGCACCGAGACGGTGTGAACGGATCGCGTTTCAACAGGGCACTGCCGGCGGGGCCGTAGCGCGTAGATGAGCAACACGGCGGGCGCCATCCACCAGAGGAACCAAAACGACCCGAGTTTGAACAGGTTCATCACGAAACAACCGGCGTTCACAGCGACCAATGCCGCCAGTGCGGACGTGGATGAGCCCCTCTTTCTACCCACGCGAAGAAGGGTTGAGAGGTGGCCTCTACCTTCTGTTCTACGAGAGCGTGTTGAGAAGGCAGGCACTTGGCGATCACCGCGAACACGGCCGGCAGCAACACCATATCGAACGGCCACACTCCGTATGGGGCCGTGCAAAAGGACACCAGCAGTACCAGCGGCAGTCACGTGGCCCAGCCGCTAACCCGCAACCGCTGCCATCGTTACCAAAGGAACCACACCACACCGATCGCGATCGACACGAACTACAACCGAAAGTGTCCCGACCTGAGCACCCTTCGCAGCACGGTCCCCAGCATCAGTACGCCACTGCGACGGCGGGCGGTTCGCCATCGCCGTGGCGTACTGATGCCAAACGTGCGGGTTCAACACGAGCGGAATAGCCGCACACGCCGCGTCAGCCACCGCGTTGCGTGTGGGGTGTGCCGGCCGGCGCGTTGCTAGCGGCAGCAACAGTTCGCCATCGAACGGATTCTGGCCGCCCAGCGTGAGCTTCGCCGCGGCCCAATACTCCACGAAATCGTCTGGCGGCCGCACGGTCGGGTCGGGGAGCAACTGTCGCCCCTAGCCCGCGAACAGCGCGCCGACAGCCACGAGGCCGCGATTGAGAACAGGTTGCGCGAAATCTTGCGCCAGTTTAGAACGGAATTCGTTGCGCGTCCGATCGAATCCACCCGCCCCCACCTTACGCACAAGGCGCTCCGTTACAAACCGCCGAAGGGACTGGGGCGGCTCAAGACAAACGTAGCCGCGGATTCGTGCCGTGCCCGCGCGAAATATCTCACAATTACACAACCAACCTCACATCAGCCCGTCGACGTTTCACTTACCGCATTGGTTCAGCTTCTGTTGCGACGAGGTACGGTTTCTGAAGACCGGTTCGAGAAGTCGGTGTGCCGTACACGTTTACGCGCCTCCCGAGGTAACGATTGAGATCGACACCCGCTCCGGCGGCGACGTACAGTTCCACCACGCCTTGCGGGGTCTCGAGCATGTAGAGTTGACGGTTCGGGCCGTCCGGCGTCATGTTCGACCGCCGGAGCGTCCCCGCGTGCCACCCGCCCCGCTCTTCCGGATCGGCTGCGGGGGGCAACGGTTCGGGAACCCCGACCGTCACCCGACGCTCGCCACTGCTGCTGGGACGCGCCACAAGTTCGTCCCGTCCCGCCGGCCGCACGGCGTTCGGCACTGGCGTCGCAGTGGCCGTGCGGGTCGTGCCGCGCTGCTTCTCGCGGATGGCGTGGATGCGGGTGAAGCACAGGGTCGCGATGTCGTAGTCGCCGTTCGTCCGGCGGATCTCCGCGGCGTACTGGTAGTAGAGCTTTTCCGCGTCACTGAGGCGGTTCTCTCGTTCGGCCGCTTCCGCCTGTGCCCAGAGAGGGTGGTTCACGATGGGCTTGCTTGGGGTTGCGCCGCCGGCTGCCGCGGGCGTAACCGCAGGGCCTGGGACGGACGCAACCGCTCCGCCCGCGGGGGTCGCGGACAGCGGTTTCGCCCCGGCATCCGCACCAGGGGGTAAGGGGGCTACCGTTTCGTTCACGCGAACGGTGTAACTGCTGCTTGCGGACTTCTCGAGTTGCACCGCGGTCTTGGGCAGGTAGCGAAAGTCTCCTGCGGGCGACACGATCATGTACCACGTCTTGGGCGCTTCGCCATCCTTGACAGCGAAGTTACCCTTCGGCCCGATGAGGGTTAACGGAGTGCCGCGAGGGATTTTAATGCGGCGGCTATTGAGCGGGTGGTTGAGGCCGACTTTGCCAGCCGCCAGCGTGACCTCGTCCTCCTCATCGTGATCGACGATCACGTGCCGCGGTACGGGCAGTTCGCGAGCGGGCTCTCCAGCGTGTTCGGCGCTTTCACGCAGCGGGTCGCGAATGAACTGCGTTTGCACCCAGCTCACGGAAGTCCCGTAGGTGGCTACGGCAAGCCACCCGTTCCCCTCGTCCTTTTCTACGAGGACCGTGGCGCCTTTGGGGAGCGTACCGGTGTCGGGGAAATTGTCACTCGGGCCGGCGCGCAGTTTGACCTCTTCATCGATCACAACTGCTTTATAAGGTTGCGATTCCGCCGACGCGGTGACCGCAAAAGACAGCGCGAGCAACCCGACGAGCGGGGTTCGGAGCATGGGGGATTCTCCGGGTCAGTGCTCTTGGATTCGAGCGTTACTCCACGCATACCATGACCCCGGAACCGATCAAGGTCGGTCGGCGGCGGCGCAGGGGTCCTATCCTGACGGGGACGCTCCTAACCCGGATTCTCCTTACCTCCTCGGTGCCCGATGTCGAACCCCACGCTCGCCGACCTTGCGCGCATGTTCGATCACTCACTGCTCCAGCCCAACTTGACCGACGCGGACCTGGAACGCGGTTGCCTGCTGGCGCGCGAGTTGGGAGCCGCGTCAGTGTGCATCAAGCCCTACGCCGTCCGCCTCGCGGCCAAACTGCTCGCGGGGAGCACCGTCCAGGCGAGCACCGTCATCGGGTTCCCGCACGGCGCGCACCTCACGCCGGTCAAGGTGTTTGAAGCCGAACGCGCGATGGACGACGGGGCTACCGAACTCGACATGGTCGTTAACATCGGCAAGGTGCTGAGCGGCGAGTGGAACTACGTCGCCGACGACATCGCGGCCGTGGTGCGTGCGGCTCACGCCCGGGTCGCAAAGGTGAAGGTGATCTTCGAGAACGCCTACCTGAAGGACGAACACAAGCGCGAGTTGTGCCGGATTTGCGGCGAGGTGCGTGCCGACTGGGTGAAGACAAGCACCGGCTACGCCGAAACCGGTGCCACGATCGAAGACTTGAAACTGATGCGTGAGCACAGCCCGGCATGGGTCCAGGTCAAGGCCGCGGGCGGGGTCCGCACGTTCGAGAAGTTGATGGAGGTGCGGGCCATCGGGGTGACCCGGGTCGGCGCCACCGCGACGAAAGCGATTCTCGACGACGCGAAGGCTAAGGGCGTTGTGTAGGGCCGCTCACGGGCAAATGCGGTTCGTGGCCCCCTGCGCCTCCAGAGCCTCGAATTCCTTCTCCATCTCGTCGTAGTAATCGGATAACTGAATGTGAGCGTGCCGGGCACACCAGTCGTCAAACGCACTCAGCGCGCCCGGCTTCTCAAGCACTGATTCACCCAATCTCACCACAAGCCGGTTCGGGCGGTGTCGGGTGGGGTCGAGTACCGCCAGCGCGTCAGCGACACCGCGCGCTTGGTAGGTGATGAGATACGCAAGTGCAACACTTCGCCCTCGTCCGGCCCGACAACTCACCAACAGCCGCTCCTTGCCCTTTGCATAAGTTAGGGCCTGAGCGATTTGAAGGCCCGAAGGCGGAAGCAAGTTGGGGCTCGGCCCCTCCACATCGTCAAAGCGAAGCACGAGACTCGAAAGTGACTGCGCGTTCACGAAATCCGTCACTTGCCTCCCGGAGTCGAGCAGAATCAGCGTGTGCCACTGCTTCGGCTCGCGCTCGAGCAGCAGACTCGCAGCGGAATACCCGCCAATCCGCACCTGCGTGGCAGGTGATTCCATGAGTTCTCCAGGCAAGACGGTTCTGATTAACGGCCCGGGTAGTTGTGCCTGTGCCACAAAAACAAAACCAAAGCAGACATCGGTGACCGGATCGTGTATGGGCATCGTTGCCATCGGCATCACACCTTCATGAGCCTCAACCGCACGGCGTTAAGCGCGAGTTTCGCGGTTCGGCTCATGATCTCGTACCGCGTGCCGAGCCAGCCCCAGCGAACCACTTCGCACCCGTCGGCGTGCGCCAGCCCCACGTAGGCCGTGCCCACCGGGTTCTCCTCGGTGCCGCCGGCCGGTCCCGCGAAGCCGGTTGTCGACACGCCATAGTCGGTTCCGAACTTCGCGCGGACCCCTTCGGCCATCGCCCGCGCGACCGGTTCGCTCACCGCGCCGAAACGGTCCAGCAGTTCTTTCGGAACCCCCAGCTCGCGGTGCTTCACCTCGTCGGTGTAGCTCACCACACCGCCCATGAAGAAGTCGCTCGCGCCGGGCACTAGGCACACCCGATGCGCGACGAGCCCGCCGGTGATGCTCTCCGCGGTCGCAAGGGTCTTGCGCTTCTCGTGCAGCAACCGCACGACCGCCCCTTGCAAATCGTCGTCCTCGGTGCCGAACACCAGCTCGCCGAGGCGCTCGCGGATCGTGGCTTCCACCGGAGCGATCTGTGCCTCGGCTTCGGCCAGGGTCGGTGCGCGGGCGAGAATGCGGAGCGAGACCACCGCGTCGCTGACGGTGATGCCGACCTCGGGAACGTGCCCGCGGCGGGTAAGGTCGAGGAGCTTCGCTTCGACAGCAGACTCACCCGTGCCGAACGTGTTGATCTTGCGCTGGATAAACACGCCGCCGCCCAGCCCCATCGCCAAGAGCTTCGGCTGAACCTGTTCCAGGTACATCCGGTGCATCTCGGACGGCACCCCGGGCATCGCGATCACCTGGGCGCGTCCGACCTGCGCCCACACCCCCGGCGCAGTGCCTGCAACGTTGAGAATGGGTTCCGCACCTGCGGGAATCAGCGCCTGAACATGATTACGATCCGGCATCACCCGCCCGCGCTTGGCGAACATCTCTGCGATGTGCGCCAGCGACGCCGCGTGTTCCACGAGTTCCACCCCAGCAGCCGCAGCGATCACCTCACGGGTCAGGTCGTCTTGCGTCGGTCCCAGACCGCCCGTCGTAATGACAAGGTCCGCGCGCTTGGTCGCGATCTTGAAGCACTCGACGTTCTCGGCGAGGTCGTCCCGGACCGTCGTGTGAAACGCAACCGGAATGCCGATCTCGGCGAGCCGCCGGCTCAACCACTGCGCGTTGGTGTCGAGGTTCTGCCCGCTGGTCAGTTCGGTCCCGATGGAGATGACTTCGACTTTCATCGGCGTTGTTCCGGGGCTCAATTATGTGGCGGTCCAGAAGGGAAAGACCCTGGCGGTAGCTTACGCCCGCGCGGTTGCTTCGGCGCCGCACTTGTGGCTCGGGCTGGGTCGAGGTGTCCCGCCGGCAGGCGCCGACGTATCTTGATTCCACAACTATCACGGGTGAACCATGCCGAAAGCAGTTCGCATCACCGAGACGGGCGGCCCCGAGGTGCTCCGCTGGGAAGAAGTAGAGGTTGGCGCTCCCGGCGCGGGGCAGGCGCTCGTGCGACACACCGCCGTCGGTGTGAACTTCATCGATACCTACCACCGGTCCGGGTTGTACCCGGTCCCGCTCCCGAGCGGAATCGGAAGCGAGGCCGCGGGCGTCGTTGAGGCGGTTGGGCCGGGGGTGACGGTTGTGCGACCCAGCGACCGCGTGGTGTACGCCGGCGGCCCGCGCGGCGCTTACGCCGAGAGCCGGCTGGTGCCCGCCGAGGTTCTGCTGCCGATCCCTGCGGGCATCGACGACCGGACCGCCGCCGCAGTGATGCTGAAGGGCATGACCGCGCAGTACCTCATTCGGCGCACGTACCCGGTGAAGACGGGCGAAACGGTGCTGTTCCACGCCGCCGCGGGCGGGGTCGGGTTGATCGCGTGCCAGTGGCTGAAGGCGCTCGGCGCGACCGTCATCGGCACCGTCGGGTCGGACGAAAAGGCCGCGATCGCCCGCGCGCACGGGTGCGACCACGTCATCGTTTCCACGCGCGAGGACATCGCCGCCCGGGTGAAGGAACTGACCGGCGGGGCGGGGGTGCCGGTGGTGTACGACTCGGTCGGGAAGGACACGTTCCTCAACTCGCTCGACTGCCTGCGCCCGCTCGGGTTGATGGTCAGCTTCGGGAACTCGTCCGGCAAGGTGACGCCGTTCGACCTCACCATCCTGTCGCAGAAGGGGTCGCTGTTCCTCACCCGGCCGACGCTGGCCACTTACACGGCCACCCGCGCGGACCTCGAAGCGACCGCCAACGACGTGTTCAACGTTTTGCGCAGCGGCGCCGTGAAGGTCGAGGTGCGCCACGTGTACCCGCTGGCGGACGCGCAACAGGTCCACCGCGACCTCGAAGGCCGCCGCACCGTCGGCTCGGTCGTAATGACACCCTGATCCCTCCCGCCTTATGATCCATTTCCCGGAGCCCCCGCGTGACGCCTTTTGATCGCTCGCGCCGCGAGTTCCTCGCGCTTTCCGCCACAACGGCAGCCGTCCCCCTCGCGGGCGGGTTCGCATCGGCGCAACCGCAAGACGCCGACGCCCCGCTGATCGCTTACGTCGGTACGTTCAGCTCCCCGCTCAAGGACGTGCTCCCGACGCAGGTCGATCTGCCGCCCGGTAACGGCCGCGGCATTCATATCTTCCGTGTGGACCGTGCCACGGGCGCGCTGACGCCGACGGGCGTTCACGAGATGGGGACGAGCCCGAGTCACGTGACGGTGAACTCGACCGGAACACACCTCTACTCCGCGAACGAAACTGATCGCCAGGGGGACCAAAAGGAGGGGACCGTTACGGCCTTTGCGATCGACCGAAGCAACGGCAACCTGAAGCCGCTCAATACGGTAAAATCCGGCGGCGCCGGACCGACTTACGTGAGCCTGCACCCGTCGGGTAAGTTCCTGTTCGTGGCGAACTACTTCGGGGGCTCGGTCGCGGTGCTTCCCGTACTCGACGACGGGAAACTCGGGGACGCAACGGATGTGAAGCGCGACGCCGGCAAGATCGGCCCGACGAAGGCTGCAAACGCACCCAAGGGGAGCTTCGCTTTTAGCGGCCACGATCGCACCCACGCGCACCAGATCCAAACGGACCCGTCGGGCCGGTACGTACTGCACGTCGATCTCGGGTTGGACGCGATCTTCGTGTGGAAGTTCGACGCAAAGAACGGCACGCTGACGGCCAACGACCCCGCGCCGGTATCGCTGCCGCCGGGCGACGGCCCGCGGCACTTCTCCTTCCATCCCAACGGCAAATGGCTGTACTCGGTCCAGGAGGAGGGCTCCAACGTGGTGCGGTTCGAGTACGACGCCGACTCCGGCAAGCTGACCGCCCGACAAACGATCTCCACACTGCCGAAAGGATATGCGGGGAGTAACTTTTGCTCCGAGATTCTGGTATCGGCAGACGGGAAGTTCCTGTACGTCGGCAACCGGTTACACGACAGCATCGGCATCTTCGCGATCGGAGAGACCGGCGATTTGACCCACGTGGGCGATGAGTGGACGCGGGGTAACTACCCCCGCAGCTTTAGCTTCGACCCGACCGGGGCGTTTCTCTACTGCTGCAACCAACGAGCGGACCACGTGACCGTGTTCCGGACGGATCGGAAAACCGGAGCGCTGAGCTTCACCGGGCATTACACCCCGGTCGGTAACCCGTCGTGTGTTGCGTTTCTGGACCTGAAGGAGAAGGGTTGATGAACATCCGCCCGCGGCGCCCGTATCCACGGGCGCCGCGGGCGGGCGAGGGCTCCACGACAACCGCGCCGGCCGCTCAACTCAGTTGACCGTGGCACCGGTGATTTGAGCGGTCATCTGGGCTCGCATCAGGGGCTTGTACGTTCCGGGCACGGTACGGAAGCTGATCGCTAGCCGGTTCCAGCCGTTGATTGCGACTACCGCCCACGTGAGGTCCGCCAACTCCTTTTCGGTGAAGTGCGGACGCACCTCGTCGTAAACCGCGTCCGGCACGTGACCGTTTAACTGCGTGACCGCTTCAGTCCAGGCCAGCGCGGCCCGCTCCCGTGGGGTGTAGAACGGCGTCTCGCGCCACGCGTTGAGCGCGTACAGCCGCTGTTCGGTCTCGCCGGCCGCGCGGGCGTCCTGGGTGTGCATGTCCAGGCAGAACGCGCACTCGTTGATCTGCGATGCGCGGGTCTTCACCAGTTCCAGCAGGCTATGCTCGAGCCCGCAGCCGCGGAGGTACGTTTCAATCCCGTACATCGCCTTCAGCGGCTCCGGGCTCAGCTTCACGTAGTTCAGGCGGGGTTCCATTGGCGTTCTTGCTCCAGGGCAACGGGCGCTTCGTTCCGGCGCCGGCAGGCGCGTCGGACCAAAGGCGCAATTTGTCGGGGTTCAGAGTCACATAAAGACGGCTCACACTCGCGCCCTCGGTAGCGAGCGTGATGACCTCAAAAGGGGCACCATTGGTGACGAACACCGCACCGAGGCCGCCGTTGATCGTCGTGAGGGTCAGTTTGCTCACGGGCCGCAACTTTCGGAACACCACCGCGAACAGGTTGGCGACCTTCCGCGTTCCGACCACCGGTTCCTTGGCCGCAAACGCCTTTCCGCCGCCGTCCGATATGAGCGTCACGTCGGCCGCGAGCATCGCTTCAATAGCGCCCGCGTCACCGGACCGGCAAGCGGCGAAGAACTGGGCCGCCAAGTCGTCCGCCACCCCGACCGGGGCCGCGTACCGGCGCTCGCGGGTCTCGAGGCGCTTCCTCGCGCGGGCCGCGATCTGCCGCACGTTGACCGGCGTCTTTTCGAGCACCTCGCCGATCTCGTCGAACTCGTACCCTAACACCTCACGCAACAGGTACGTGGCGCGTTCGGCGGGCGACAGCGTTTCGAGCAGCACCAGGAACGCCATCGAGAGCGATTCCGTCAGTTCCGCGCGATCGCTGCCCGCGCCGCCCCAGGTCTCGGGAACCGGCTCGGGCAGCCACTGGCCGACGTACTCTTCGCGCCGCGCGGTCCGCAACCGGTCGATGCACAGTCGGGTAGTGGTCCGCACCAGCCAGCCTTCGGGCGAGTTGATATCGGTCGCGTGCTGGTGGTACCGGAGGTACGCGTCCTGAACCGCGTCCTCGGCGTCGGCTACGGTCCCGAGCATCCGGTACGCGACCGCTAGCAGTTTGTGCCGGAACTGTTCCACGTCCGGAATCGGCGCCTCGCTCACGTTACGACTCTCTTCGTTCGATCGATTCGCCAGATCGGCTCTCGCGGAGCCGAACGGACCCGTCGCGCGTGATCGCGGGTCAGTGCTTTTTCGCCTCGGGAACCGCGAGTTCCTTGGCGTCGCGCGGGTGCAGCACCACTGCCAGTACACGGGTCATGCCCTTCGCGGCCGGGTTCTTCGACACCCGGTGCAGAGACCCGGTCGGCTCGTAGAACGTCTCGCCGGTCTTGAGCACCTTGGCCGGCCGATCGTCAACGGCCCATTCGTACTCGCCTTCCAACACGTACCCGAACACCGGGCCGGGGTGCCGGTGCGGTGCGCCCGCCTGGGCGGGTTCCAGTATGACTTCGACGAACGTAACCTTCGCGTCCTTTCCGTCGAGTTTCTCGACGATGTTCGACACGGCGAACGGTTTGACCGAAGATTTCTCGCCGTGGCGGGCCGCGCCCAGCCCCCCGAACCCGATCCCGATACCTGCGGTGAGCGTCAACAAAGTGCGGATCACGGCTACTTCTCCTTTAAACGGGCAGGATGCGTCCGGCCTTCGCCTCCAAGGACGGAGAGGGGGATGGTTTTGTGACGCCGCGGCGGGATTTTCGAGAACGGCTGTGTGCAGTCAGAAATGTGGCACAGAGGGAGGGGCCGGCTCGGACCTACAATGAGAGGGACAAATCGCCCGTTCGGCAATACGGAGCAATTATGGCGCACCGCGAAACCCGCCGGACGTTCCTCGCGTACTCGACCGCTGCCGGCGCTCTCGGAATTACCGGCGCGACTTCGACCGGAGCACCCGCCATGACGCACTTCATCTGTGTGACCTGTGGAACGCAGTTTGTCGGCGCTCCGAAAGAGCCGGACGGCTGCCCGATCTGTTTGGACGAGCGCCAGTACGTCGGCCACGGCGGGCAGAGGTGGACCACTCTGACCGAATACGCCAAAACCCACAAGAACGTATTTACCGAGGAGGAGCCGGGGCTGCACTCGATTCACACGCAGCCGAAAGCGGGAATCGGCCAGCGGGCGTTCCTGGTCCGCACCAAAGAGGGCAACGTGCTGTGGGACTGCGTCCCGCCGCTCAACGACGCCACGGTCGCGGCCATCGAGAAGTTCGGCGGCCTGGCCGCTATCGCGGTCAGCCACCCCCACTATTACACAACAATGGTCGAGTGGAGTAACGCGTTCGGGAAGGTACCGGTCTACATCCACAAACTCGATGCGAAATGGGTGATGCGGCCGGACACCGTGGTCAAGTTCTGGGAGGGCGAAACGAAGTCCTTGCTCGGTGGTCTAACGCTGGTGAAGACGGGCGGGCACTTCGACGGCTTTCAAGTGCTCCACTGGCCCGCAGGGGCCGCGGGAAAAGGCGTGCTCCTGAGCGGCGACCAACCCTACGTGTGCCTGGACCGGAAGTGGGTCAGTTTCATGTACTCCTACCCGAACCTGATCCCCCTCGGCCCGACCGCGATTCGACAGGTGTTGAAGAGTCTGAAGCCTTTCGCGTTCGAGCGGCTCTACGGCGCGTTCCCGGACCAAGTCGTGGCCACCGACGCGAAGGGAGCGGTCGAGCGTTCTGCGGAGCGCTATCTCAAGTGCATCGGGGGCTGACGGCCCCTACAACGTCCATCAGGGGCCGGTCCGCCAGCTCGCACGCTCTCCCGAAAGGTCACCATGCACGCACTCCATTGGACGCTCTCACTGATGGTACTATCGGCCTCCCATGCCGGTTCTTCGGCTCAGGAGAAGCAGCCCCCACTGGTGACGCGGAACCGGGTGCAGTTGAATCTTGCGGGCGCGGAGACGGCACTCACGGCCGCCAAAAAGAAGGCCGCGGCGATGGGGTTGAAGTCGAACATCGCCGTGGTGGACGACGGCGGCCACCTGCTCGCGTTCGCCCGCATGGACGGGGCACGGCCGGCGAGCGGCGCGACCGCTCTGAGCAAAGCCGTATCTGCGGCCATGTTCCGCCAAGAGTCGGGAACGCTGCCGGCCAAAGGCGAACCGGACGTGCTGCTGAGCCTGGGCATTCAGACCGCCAGCGGAGGTAAAATCACACCTCTCAAGGGCGGAATTCCCATCGTGATCGACGGACAAGTTGTGGGCGCGGTCGGAGTGGGGGGCGGGAGCGGCGAGCAGGACGCCGAAGTCGCCAAGGCCGGCGTTCAGGCGCTGCTCGACGTACTGGCCGAGAAAAAATAGCTACCGCCGCTCGTGCGGCGAAAGTGGGTGGAAGATGCCGCTCGTACTTCTGACCGTCGTAACACTCGCCCTCGGCGAGCCCGTAACGACCCACCCGCTGCCGGGCTTTCGCGCGAGCGCGTGGTTCGCCGAACAGGTGCGCGAGGAGTGGGTCGCGGAGGGCGTCCGCGCGGTCGCGAACGCGCCCGCGACGTTCGACCCGAAGAAGCCCACTCGGCTCATCATCTACGCGACCCCCAACGGCAATTCCATCGAGCAGACGCTCGGCTGCGCGACGGGTGCCGGCGTCGACTGGCATTTTGATATTCAGCACGTCGCGGCCCAGGTGCGGAAGTTCCGTGAGGTCGTCCCGGGCGAAAACATCATACTGGCGTGCGTCGAAGCCGACGGGCTGAGTTGGCCCGCGTGGAAGCGCCACTACAAGGACGCCCCCGACCGGGTTCGCAAAGTGGTCGCGCGGCTGCGCCAGTGGGTCCCCGGCGTCAGGGTGCGTGTCTCGCTGGCCGGGCACAGCGGCGGTGGCAGCTTTCTGTTCGGGTTCATTGATGGCGCCGATCAACTCCCGGATTGGGTCGAGCGGATTGTGCTGCTCGACGCGAACTATGCCTACAGCGACGCAAACGAACACGGGGACAAGTTGCTCGTGTGGCTAAAAGGCGACACGGACCGTCGCCTCGTCGTCATCGCCTACGACGACCGAAACGTTGAACTCGGCGGCAAGAAGGTGGTCGGCCCCGACGGCGGAACCTTCCGTGCTACCGAGCGCATGCGGACGCGGTTCACCAAAGACGTGACGTTTGCAGAGACCAAAGCCGGGGACATCACAACCAGCACCGCACTCGCTGGGCAACTCGCGCTAATGGTTCACGCAAACCCGAAGAACAAGATCCTCCACACCGCTCTGGTGGGCGAAATGAACGGACTGCTCCGCGGCCTGACCGACCCGGGCGCGAAGCCGGCCTGGGGCGAGTTCGGTGCGCCACGGGCGTATGGCGCGTGGGTCCAGCCCGCACCGGGTATTCCTCAGCGGCCGGCCGGTGCGGTCGGTGGGGCCGAGTTCTTCAAATCACTCGACAAACTTACCCCTGCGGAACGGGAAGCTGCAGTTGCCCGAGAAGTGCTCCGCGGAAATGTTCCCGAGTTCCTGCGAACGTTCCAGAAAATCACGACGAAGTCGCGCGATGCGGGCGGCAAGGAACGCACTGCGGTGTTCGAGGTCATGCCGGATTACCTCGCAGTGGGCAGTGACACCGATTTCGTCCGAGCACCAATGACTCCGCAAACCGCAGCGCGAATCGCCGACGCGTTCGGGTGCGCGCTACCGACCCGTAAAGCCGTTGACGAGGTGTATCGCGCAGCGGTCGTCAAGTTGGAGCCGAAACCGCTCACCGAGGACCGTGAGCGACCGTCGACATTCTTGAAGCACAACGCGCTGATCGAGGACCAGCGCCGCGGACAGAAGGTCGGCGAACTGGTCGCGGGGATCAAAAAAGATGTGGTGGTATCGAATCGGCTGACCGAGAAGCCCGGCCGAGTCGCCATCTACGGGTGGCACAAGCTCGATGGGAAAGCCATTCAGCCGCTGACGATCGTCCACGGCGAAACATACGTGGACTACAGCCACGGGGTACGACTGATGAAGCGCACGGTTCTTGTGGACGACCAACCCCGCGACGTGCGGCACGTTCTGTATTCGTCCGCGCTGCACGCACTGTTAAGCGACGAGGGGCCGGTGACCCGCCCGACGTACTGATCCCCCTACAGCACAATACGGACCAGAGCGACGAGCGCGACGTGACCTGGTTGAGCGTCGCATATGGGCCGGACGCTAGCGGGCGGGTAGCACGGCGGTTCGAGCCGCTCAACTGCACGAGCCGGGAGCTGTGACCCAACGGAGCCGTCACCCGCACAAGGAGCGACGTACCCGCGGGCTCGTCCGTGCCTTCGGCGACATCGATCGAGAGCATACCAAGGCTATTACGGATCTGGTCCACCGACTCGGCTTCGGCGCCCCGATCGACAAGTTCCGCGTGCCCTTGATGCGCCCGCCACAGCCCATTCGTTTGAATGTCCGCGGCCCGCGAAGTGATCTTGCCTACCAGAATGCACGACGCTATGGCGGGCGGAACTATGAAGACAACCTATTACCTCGTCACGGGCGCGGCAGTGGCCGTGGCAGCGCTGGTCGTCTACGCCCAGCTCCCGAACTTGAACGGCCCGTTGCCGCCGGTCGAAGCCGCGGCGAACGCCACACCACCAACCGACGTGCCGCGCCTTCCGCTGCCGGCCGTACCGGCTCCTCCGGACGAGCCACTGGTTGTGCCCGCAGGGCAGGCCAAACCGGGCGAACTCCCGGCGCTCCCCATCTCGGGTGGTGCGTCATCAGCCCCCCCCTTGACACCGCCGGTCGTGACGCCGGTCGCACACACCGACCCTGTCGGCACCACTCCGCCCGCGTTGCCGGTGATTCCGGCCGGGACGGTGGTTCCACCGAGCGTGCCTGAAGTACCGCCGCCCGCGGTCGAAGGAGCCACGCCGGTGCCTCTGCCCGCCCCGCCGGCGAGCGTGGTCCCGGTTCCGGCGGTGGAACCTGTAGTCCCCGCCCCCTCGGTCCCTCCGCCTTTGGCTTCAGAACCCGTGCCCTCCGCGACGCCGCTTCTGCCGCTCCCGACTCCGACTCCGATTCCGGCCCCCGCTTTGGACCCCGTACCCTCTGCTCCGACGGTCCCGAGGACGGCCGAACTGCCTGCGGTCCCGTCCGCCAAACCTGACGCGCCGGTTGGTCCCGCCGTATCGCCGAGTACCGCGCCGCAACCGGTTCCCACACCGCCGGCCGCTCCCGCGAAGCCGCTCCCGGCCCCGACCCCGGTGCCGCAACCTCCGGTGCAGGCGGCTCCGGCGGCCCTGGCACCCACCGTCGTCGGTGACAGCACGCCGACGCAAGGGGAACAACTATCCGGCACGAAGTACGTGGTCCTCAAAGACGACAAGATCATTGAGGGGGCGGTGACGCTGCGCGGCGATGTCGTTGTCGTTCGCCAAGGGGCACTGGACCGGCCGTTCGGGAAAGGGCAGGTACAGTTCGTCGCAAACAACAAAGACGAGGTGTACAAGTTCCAGCTCGCGAAGGTGCCGGCAACCGACGCCGTAGCCCGGTTGAAGGTCGCGCGGTGGTGCATGTTCAGTGGCCTGCGTGAGCAGGCACTTGCCGAGGCGCGCGAGGTGCAACAGTTGCAGCCGGCGAACGCCGACGCAGCGGCACTGGTGCGTTCCTTGGAGTTATCGCTTCAACAGTTCCCGCCGGCCGGGGCAGTCAAAATGAGCCCGCCCGCGTCACCAAACCTGCCAACGGAGCTCTCTGCACGGCCGACCGCACCGACGGGTCCGAACGATTGCGACCCGGACCTGCCGCCCGAAGCCATCAAACTCTTCGCGACGAAAGTGCAGCCGATTCTGGCGAATCAATGCGCCGAGTGCCACGCGAAATCGTCCATCGTTGGGGCGTTCAAGATGGCGCGTGTCGATCCGGCTAACGCCACGCCGAAGGCAACGCGGGCTAACCTTTGGACCGTCGCCGGGCAGTTGCGCAAGGACGACCCGGCGGCCAGCCCGCTGCTGCTGAAATCCCTTCAGGCGCACGGCGGGCAGCGGGCACCGTCGTTTGCTACGCGCCAAGCAGTGGCTTACCGAATGCTCGAAGCCTGGGTCGCAATGGCGGTCGCAAAACCGGCGGCGGCCGTTCCTGTCGTTCCGAACGTGTTCGCGCCAACCGCTACGGTCCCGGTAGCACCTGCACCCGCGTTGCCGCCGGCCGGGGTGCCCGCGGTCGAAACGTCTCTACCGCCGGCCGGCCCGGCGATCGTTCCGGCCCCGACTACGCCCGTTGCTCCTTCGGTCCCCGCGCCAGGGGTCCCGACGGTGCCCGTCCCGAGCGTCGATCCGGTTGTTCCGCCCGCGATCCCCTCCGTTCCGCCGGAAGCACGGACGGCCCCTGCGTTACCGTCGGCCCCCGCGGTTCCGCCGGTGCCCGCGTTGCCCGCCACGCCAGCGATTCCGGGCACGCCGTCGATCCCGGCTACAGCCCCACTGCCCCCGACGGTTCCGCCGGCCGCACCCGCGCTCCCGAAGCCACCCGTTTTGCCCGCGGCACCTCCGATCCCACCGGCCAGCGGGTTCGGTGAAGCGAGTACGCCTAAACCGGGTGGCCCCGCGGGTGGCGACGAATTCGATCCGGCCGGGTTCAACCAGC
>NZ_JAXBLV010000156.1:0-300 GCF_034097035.1 Gemmata algarum
GGCGTGTGGTCCGCGATGGTGAGCCCGGCGCGTCGGGCTCCGCGTGGTGCCCGTGAGTGGTGGGCGCGGCTCATCGCCGCGAGGGGCGATTGGGCGTGGCCTCCGGTGCCGTGGGACACGGTGGTGCGGGTCGGTGGTGCTCCGCGTGGCGCCCGCCGGTGGTCGGCGCGGCTCATCGCCGCGTGTAGCGGTGGGCGTGGCCCTCGGTGGGCCGGGACACGGTGCGTGGGGTCGGTGGTGCTCCGCTCGGCCGCCACGGTGCCGCGGGCATCCGCGGAGCCGCGGCGCTCGGCGTGTCGC
>NZ_JAXBLV010000157.1:0-297 GCF_034097035.1 Gemmata algarum
TCGGAGCTCAGGCGCGCGCGGCTGGATAAAGCTGCGCTCCCGAGCCGCGACCGCGCGTCGCCTGCAGCGTCTGGTTCGGCGGCGCATCACACTTCGCAGGCTTTGCGAGGATGTGACGCACCCCGCGCCTGAGCTGCGAGGTTCGGCCTGGTCGCGCCGAGCCCCGAGTTCGCGGGACCACCACCCCGGGCCGGGTTCCGGGGCGGCGCCGTCGCGCTTGGGAGGGGGGCGACGGGACCCCACACTGTGCCGCACCGGAACCCGCGGTTGCAGAGAACCGGCGCGACCAGGCCGAAC
>NZ_JAXBLV010000158.1:0-296 GCF_034097035.1 Gemmata algarum
CGTGCTCAACGCCTCACGGCGTCACTGAAGTCTGCACACCCCCAGACGGCCGGCGTCTACGTACCAGCCCTGCGCGCGGTAGGCGTCCTCCAGCGTCACTGAAGTCTGCACACCCCCAGACGGCCGGCGACGCCCTGACCGGCGGCGGGTGCTCAACGCCTCACGGCGTCACTGAAGTCTGCACTCATCCCAATCTCCCGTGTGTGGAGCTATACTCTCTTGTGCTCAACGCCTCACGGCGTCACTGAAGTCTGCACGGCGTATGTGCTGCTGGGGGACCTGCGCGAGCGCGGGCT
>NZ_JAXBLV010000159.1:0-292 GCF_034097035.1 Gemmata algarum
GTGCGGTTGGGCGTGGCCTCCGATGTGTCGGGACACGGCGGTGCGGGTCGGTGGCGCTCCGCCGATAGGGGGCGGTGGGCGGCGCGGCTCACCGCCGCGTGTGGCGGTGGGCGTGGCCTCCGGTGTGCCGGGACACGGCGGGTCGGGTCGGTGGTGGCTCCGCTCGGCCGCGTCGGTGGGCGGGCTCCGCGGATGCGCGGCGCGGGGCGCAGAAGCCGAACCCGGCGCTGCACCTGACACCGCCCGCTGACTTGGGACGCATCGCTCCTTGGGAGGGGCGGTGCAGGTGAGC
>NZ_JAXBLV010000016.1:0-15165 GCF_034097035.1 Gemmata algarum
GGTAGACCGCCGGGATCACGAACAGCGTCAGGAGCGTCGAAGTCACGAGCCCGCCGATCACCACCGTCGCGAGCGGCTTCTGCACCTCTGCCCCGGACCCGCTCGACAGTGCCATCGGGATGAACCCGAGCGTCGCGACCAGCGCGGTCATCAGCACCGGCCGCACGCGCATCATCGCCCCCTCAAAGGCGGCGCCTAGCGGGTCGGCGCCCGATTTGCGCAGCTCGACGACGTAGGTGACCAGCACCACCCCGTTCAGCACCGCGACGCCGAACAGCGCGATGAACCCGACCCCCGCCGAGATGGACAGGTCCATCCCGCGGAGCCACAGCGCGAACACCCCGCCCGACGCCGCCAGCGGCACGTTCAGGAATATCAGCGCCGCGAGCTTCGTCGAATTGAACGTGGAGTGCAGCAGCACGAAGATCAGTAGTAGCGCCACGGGGACCGCCACCGACAGCCGCTTCGTGGCCTCTTGCAGGTTCTTGAACTGCCCGCCCCACGCAACCGAGTAGCCGGTCGGCAGCTTCACCTTCTCGTCCACGGTCTTTTGCGCGTCGGCGACGAACCCGGCGAGGTCGCGCCCGCGGACGTTGCACGACACGACCGCCCGGCGCCGGATGGCGTCGCGGCTGATCTGCCCCGGGCCGTCCTCGAACCGCACCTCCGCGAGCTGTTCCAGCGGGATGGGCCGCCCCTTCGCGTCGGGCACGGTCACCTTCTTCAGGCGCCCCAGGTCCTCGCGCACGCCTTCCGGGAACCGCACCTGGAGGGGGAACCGGCGCTGGCCCTCGTACACCTCGCCCACTTCCTTCCCGCCGACCACGGCGACGGCGTCGAGGACGGCCCGGGCGTTGATCCCGTGCCGCGCCAGCGCGTCGCGCTTGAGGATGACCCGCAGGTACGGCAGCCCGCCGGTTTGTTCCACCGCCACGTCGGCGGCCCCGGGCACCTTCCCGACCGCCGCCGCCACCTCTTCCGCGGTCGCGCGGAGCTGGTCGAGGTCGTCCCCGTACACGCTGATCCCCACGTCGGCCTTCACCCCCGCGACCAGTTCCGCCACGCGCAACTCGATGGGCTGCGAGAAGGCGTACACCTGACCCGGCACCTCGGCCTCGAGCTTCTCCTCCATCGCCTTGACCAGTTCTTCCTTGCTCGCGAACCGCCAGGTGCTGTTGGGCTTCAGCGTGACGATGACGTCCGTGAGGTTGATGGTCATCGGGTCGTTGGCGATCTCCGGGCGGCCGCTCTTGCTGACCACGGAATCGACCTCCGGCATCTCGCGCAGGCACTGCTCGAGGCGGGTGGTCATCTGCACCGACGTTTCGAGCGACGCGCTGGGGAGCCGGGTGGCCTGGATCGCGACGGACCCCTCGTCGAGCTTCGGGATGAACACCGCGCCCATGTGCAGAACGGTCCAGGCGCTCAGGAGGAACGTCGCGGCCGACGCCAGCACCACCGCCCGCGGGGCGCCGACGGCCAGGCCCAGGAGCGGGCGGTACACCGCTTTCGCGAACCGCACCAGCAGCGGCTCATGCTCGGACACGCTGCGGAGGAAGATCGCCGCCAGCACCGGCATGAGGAACAGCGCCAGCGCCAGCGAACTCAGCAGGGCGAAGATCACCGTCAGCGCCATGGGCTTGAACATCTTCCCTTCCACCCCGCGGAGCGAGAGGATCGGGAGGTACACCAGCAGGATGATGCCCACCCCGAACACGACCGGGCGGGCCACCTCGCGGCACGCGTCGCGGACCACCTCGAGCGGCGCGCGGTCGTCCCGGTGGTGGTGCCGGTGTTCCGCCACCCGGCGCACCACGTTTTCGATCAGCACCACGCTGCCGTCCACGATCAGCCCGAAGTCGATGGCGCCGAGGCTCATCAGGTTGCCCGACAGCCCGGCGTACCACATCCCCACGAACGCGCCGGCCATCGCCAGCGGCACCGCCAGCGCGACGATCAGCCCGGCCCGCAAGCTGCCCAGCAGCACCAGGAGCACCACGACGACCAGGACGCCGCCCTCGACCAGGTTGGTCTTGAGCGTGTGAACGGTGCGCTCGACCAGCTCCGTGCGGTCGTACACCACATCGATCTCGACGCCCTCCGGGAGCGTCTTCTTGATCTCCTCCATCTTTTCTTTGCTGCCGCGCACGACGGCCCGCGAGTTCTCGCCGGCGAGCAGCATCACGACGCCGACCACCGCCTCGCCCCGGCCGTCGCGGGTGGTCGCGCCCTGGCGCAGCACCGGGCCGAACTGCACGTCCGCCACCTGATGGACGTACACCGGGGTGCCGTCCCCGCGGGCATCGAGGACCACGTTCCGCACGTCGTCGAGCGAGCTGATGCGGCCCTCGGCGCGCACGATGCGCTGCTCCTGCGACTTGAGCAGCAGGTACCCGCCGCCCTCGTTGGCGTTGTTCTCATGAAGGGCGGTGAACAGCTTTTCGAGCGGGATGTTGAACGCGCGCAGCTTCTCGGGGTCGGGCCGCACCTCGTAGGCGCGGAGCTGCCCGCCGTTGGTGTTCACCTCGATCACCCCGGGCACGCCGCGGAGCTGCGGCGCGATCTGCCAGTCGAGTATTTCGCGGAGCTTCATGAGCGGGTGGCTGTAGCCCGGCTTGTTGCGCACCTCGAACTGGTAGATCTCGCCCAGCCCGGTGGCGATCGGGCCGGGTTTCGGCGCGGGCACCCCGGGCGGGATGCGCTCGCGGGCCTCCGCCAGCCGCTCGTTGACCTGCTGGCGCGCCCAGAAGATGTCGGTTCCCTCCTCGAACACCACCGTCACGACCGACAGCCCGAACTGCGACACCGAGCGGATCTCCTCCACCCGCGGGAGCCCGCTCATCGCGGCCTCCACCGGGATCGTGACGCCCTGCTCGACCTCCAGCGGCCCGAGCGCCGGGGCCGTGGTCATCACCTGCACCTGCACGTTGGTCACGTCCGGCACGGCGTCCACGGCCAGACGGTCCGCGGCGTAGAGGCCGGCGGCGAGCAGGAGGAGCGAGCCGAGGATGACCAGGAAACGGTTGCCGATGGCGAAGTCGATCACACGCGCGAGCATCCGGTTACTCCCCCACCATCTGGTCTTTGAGCAACTCGGACTTGAGTACGAACCCGCCGCGCACGACGACCGCTTCCGCCGGCCGCAGCCCCTCGAGGATCTCGACCGCGTCGCCGGACTGCCGGCCGAGTGTCACCTCGCGCTTGACGAAGGTGTCCTCGGCCGTAGACACGAACACGAACGGCTTGTTCTCGTGCCGCAACACCGCCGCGACGGGCACCTGAACGACGGGCGCCGACGAACCGCTCTCGAACCCGATTTCGGCCAACATCCCGGGCTTCAGGGCGCGGTCGTTCGATCCCGGTTTGAGCGGCCGGTTGGCGGCCTCGGCGGTCAGGGTGAGCGTGCGCGACGCCTTGTCGACCAGGTCGCCGGTGTGGACCACCTTCGCGGGGCGCTCGGCGAGCCCGGCCACCTCGGACCGGAACGTCACCTCCCGCCCGTCGAGGTCGCGCACGAGCGGCAGGTCGGGCTCGAACACATCGGCCTGCACCCAAACCGTGTCGAGGTCGGCGAGGACGAACATCTGGAACTGCGGCCCGACCCGTTCGGACGTGACCGCGTGCTTCTCCACGACCGTCCCCGCGAACGGCGCGCGGACGCAGAGCAGCGCCGCCTTCGCGCCCTCGGCGATCGGATCGAGCGCGTTCACGGCCTCGGGCGTCATTCCGAAGGTGAGCAGCTTCGCCTTGGCCACGTCGAGCGTGGTTTCGGCCTCGCGGAGCTTCAACTCGGCCTGGCGCACCTGGAACCGCACCTGGTAGCGCAAGTCTTCGACGAGGCTCGCGTAGGCGGCGTCGGCGGCGTCCGCTTCCGCCTGGGCCTTCAGCACGACCGATTCCGCGACCGCGCCGCTGGACGACTTGAGCGACGCCAGTTGTGCGCGGAACTGGAGCCGCCGGGCGGAGGCGCCGAGTAGGTCCGCGCGCCAGGTGCCGATGGGCTTGTCGGCGAGCTTCGCTTCGATCTCCGCGGCGGGGGTGCTGGCTACAAGGAGCTTGAGCAACTCGGCGGCGTTGGTCATCGTGGTGCGGGTGCGCTCGGTCGCCTCGCGCTCCGTAGCGGCGGCGATCCGGGCCTTCACTAGCTCGAGCTTCAAGAACCCGAATTCGCGGCACTCGATGACGGCCAGCACATCACCGGCGGCCACCGTCTGGCCGACCCGAACGGGCACCTCGCGGACGATCCCCTCGGCCGGCGGGCTGATGTGCGCGACGCGGTCCTCGTTCAGGGCCACGCGCCCGGTGCGCCACGTCACCGTTCGCAGCGGCCCCGCCGTGGCGGGAGCCGTCTCCACGCCCGCGGCGGTCTGCTTCGCTTTCGGCATGGTCACCGCGCTCTTATCATCTTCGGCCTTTTTCTCCTCGGCCGCCGGCTTGTCCGGCTTCCCCTTCGCGCCGACCGACAGTGCGACAGCGGTCGCGCTTCCGCCGGCGACCCCTACGAAGGCGAGCCAAAGGACGACTTTCAGCCAGTGTGGCGTCGGGCGCGCCGGCAGAGCAGGGGACGGGGCCGCGACCGGGGGCGGCGGCGTGGGTGTGTGAACGCTCATGAGTTCGCTCGCTGTGCTTAGGCGTGTCCAGTCCGGCTCGAAGCCGTGACCGGGGGAACGACCGCGCGGCGCCGGGAGTTACCGGACGGCGCAAGCGCGGACGGGTGTGAACGGGAGCGCGCGGCGTGGCCGCCGGCGCGAGGGAAGGACGGGTGAAGAGGGGGCTAAATTGTGAGCGCGAGGAACCGGACGTACAGCGGGCAGCGGACCGGGAGGTGAATGCGGTCGTCGAGTCGCGGGGCTACAGGTGCATCGGTATCACGGAGGAGCGGCACCAGTGCCGGTGCCAGTTCTGCGATGAACTCCGGGGCGAGGTGCTTCTCGCGTTCCGGCGAGGCCGTGGTCGATTCGACGTACACGGCGTCGGCGTCGTGATCCCACGGCGGCGCGGGCCGGACGCTGGTGCTGTCCGCACATCCGGCATTGAAACACGCGCACTGCCCATCGGTAGCCGGGGCCGACCCGAACAGGTGGAAGTGGAAGTGCGGGTGCCCCTCGTGGGTCGTTCCGGCTGAACCGCCGGCGTGCGCGTGCGGCACCGCGGCGAACTGCGTCAGCAGCAGGCACGGGATCAGCACGAGGTTAACGAGCAACCGGACCATGCGAGGGCGGGCGAAGCGTTGGGGCGAGAAACAATGTGGCACTATCAGGCTAACGTACCGCGGCGGTGTGTCAACTGCTTTCAAGGATCACGGAACTTCGGCAGGGTGCCGCGTCAGGATTGGGTGGCTCTTGCGAGCGGGTGCGTTGGCGTTTAATCAACCACGCGCCGCGGGTTCGCGTACACGTTCATCCCGGACGGCCTGAGGAACCCGATGAGCGTGATTCCGAACCGCGCAGCCAGTTCGACCGCGAGCGACGACGGCGCCCCGACGGCAGCGAGTACCGGTATCCCCGCCGCAACCGCTTTCTGAACGAGTTCATAACTCACCCGGCCCGATACGAGCAGCACGCGATCGGACAGCGGCACCTGTCCCTCGTTGAGCGCCCTGCCCACGAGCTTGTCGAGCGCGTTGTGCCGGCCCACGTCTTCGCGCACCGCCACCAACTCACCCGCGGCGGTAAACAGTCCCGAAGCGTGAACACCTCCGGTGCGCGCGAACACCGGCTGGCCCGCCCGCAGACGCTCCGGTAACTCCGTCAGAACCGTTCGCGAAATCGTGAGCGACGATTGAACCGCCGGCGCGTGCAGTTCCACCGACTCCAGCGAGCGCTTGCCGCAAATCCCGCAACTCGAGTTGCTGTAAAAAGGCCGGTCCAGGTTGAACGCCCGGCGGGCCACCATCAGCCGCACGTTCAGCACGTTCGCGCGGTCGGCGTCCGGGCGCTCGAAGGCGATGATGTCGTCGGCGTCCGCGATGACCCCTTCGCCGAACAGGAAGCCTGTGACGAGTTCCTCGTCGTGGCCGGGGGTCCGCATCAGCACGGTTACGGGCCGTCCGCCGATGCGCAGTTCCAGTGGCGCTTCGACCGCGATCGTGTCTTCCCGTTCGGAGCCGGCGGCGCTTGAGGGGAGCGTGAATACGCTCGCGCGGGCCGTTGCCGGGGCAGTGTCGGACGGTTGCGGATCGGTCGTATCAGCCGGGTGCATGGAATAACCCTCCCGGCAGATTCTACCGCTCTGTTGATCGCGTACGACGGATGTGAGGTCACCCGGGGTATCGGAGACGGCTTCCAACTCCCGGCCTGTTGTCAGCTCTTGTACGAAACGACCGCCTGCTGCGAGGTCGGCGGGAGCGGCCGGAACTCGCTCCGGGCGAAGCCCGCACGGGCGAAAATACCCTCATACTCGGCGAACGTGTACGCGTCGCCGTGGGCCGTGCTCGCGAGCATCGTCAGCGCGAAGCTCGCGGTGGGCGGCGGACTGACGCGGTCCGAGTTGGGGATGAACTCCAGCGTCAGCGCGCGACCGCCCGGGACCAGCGCCGCCAGCGCCTTCGCGGCGATCCGCTCGCACGTCGGAACGTCGAAGTGGTGCAGGAAGTTCGTCAGGAGTACGACATCGTAAGGGCCGCCCCAGTCGGCCTCGAACGCGCTGCCGGGGATCAGCGCGTGCCGCGCCGAAACGCCCTCGCGCTTCGCGTTCTCCGACGCGACTGCCAGCACGTTCGCCCAGTCCAGCGCGGTCACGTGTGCGTTCGGGTAGTCCTTGGCGATCTGGATGCCGAACAGCCCGTGCCCGGCGGCCACATCGAGCACGCGGAGCGGCCGGTCGCGGTGCCCGCCCACCAGCTCCGAGAGCAGTTGCGCGGGCATCATCATCATCGGCTCCATCGCGCGGGCGAACGCCACCCACACCGGGTTGTCGTGCGACACGGTCCCCTCGTCCGAGAACGCCGTGCCGCCCTTCCGGACGGCGGCGGTCAGCTTGCCGAAGCTGTCGCGGATTTGCGGCGTGAGCAGGAACTCGAACGCCCCGCCGAGGTAAGCCGGCGAGCCGCGGGTGAGGAACACCGCGGAGTCGGGGGTCAGCTCGTACCGCTCGCCGGTTTTGGTGAGGAAGCCGAGGATCGTGAGGTAGTCCGCCAGGATGCGTACCCCGCGGACGGAGGCACCGCTCGCCGCCGCGAGTTCCGGCGCCGTGGCCGCGCCCTTCGAGATGTGGGTGAACAGTTCCAACTCGATGGCCGCGCGGAGCGCCTCCGTGCGCTGGAACGCGTTGATCGTGTCGAAGAACAGGGCGGGGGACGCCATCACGTGCTCCGTATCGGTGTGGGCGGGTCGGTGTCATGGTACGCACCGATACCACGCCCGACCGGCCGTCACTCGCTCCCCGGGTAACGGTGCGAATTGCGCCGCGTGCGCCAGGTGCGCCGCGCGTTCCGCCGGTCTTTCAGCAGCCCGGTTGGAACGCGATATGCATTCGAGTTGCAGGATCGATTACGGTGAAGTATCCGCGACACTCGGGGCCGCGCCATGATTCAGCCGCGTCAAGGATTACGGTGGGCACTCATCGGGGTCGGCGGTCTGCTCGCCATCGTCGTCGTACTCCGCGTCGGCCTCGGCGTGTACCTCGCGACGGGCGCGGGTAAGGGGCTCGTGGCGCGCAAGATCAGCGCCCAGATCGGGATGCCGGTCGAGGTGACCAGCGTCCGGCTCGGGCTGGTCACCTCTTCCATCGGGTTGAAGTTGTTCGACCCCGCGGCCCCGGAGGGCGGCAAGTCCGAAGTGTTCGCCGTCGAGGACGCCTCTGCGGATATCTCACTCTTTGGGCTGGCGACCAGCCGCATCTCGCCCCAGCAGGTGACGTTGCGTGGCGTGAACCTCACGCTCCATGTCAGCGCTGACGGGAAGGTCGTGACGACGCTGCCGAAGGTGCCCGCGAGCAGCGGCACCGGTGGCACGCTCCCGAACATCGTGCTGGCCGACGGCCGGTTGACGATCCGCCAGGACGGTCGGCCGGAGTTCGCGCTGCACAACCTGAACGCCACCGTGGCACCGGCGGGTGATCGGGTGGTGATCGATGGCACGATGGACGACCCCGCGTGGTCGCAGTGGACCCTGAAGGGTGACATCGCGAAGAACGGCTCGGCGGGCGAGGTGCGGTTCGAGACGCCCGACGGGCCGCTCACGATGGATCGGCTGGAATCGGTGCCGTTCGTGCCCGCGAGCGTGTGGAAGAGCATCCGGGCCGACGGCCGCGGCGCGGTGGCGGTGCGGCTCTGGAACGATTCCAGCGCCGATGTCCACTACGCGGTTGACATCAAGCCGAACGAAGCCTCCCTCACCCTCCCTGATGCGAGCGTGACGCTCACGAAGGTGACCGGACTAATTAACCTGACCGGCGCGAAGATCAAGCTGGTTGGTGCGAAGGCCCAACTTGCGGGCGGGACGCTGGCCGTGGACGGCGACGCCGACTTCGCTCCCGAGCCGACGCTCGTGACGCTGAAAGCCACCGCCGCGAACCTGGACCTGAAGCAACTGCCCCCGGAGTGGAAGCTCCCGCGCGACATCGACGGCAAGCTCCAGGGGTGTGCGGACGTGTCGCTCCAGGTTTTTGCCGACGGGCGCTTGGTTCCCAGCGGCAGCGGTGAGGGGGCGATTACAGGTGTCGAGATCCAGCTCCCCAAGGGGAGCATCAAATCCGACGATATTCCGATTCACCTGCGAACGGCCGGCAACCAACTCGAGTTCCAGCGGATGCCGAAGGGTACGGGTGCGCGGCCCAAGAATGCGCCGGTTCGCACGGCGGCCCGTCAGGATAAGAAGCCCGCGGAGCCGCCCCCGCCGAAGAAAGAAGCCGCAACGGGCGGGTCGGTGCTCGACGCGACCGTGCGGTTCCGCGACATCAACATCGCGGAGTTGCTCGAAAAGCTCGACGTGAAGCTGAGCTACAAGCTCAGCGGAAAGGTGACGGCGGAAGCGACCATCGCGGTCCCGGTCACCTCGGCCGCGAGCCAGTCCGCGTACAAGTTCACCGGCAGCATCACGTCGCCGGCGCTCAAGCTCGAAGGGCTCACCGTTCGCAACCTGTCGGCCAAGATGAGCTACCAGAACGGCAAGTTCGCACTCACCGAGTTGGTAGGGGCGATCGATCAGCCTGCAAAGGGTGGCGCCGCGCCCGGCACGTTCCGCGGCACCGTGAACGCCGCGATCGACCCGCCCGGCGAGGTTCGCGCCGCGCTGACCATTGACCGCATTCCCGTCGGCGAGGTGCTGAAGGCGCTGCCCGGTTTCCAACTCGGCGTCCAGGGCACGGCGTCGGGCGAGGTCACGCTGACGGCCCCTTACGACAAAATCTCAGACACGGCCTTGTGGGGCGGTTCGGGAGAGATCTCGTCGAGCGAACTCGTCGTTGAGGGTCGCACCGCGAAGGACATCAAGCTGTCTGCGACGGTGGAAAAGGGGACCCTGACCCTCAAAGAAGCGAAGGTGGCGCTGGAGGGCATTCCGATTGTGGCGGACGGTACGCTCGGGCTGTCCGGCCAGTACCCGTTCCGCGCGACCGTGAAGACCACCGGGACGAGCGTTACCGACCTCCGCAAGCTGGTGCCGGAGGTGAAACTCCCGGCGCCGGTGGAGGGTGTGCTCGAAACCGACACCGCTCTCACCGGGACGATCTCGCCGCTCACGTACAACGCGACCGGGACCGTGACCGCTTCCAAGCTGACGCTGGCGAAGTCGAGCGCGAACCACATCGGGCTCAAGTGGGCGCTCACGCCGGAACGGCTGGTCGTGTCCGATCTGAAGGCCGACGCCTTCGGTGGCTCGCTGACCGGCTCGGCCGACGTGCCGTTCGCGGCCGACAAGAGCGGCTCGTTCGGGGTGGAATTCAAGGAACTCGACGCCGCCGCGGCGACGGAACTGGTGCCCGATTTCCCGGTGAAGATCGCGGGCAAAGTGTCCGGGAAGGTGGGCGGCACGATCCCACCCGCGAAGGAGGGACAAGGGCGCGTCGGGAACCTGGACGTGGACCTCAGCGCGCCGAAACTGTCGGTGCAAGGCATCCCCGCGGAGCGCCTGGCCGGGAAAGCGGCGCTGAAGGGCGGGGCGGTGGAATACGAACTGGAGGGCAAGACGCTTGGCGGGTCGTTCGAGATCAAAGGGCGCTACCCGGGGCTGAAGAAGGACGACGAAAAGGCGCCCATCGGAAAGCGTGACCGTGGGTCGTTTCGCTTGACGGGTGCGGACCTGTCGCGGGTCGCGGGCGGGCTGGGCTTCGATGCACTGCGGCCGCTTCGCGGCCGGCTGGATGTCACGTTCGATTTCGACAACGACCTCTCGGCCGGGAACGGGCGCATCACGCTCACGCGCCTGGAGTGGGGCAGCAACATCGTTTCGCAAGAGCTGATCGGTTTGCTGGTACTCCGGGATAACATCCTTCAGCTTTCCGAGGTGAGGGGACGTATTGCCGGTGGCGAGATTCGTGCCCGCGGCCTCGTGCGGCTCGAACAGACCCAGCGGAACTACTTCACCGTGACGCTCACCGGCGCGGACGCGAAGAAGCTCCTCGCACCGCTCGGCGCCGACTCGCGGGACCTGATCGACGGGCCGGTGTCCCTCATGCTCAACGCGCGCCTCGGGAGCGAGGTGCGCGGGTCGGGTACGATCTCGTTGCCGCGCGGTAGTGTTTCGGGCGTTCCGGTTACCGATCTGCGGGTGCCGTTCACGTTCGCCAGTGCGGCCGGGGGGTATGGCCGGCTTGCGATCCGCGAGGGGACGGTGAACGCCGGCTCCGGGCGGGCGACGGCACACCTCACGCTCGACTGGGGGCGAGAAGCGCGGCTCGACGGGGAGGTGCGCTTTGTAGACGTACCCATCCGCACGATCGCCCCTTCGCTGGGCGAAAACGCGCTCCTCGGAAATGGTCGGATCACCGGTCGGTTCGACCTCCAGGGGAGCCGGGTCCGCTCGATTGACGATGTGAACGGCACGCTGCTGGCGACCCTCACGAACACGTCGGTGCGCGAAATTCCGATTCTTCAGCAGGTTACGCCGTTCTTGAACACAACCGGTCTGGTGAAGCCGTTCCAGTCCGGCGACGTTCGGGGCAGTCTCCGCGGCGGCGTGTTCCGCGTGCAGCGGCTCGCGCTGGCGAACCCGTCCGCGCAACTGTTCGCGGAGGGGACTATTACGACCGGCGGGCGGATCGATATGAACGTCGTGGCGCACACCGGGACGATCGGCCCGGACGTGCCCGGGTTGCGCCTCTTCGGGTTGCGGTTGCCCACGTTCGGCCCGATCCCGGTCACGCTGATCCGGGACGTGAGCGACTTCCTTTCCAACCGCACGGTGCGGTTCTCAATCACCGGTCAGACCAGTAACCCGGTGGTAAAGGTTAATGTAGGCGCACTGCTGACCGATCAGGCTGTGCGGTTCTTCCTGTCGCGGTATGTGCTTCCGGCGGAGGCCGCCGGGGTGCTGGGGCTCGGCGCCGGTATAGGGTCCATGAACAGCAAATAGGACGGTTGTAGGGAACGTGCGAAGTTGGGTGAAGTGAGGAACAGGCGATTGAAGCGGTACGTTCGCGCGAGCCGATAACACTGGCACTTCCGGTATTCCGGACAGGAGATCCGTGTTATGAAACCGCGCGTCCACGCCGCGATCGCCCTGAGTTTGGGGCTGTTGGTTGCCACCGGGTGTTCGACGATTGGCGAATCGCTGGGATTCAGCACGCCGACCAACCCGCTGAACAAGAACGCAAAAGCGATTCGCGACACCGCGCCGGTTCCGGCCCCGGTGCCGCGCGAACTGGCGATGGGGCTGTTGCCCGCGCACGTCGTCGAGCCCGGGGACACCTTACTGGTTCAGCCGGTGGAGTTGGATTCCCCGGTTCGCCTGCCGCCGGACCAGCCGGTCCAGCCCGACGGGACGATCGACCTGGGCCAGTACGGTCGGCCCGTCGTCGCGGGTAAGACCCTTCCGGACGTGGAAGTGGCGGTGCGTGAAGCGATCCGGACGAAATCGAAGGGGAAGGAAGGGGAGCCGGTGGCGATCACCGTGCGTCTGCTCGCGAAACCTGGAAAGGTGTTTTATGTGCTGGGCGAGGTGAACGCGCCGGGCGCGTTCCCGATCACCGGGCACGATACAGTACTGTCGGCGATCACGCAGGCCGGCGGTCCGACGCGCCGGGCGTCGCCGCAGAACATCATTGTGTCGCGGCCCACGGCCCCGGAGGGCTGCCGGATCGTGTTGCCGGTGTGCTACACGAACATCGTCCAACTCGGCGACACCTCGACGAACTACCAGCTCATGCCGGGCGACCGCGTGTTCATCCCGAGCAAAGGCACGTTCGAGGACATCCTTGGCGGCCGGCACCGTCGGCCCGGCCCGTGCGACGGCCCGCAGGTGTCGTGCTTCAGTGGTGGGTGCGGCCCGACCGCAGGCGGGTACGCTCCCGCGACCGGCGCAACGGTGCCGGTGCCCGCGCTGCCCTCGGCCAACCAGTGATGTGAAGCCGGTTAAACCTCTCGGTGGCGTCGGTTGCACCCGCCGGCTGACACCGGCGGTTCGACAAACCACAGTCGAACCGCCGGTGTCAGCCGGCGGGGGGCGTTTCACCCCACGCTACCACGACGCAACTCATCATTTGTCGAGTGCAGAGCCCTTTACGCCTTCCAGTCGGAGCAGCAGCGCCTTAGCGGCGAGTCCGCCCGCATACCCCGTCAGCTTGCCGGACGATCCGATCACCCGGTGGCACGGACCGATGATCGAGATGGGGTTCTTCCCGTTTGCCGCGCCGACCGCGCGCACGGCCTTGGGGCGCCCGACCTGCTGGGCGAGGTCGCTGTAACTGCGGGTCTCACCGAACGGGATGCCGAGCAGCGCCCGCCACACCTGCTGCTGGAACGGGGTGCCGGTGACGAAATCGAGCGGCACCGAGAACTCCTTGCGGCGCCCCGCGAAGTACTCGTTGAGCTGCCGCTCCGTTTCGACCAGCATCGGATGGCGAGCCTCTTTCGGGCCGATGTCGATCCGCACTCGGAGGGGATCGTCGTTCTCCCAGAGAATCGCGACCAAGCCTGTTTTGCTCCCCACGAGCATGAGTTCGCCGATCGGCGAACTCATGGTCTTGTGTACGTGGGTCATAGCGGGTCCCCGTAGTTCCAGACGCAAAGGAGAGTGGTACGAAGTCCTCGGAGGGTTTGCCGGCCCGGTTTCCACTTGTGACCCGGAGCTACAACAATTGGCTGCGGGCCGCGCTCTGTCCGAGTCGGAAGATACGGGTGTCCCGCTATCACCCCGATGTCTCGTGCCGAGGTGGAGACTTGATTCGCGCGCGTGGCATTCCGGTTGTAACTTCTGACCTTCAAAGCGGGAACATGACCGTCTAAGTTGCTCCGCTTCATCGCAACTAGTGGACTTAAGACGTGTGATACGAGTGGTTTCTGCCGACGAGCACTCGGTCTTGACTCGCACGAGCGCCTCGGCCAGACTCCGCGTATGAACAGTTGCGAAGAGCGTGCGGACTTCTGGCTGTCGGTGTACGCGGGCGCGGCGTTCGGGCTGTTCGTTTTTGCCGTCTGCTACCGCGCATTTTGATCATCGAATCTTTCCATCGAGACACAGCTCGATCGATCTAGCAGAACTGGTCGCCGCCATCACGACGGATGTTCCGCCATTCTGGGGGGGGCTCAAATTGCCACGCATGCGGAACCGGTTCATGCTCGGGAAGAACGCAATGGCCGTTGCGGGGCCGGCTCATGGGAGTGCCGGTTGGTGTGGTTCTTCTGTTTCTGACAGCTATGACTCCTTTGCCTCACTAGGATCCTGTCCCAGGCTGCTGGTCGTGGCGCTGGGTGGTCGCTATGTAGCCCATCTCGGTCTCTCGCCCGCACGTAGTATCCGGTTTGAAAGGCCGTTCCCATGAGCGAATGGCGAGCCAGTTTAGCGGCAGCGGCTGGGCGTCCCAGTGAGGCCGAGTCGGTCGTGCGGGCGCGGTCCGATGACATCCTCAAAGCGGAAGCCACGCTCTGGTTGATGGGGACGGTCGCACCGGCGCTGGAGCAAGTTGCGGTGGAGTTGCGTGCGCTCGGGCGTCGCGTGGACATTACGTCCGCCCCAGGCGCCATCGGGTTTGTGGTGCGAGCTTCTCGTGAGCGTTCCGAACTGGATCTGAAGTTCCGATTCCGCTCAGGACCGTCCGGGGTTCACGTCCTCGCCCGCGAGTTGGTCCGTGACGGCCACAATGTGTTCGTTCACGAATGGCCGCTCCAGGCGCCCGTGAGTGAAGTAACCAGCGAGCACGTGATCGAGTTCGTGGTTGCGCGCTACCGGGCGTCGGTGGCGGCTGAATAGTGCCGTTGGACGGCTTCGTGCTCACTTGATTTGCCGCTGCGCGATGACAGATGCGCTGGTTTACAGCGATCGAGGGCTCCAAACGCCGCAGAGTCTGCCTTATTCGAGGGTTTCGAGGCGGACTTTCGGTTCGCTTCGTGTCCGTTTTTCATGGGGCTCAACGCCACCAAGCCGGCTCCCACGAACAAACGGTACCTGTTCAGTTGACGGACTTGGAACGGGTGGTTCGCGAGTCGCGGTCGCTCGCTCGGAGGTAACGTCGGAGAGGTTGCGGGGCGGGACCATCATACTCATGACGGATGCCGACGGACTGAGTGTGGCCGACGAGCGGATCTGTGAGGCAGGCGCTTAGTTGCCGCACTCGCATAGTGCAGAACGTGCCGCAGGTGTTCGTCCGAGCCGCGTTAGGAGTTCCGGTCGGCCGCACTGAGCCCGATTGAGTAACTGAACTAATGCACGTGCTCGGAACGTGTTATGCGCAAAGCTACGGGTTATGCTGTTTGCGACCACCTGAACACGCGCAAGCGGGAGTTACGAAACGTTCCCGTGCGAGATCGCTCGCCAGTAGGTGTGCCGGGTCAAATTTGTGGAAACGCCCAAGTCCGGGATTGGCTCAAACTCGTCGAGTGTCGACCTGAGTTACTTGGCGCAAAATGATTCGCTGATCGGGGCGATCGAGATTCTTCAAGCTAAAATCGTCGTTTGTTCTACCAGAATTAATAATAAGTAACGATTTAGTACTTGTTAGTGCTACACCGCCGAGTCTAGGTCAAGCCAAAACAGCTCTGTTAGTAATTTAGCTTGAATAAGGCATAAG
>NZ_JAXBLV010000160.1:0-286 GCF_034097035.1 Gemmata algarum
CGTGCAGACTTCAGTGACGCCGTGAGGCGTTGAGCACGGCCGCTCTCCCACACCCGAATCGGGTCGCCCCATCGTGCAGACTTCAGTGACGCCGTGAGGCGTTGAGCACCCCTCGCGGCCCACGGGGGGTGAACCGATGCCGGTGTGCAGACTTCAGTGACGCCGTGAGGCGTTGAGCACCTGCTGTGCGGCAAGTGCCGGCGGCGCAAGCGCGGTGCAGACTTCAGTGACGCCGTGAGGCGTTGAGCACAAATGCGAGTTGTAGAAGCCGAACTGGCCTTACAGG
>NZ_JAXBLV010000161.1:0-276 GCF_034097035.1 Gemmata algarum
CTCTTCGAGGGTCATGTCGGGCGTTGCAGCGATGACCTCGCGGATCCGCTCGGCCGGGGTGTCGAGTTGGGGCACCCGGTTGTTGCGGCACGACCCGGGCTCGATGCGCCCGTCCTCCCGACGCCGCTGCTTGAGACGGCGTACCCACGACGCGCTCACCTTGTACCTCTCCGCGACGGCTGTGGTTCCCATCCCCGCATCACAGTCCTCAAGCACCCGCTTCCGCAAGTCCATCGACAGCGCGTTCATGGCATCCCCCGGTCGGATACCCCCCTA
>NZ_JAXBLV010000162.1:0-271 GCF_034097035.1 Gemmata algarum
TTGTTCGTGCCCGGCGAAGTCAGCTAGGGCTTCTTGGGCTCCTCCTTTTTTGGTTCGTCCTTCTTCTTGATGTAATTGAGAAAATATCCGGTACCTTTAACCGCTTTTTGGACAACCCACACGACCTCGTCCTTATCGGTGATCTCCGTGCCGACCGTGGTGTCGGTTAAAAATGAGTCGGTGTAGACCACTTTCGTTCCGTTAGGAAGTGCGGACCACTCGACGCGGACGTTCTTGACCGGGTTGGCAAACTTCTTGTTGGACGCCATCT
>NZ_JAXBLV010000163.1:0-271 GCF_034097035.1 Gemmata algarum
TGATGACCTCGAACAAGAAGTTCATTAACCCGGTCAAGAACGTCCGCGTCGAGTGGTCCGCACTGCCTAACGGAACGAAAGTGGTCTACACCGACTCATTTTTAACCGACACCACGGTCGGCACGGAAATTACCGATAAGGATGGGGTCGTGTGGGTTGTCCAAAAAGCGGTTAAAGGCACTGGGTATTTCCTCAATCACATCAAGAAGAAAGACGAGCCTAAAAAGGAGGAACCCAAGAAGCCCTAGCTGTCTTCATCGGGCACGAACAG
>NZ_JAXBLV010000164.1:0-252 GCF_034097035.1 Gemmata algarum
CAGTGTTTAGTGTGCGAGGCTTCGCGCAATAACACAGGACGATTTCACTCGGCGCACCGCACGCCGGGGGGCCGAACTCCTGACCGGCCTTATCGTTACCGCGTGAAAGCCACCTTCACAATATGCGCAATAACACGGTAACGGGTCCGTGCGAAACACACGCATTCAGGGGTGCTGCAACGGAATGGGTGTGATTAGACCAGCGCGCGTTTCGGGCGCCAAGCGCCGCCAGTTGAAATGTCCCGGTGTCCG
>NZ_JAXBLV010000165.1:0-251 GCF_034097035.1 Gemmata algarum
TCAGGAAGGTCCAGAGCGTGAGCGCGGGCGTCCACACGTGATGACCTTCGGTCGCGAAGTCGACGCCCAGGTCCGCGCCGGCGGCCTGGATCTGGTCGACCGTGAGCAACGCACGCGCGGGCAGATCGGGAGCCTGTGCGAAGGTACGGAGCACCGTTTGGAACGAGGGCGCCGGAGCGTATAAATGAGACATCGAGGCCGACCTCGCCCGAACGACAGCGCGACCCGTCGGAGCGTGGACGACCTCGATG
>NZ_JAXBLV010000166.1:0-93209 GCF_034097035.1 Gemmata algarum
TTCGGCGAGCGTAACTGCCAACGCGTCACCGAGTCCGAACGGGTCACGACTGGCGACGTACTCCTTAACCGGCTCCCCGTTCACCCGGCGGTTGCGGTACAAGTACCAGCGCCCGCCGTGTCGCAGTTCCCACCCCATTTGACGCCCCCTCCCCCGGCGTGTACTACGGAACCAACCATTGCCCCGCTCACGGGTGGTCAGTGCGGCGAGGTTGGGATTTCGGTTGTGGTGCCGACGAGTGCGAGAATGGCCCGCTTGATCGGGTCGGGCAAGGTCGCCCACGCCGTGACGACCCGAGCGAGTTCAGGATCAGTGGGGTTGCTGCTCCCGGTGCTGCTCCGGAAGTCGTCCGATGTGCCGATGTCGTTGCTTTTCAACACGTTGGGAGAATTGGCAATCCGCCTTCTAAGCGGAAGCGTGTGGGTTCGACTCCCACCGGGCGTACTTTCCTCTTCCCCTCCCGTCCCCTCTCGACCGTCCTCGTCACGCAGACCGACACCGCGGCGGGTTCGAACCGCCGTCCGCTCGCCGCACGATCGCGCCGTCCTCGGGCGAACATACCGGGCGCCCCTCCCCTGTGCCCATCAGCTCGGTGCTCCCCGTGCCCGCGAACGCGCACGCCGGAGAAACGGGAAGCGACACCGTTCGGCGTGAGAGCCCACGTCCGGAGTCGTCGCGCAGCAGAGGCACACGATGCGGAGCGGGGCCGGCGCAGCGCGCCGCGCGCCGCGAACTCACAAGCGAACGCCACATGTCGCCCTCGCCTCCAGTCGATGTTGTCGGCCAGTTTTGCGAGCTTGCGAACGGGCCAGGAGCTTCCCGCTTGACAGACCACTTCCGCCCGCTTAGCCTTGTTGAAACAGTGCTCACCTGATCGAACGGCCGACATCTCTCGCCCGCCAAGCGAGCGACCCGGAGAACGGACATGAACACGCGACGACTCACCCGGACGGCGGCCCTCATGATGGCGCTGCTCGCGCCGGGGTGCGCGGCGCCCCTCGACGCCCCACCGTCCGACAGCGCGGAAGCGGGGAGCGAGGAGGCGCTCAGCGGTTACGGCTTGCCCGTGGCTCCGCCGCCGCGGACGAAGAAGACGACCACCGAACTGCTCATCGGCACCTGGGAGGCCATTGAGCTCGATGGCCGGAAGGTGCCGACGGGTTGCGTGTACCAGTTCACGTTCGAGCAGGACGGGCAGTTCCATACGTTCGCGGATGACCGGCCCGGCCGAACGCGGTCTCGAAGTGGCACCTACTCAATCGAGGGCGCCAAACTGCGTCTTCAAGTCACGACCGAAGAGGGCCATCGTGTGAACGGCGTGGGGGCGATTATCGAGATCAGCGACACTCGACTCGTCTTCACGAGCGAATTTAACAACCCCGAGTATGGAATAAACAAGACGCGATACAAAATGGATAGGGTTGCAGATACTAAATAGTTACAAATCAAATACAATTAACACCACCTCACCATTCGTCCGGGGGAGTCATGCGTTTTGCCCATTCGCCCACACCGGTAAGCCGCCGGTTGCACCGCGCGCTCTGGCTTGAGGAGTTAGAGAGTCGCCACGTTCCCGCAGCGACATTCCGCTGGGACCCGTCGATCGCGAGTACGGATGACAACTGGACGAGTAGCCTCAACTGGAGCGTATACAACGACTCTCTTGGCTGGCGGCCAGCGGCTACGTATCCGGGCGAGGACGACGCCGGCGACGTGGCGATTTTCCCGGACGGGTCCAGTGGGCGGGCGTTCGTCAACCAGGCGGTGACGATCGGGGGGCTGAAGCTGGGGGGCACGTCCACGGCCCGCGTCGCGCTGACGCACACGCTGACCGTAACGACCACCTTCGACCAGTGGGGGGGCACCCTGGCGGACGGGGCGCTGGTGCTGGGTACCGGCGCCAAGGGCAGTTGGCAGGGCGGCACGATCGCCGCCGCCAGCCTCACAATCGCGCCCAACGCGCAGCTCGAAGTCTGGAACACGGGCCGGCGCATCCTGAGTACCAGCACGCTGAAGGTCCAGGGCACGCTCTGGTGGAACGGTGGCGATGTCCAAACGGTCGGGGCCTCGGAAGTCCGGGTCCAAGGCGCGGGCCGCTTCAAGATCACCGCGGCGAACGCCACGTTCGGCAGCGGGGGCTCGTTCACCGTTGTGAACGACGCCAATGGGCTCGTTACAGTGGACACGGCGGCCCGTGCGACACTCGGGGGCGATTACCGCACCGCGGGCGCAACCGTGGTTGAAAATGGTACTCTTAAAATTGCCGGAACGGCAAAGCAAACCGCTTCGAGTGGCCGGTTCCTGTTGTTCTCTTGGAGCGCGGTCGAGGTTCCGACAGACGGCCTACGGATCCTGGACGGGTCGCTCGGCGGTGACGGCATTGTGCGGGGCAACTTGTCACTGGCAGATGAAACAGAAAACTCCGGCGCAATGCCCGCAATACGGCCCTTTTCACTGCGCATCGGTAAGGCCGGAACGATCCGTGTGGAGGGCAACTTCCACATGTACCGTGGTGGGCTCGAGATCGATATCTACGGGCCGAACCTGCCTGGCGGGTACGACCGGATCGAGGTGGTACCCGGGGCCGGCGGAGGGGGCAACGTGTCGCTGGCCGGGCCGGCCGGTAGCGAGCGCGTGCTGGTCGCAACGCTCGCTCAAAGTCACGCGGCGCTCGGGGTGAACGATGTCATCGGGTTCCTGACGTACACGAGCCGTGTGAACGGCGGCGACTTCACCATCTTCGACGGCGTGGCCGATGACCCGAACTGGTCCAAAGGGCAGGACGCGAGCAAGTACTGGCTGAAACCGAACGTGGCCATCGGCGCCGTAAAAGGCAAACTGGGCGGTCGGGTGTGGCGTGACGACGAGGCGGTGGCGGGTGTGTTCGAGCCGGGCGATGAGGCGGTGCTCGCGGGCCGCACGGTGCGCCTGTTCGACGAAGCCGGCACCACACTGCTTGCGTCTACCATTACTGATGTCAACGGTCAGTACCTGTTCGACAACCTCGACGTCGGCACCTACGTTGTGGAGTTCAACCGGCCCGGTGGGGAGCGGTTCGCGGCCCCGGACGTGGGAGGTGACGACGCCCTGGATAGCGACCCGGACCCGCTCTCCGGGCGCGTCGTCGTCAGCGTGGCCGAGGACCAACTCCACATCGACGCCGGGTTCTACTACAACGCGGCCCCGATCGCCGTCGATGACACCTACACCGGGCACATCAACACCACCGTGCCCGGGGCCGTGCTGCTCAACGACACCGACGCCGACGCCGACCCGCTTACGGCCGCCCTCGCCAGCGGCCCGGCGCACGGGACCGTGGCGCTGAGCCCGGACGGGTCGTTCGTCTACACCCCGAACACCAGCTTCACGGGCACCGATTCGTTCACCTACACCGTCACCGACGGGTTCGGCGGTACCGATTCCGGGCTCGTGACCATTACCGTGAGCGGCGCACCGCCGGTCGGCACTGCGGACAGCTATTCCGCTCCCGCGGAACTGTGGGTGCCGGCCGTGTCCGGGGTGCTGTCGAACGACACCGCCCCCAACGGCCCGCTCACCGCGGTCCTCGTGACCGGCCCATCCCACGGCACCCTCGTGCTGAACAGCGACGGCTCGTTCCTGTACACCCCGGACGACGAATTCACCGGCACCGACACGTTCACGTACCGGCCCACCGACGCGGGCGGGCCGGGCGAGCCGGTGGCCGTTCAGATCACCGTCACCGATGCCCCGCCCGAAGCGGTCAACGACACCGCGACCACCAGCGAGGGCGCCGCGGTAGTGGTGGACGTGCTGGACAACGACACGGACCCGGACAGCGACCCGCTCACGGTGGCCGGCGCGTCCGACGGGCTGTACGGCACCACGACCGTGAACCCGGATGGCACCATCACCTACACGCCGGGCGCCGATTTCAACGGCACCGACGTGTTCACGTATGTCATCGACGACGGACATGGCCGCTTCTCTTACGCCACGGTCACGGTCACCGTTTCTGCGGTGAACGACAACCCGGTGGCGACCGACGACGCGGCGAGCACGTACGAGAACATGCCGGTGTCGGTGCCGGTGCTGCTGAACGACACCGACGCGGACGGCGACGCGCTGTCGGTGACCGGGGTGACGCAAGGGGCGCACGGGACCGTAACCTTCACGTCGGCCGGGGTGACGTACACCCCGAACACCGGGTTCTTCGGGTCCGACACGTTCACCTACACCATCAGCGACGGGCACGGCAGCACGGATACGGCCGCCGTGTCGGTGAGCGTGGCCGAGGTGGGCGGCTCGGGCGGGTCCGGCGGGAGCATCGGCGACTTCGTGTGGGAGGACGCGGACACCGACGGCATCCAGGACCCGGGCGAGTACGGGCTGTACGGGGCCACCGTGCAGTTGCTGGACGGGCTCGGCAACGTGCTGGCCACGACCACCACGGACGGGGGCGGGTACTACTCGTTCGGCGGGCTCGCGGCCGGCACCTACGAGGTCCAGTTCGTGACCCCGGGCGGGCGCACCGCCAGCCCCAAGGACCAGGGCACCAACGACGCCGGGGACAGCGACGCCGATCCGGTGACCGGCCGCACCGGCACGTTCACCCTCGGCGCCAATCAGCAGCTCACTGGGATCGACGCCGGGTTCTGGTGGTCGCCCGGGTCCGGCGGCTCGGGAGGCCCGGGCGATTCGGGCGGATCCGGCGGACCGGGCAACTCGGGCGGATCTGGTGGCCCTGGCAGCTCGGGCGGGTACATCGGCGACTACGTGTGGGAAGATCAGGACCACGACGGCGTGCAGGACGCGGGCGAGTACGGGGTGTCGGGCGTCACCGTGTACCTGTTCGACGGGTCCAACAACCTGCTGGCCACGACCACCACGGACTGGTCCGGTCACTACGCGTTCTCGGGCCTGTCCGCCGGCTCGTATCAGGTGCAGTTCGTGAAGCCCGGCGGGTACACGTTCAGCCCCAAGGACCAGGGCGGTAACGACGCCCTCGACAGCGACGCCGACACCACCACCGGGCGCAGCGCCGTGTTCAGCCTGTCGGCCAACCAGCAGTACCTGGACCTGGACGCGGGCATGTGGTGGGGCGGCTCCGGCGGGTCCGGCAGTTCGGGCATTTAACCCGCATTCCAGCGATCTTCGTTCCGTTCGGTATGGCGGGCCGCGCCGGGGCACGTGCTCGGGCGCGGCCCGCCATACCGAACGCCGCGCACATCATCGTCGCTCGTTTCATCCGGGGGCGGCGACCGCGCCGGCGGTACGCGCCCGCAGGTCGCTCCGTGCCATCTGGCTATTGGGGGAGTTCTCGTGCGCGGATCGGCGGACGCGCGGACCCGGTAGCACGTCCGCCTTCCTGACGAGCCGTGACCGCGTGCCCGGGCGGTCGCGGCCCGTCAACAGAAGCGGCGCCGCAGATGGTTTGCGGCATTCCTGCCACCGGAACAGGAGCACCGCGTGACGCCGGGAGTAACGGACAGGGGCAGCAACGGGACATCCGCTACCGGCCCGCTGGCCATTCGCTGCCAAACCGCTGGAGCGTTCGCTACCCACGAATCGCGCCCGATTCCACGATCGCGGCTCCCCGAAGCGTGTGGGATCGGACCCCAGGACGGCCCGGATGGATTGCCGCAACCGTTTTCCGTGCCGAACCTTGTGTCCGAATCGCCCGATGCAGGAACACGACGGCTGGGGTCGTTCGGAGTGGTTACAAGCGGAATAAAAGGTGAAAAAATGCCCACGATGCCAGTTGTTCCCGATACCGACCCGTGCGAAGACTCCCGCGGCCCCGAACACGCTCCCGCGACCGAATCGAAACCGGTGCTGCTGTTCGCCTCGTACCACGCCTACTTGGACCACGCGAGCGGGGCCGCGCTGGCCACCCGCGACCTGTTCGAGGGGCTGGCCGCGCGGGGGTGGTCGTGCCGGGTGGTGTGCGGCCCGGCCCTGGACCACGGCGACGGGCGCGACCCGGCCCAGGTGCTGGCCGGGCACCGGCTGGCGTACCAGCGCGAGCGGTGCGCGCCGCCCGGCGGGGGCCGGTACGAGTTGTTCCACTTCGTGCTGAACGGGGTGCCGGTGACCCAGTACCGGCCCGACGGGTTCGACCCGCGGCGCCCGCCGACCCAGGCCCAGGGGATGCCGTTCCTGGACGTGGTGTCACGCGCGTGCCGGCAGTTCCGCCCGGACCTCGTGCTCACCTACGGCGGGCAACCGGTCGGGCCGCACCTGATCGCGCGGGTCCGGCGGCGCGGGGCCAAGGTGCTGTTCTGCCTGCACAACCTGGACTACCGCGACCCCGCGTTGCTCCGCGAAGCCGACGCCGTGTGGGTGCCGTCCGGGTTCGCCCGGGACGCGTACCGCGAGCGGCTCGGGGTTGAAGCGGAGGCGGTGCCGTGGCCCTGGGACCGCACCCGCGCGGTCTCCGAAAGCAGCACCGGCGAGTTCGTGACGTTCGTGAACCCGATCCCGGCGAAAGGGGCGGCGTGGGTCGCGCGGATCGCGGCGGAACTGTCCCGGCGGCGCCCGGAGATACCGTTCCTGGTGGTCGAGGGCCGGGGCCGGGCCGGGGGCCTGAGCCACCTCGGGTTGGACCTGTCCGCGGCTCGCAACCTGAGCGGGATGCACTCCACCCCGCGCCCCGCGGAGTTCTACGGCCGGTCGCGGGCGCTGCTGGTTCCGTCGCTGTGCGAGGAGACGTTCGGGCGGGTGGCGGCCGAAGGGCTGGCGAACGGGCTGCCGGTGCTGGCGACCCGGCGCGGGGCGCTGCCGGAGACGCTGGGCGGGGCAGGGCTGCTGTTCGACGTGCCCGAGCGGTACACCGCCCCGGAGCGGTTCGCCGCGGTGCCGACGGGGGACGAGGTGAGAGAGTGGGTGGCGGCGATCGAGCGGCTGTGGGACGACCCGGCGTTTCGCGCCGGGCACCGGGCGGCGGCCCTGGACCGCGCCCGGGCGTGGGAGCCGGAGCGGGTGCTTCCAGTCGCCGAAGCGTTCCTGTGTCGTACCGCCGCGGGCCGGCACCGGTAACCGAACGGTGGTCAGGGCGCGTGGGGCGAGGCGGGAATGGACAGGAGCAGGGCCGTCACCTCGTTGAGATCGACCGGCTTCACGAGGTGGTGGTCGAAGCCCGCCTCCTGCGACCGGCGCCGGTCGTCGTCCTGGCCGTAGCCGGTCATCGCGATGAGCGTCACGTCCCGGAGGCCCGGGACCTGGCGCAACCGGGTCGCGACCTCGTAACCACTCATGCGGGGGAGCCCGATGTCGAGCAGCACGACCCCCGGGGGGTGGGCCGCGGCGTCGCGGAGCGCGGCCGGGCCGTCGTGGGCGGTCCGCACGGTGTGGCCGCTCAGCGACAGGAGCTCGGCCAGGCTCTCGGCCGAATCGACGTTGTCGTCCACGATCAGGAGCCGGTGGGTCGCGGGCGCGGCGGGCGCCGGCGGGCCGGCCGGGTCCCCGCCCGCGGCGCCCGCCGCGAGGGCGGGCAGGCGGACCACGAACTCGCTCCCGCGCCCGGGGCCGGCACTATGCGCTTCGACGCTCCCGCCGTGCAGCTCGACGAGGTTGCGCACCAGGGTGAGGCCGATGCCGAGCCCGCCCTGGGCGCGGTCCAGCGTGCGCAGCTCCTGGGTGAACAGGTCGAACGCCCGCAGCAGCATCTCGGGGCTCAGCCCGATGCCGTTGTCGCGGACCCGGACCACCGCCCGGTCGGCCTCGCGGGCGGCGCTCAGCTCGATGCGCCCGCCGGGGTCGGTGTACTTCGCGGCGTTGTTCAAGAGGTTGCCGAAGATCTGGGTCAGCCGCGTCGGGTCGGCGTCGAGCGGGATCGGGTCCGGCGGGACGGAGACGACCAGCTCGTGCCGCCGGGACTCGATCAGCGGGCGGGCCGTTTCGACCGCCCGGCCGATCGCGTCCGCGAGCGCCACCCGCTCCCGGTGCAGGGTCACCTTCCCGCTCGTCAGCCGCGACACGTCGAGCAGGTCGTCCACCAGGTGGGCCATCTGCCCCACCTGGCGGCCCAGGATGCCGGCCAGCCGCGCCACGTCGGGGTCGTCGGCCTTGGTGGACTGGAGGACGTAGACGGCGTTGCGCACCGGGGCGAGCGGGTTGCGCAGCTCGTGGGCCAGCATCGCCAGGAACTCGTCCTTGCGCCGGTCCGCGTCCGCGAGCTCCTTGGCGCGCAGCCGCAGCTCGGTTTCCAGGCGCTTCCGCTCGACCGCGCTGCCGATGATGTCGGCCAGCGATTGCGCGTACTGGATCTCGTCGGGGGTGAACCGGCGCGGGGCGCGGGTGTACGCGCCGAGCAGCCCGAACGGGCGCGGGCCGCGGCCGGGGATGCGCACGACCAGCCCGCTCGCGGCGCCCCCGGCTTTCAGGTCCGGGTCCAGCGGGGCGCCGCCCCCGGGGTCGCCGAGCGCGACGGCCCCTTCGGAGCGCAGCGCGGCGTCGATCCGGGGGCTGGTCCCGGGGCGCAGCAGGGCGGACGGTTCGGCCCAGCCGGCCCCCGCGAGCCGCCCCCAGTCGCCCCCGCCGGGGAGGAGTTCGAGCACCTCGGCCAGCTCGGCGCACACCGTTTCGGCGAGCCGGCGGACCGCGTCGCCGCACAGCTCCACGATGTCGTGGCCCGCCAGCGCGGCCCGCGCGGACTGCGCGAGGGACGCCTGCTGGCGCCCGCGGGCGCGCAGCTCGGCGTCGCGGACCACCCGCTCGGTGACGTCCGCGACGAGGGTCAGCGTGCCGCCGGCGTGCCGCCCGGTGACGAGCGGGAGCACCCGCACCGACTGCTGCATCAGCGATTGCGGCGCCCCGGGCACGGGCGTCGGGATGGGGAGCACGTACTTGTGGAACTGTTGCGAGAGGATCGCCGTTTGCCCGGCCAGCGCCTGCCGGTAGTACCGCTCGAGCCCGCGGGCCGCGAGGTCCGGGAACAGGTCCAGCAGCCCGCGCCCCAGCACCGCCGCGGCGGGCCACCCGCTGGCCCGCTCCAGCCACCGGTTCCAACCGGTTATGACGAGCCCGGCGTCCGTGGCGAGGAGGCCCCAGTCCCCGACGGCGTCCAGCTCGCGAACGAGATCGGCCGATACCACCATCTGTTCACTCGTTCGCGTGCGCCCCCGGTGTCCTCACGCGCTGGCGGCCCGCTCGGCCCACTCCTCGATCGCCCGAACGAACAGATCAAGTGAGTTGATGCCGAGCACCAGCACCATGCACCCGGTCACCTCGCTGGCGCGGACCGTGAACCGCGCGCCGACGAGCAGCGCGTGACGGATCTCGTCCGCGCCGATGACCAGCGTGTCCAGCATTGAACCGAGTGAGTCTAAGTGTAGCCGCGGCACCGCGAATGTAAATCGGACCTGGAGCAAATCGCCGAACACCCCGAGGCACGCGTTCAGGAGGATGTTGCCGATCTCGGCCAGCACCTCGCGCGCGGAGTCGCCCATCTGCCCGGTGGGCGCCCCGGCCTCGGCCAGCAGCCCGACCAGCTTGGAGGCCCCGTCGATGTCCAGCAGCAGGAACGCGTCCCCCGACACCGGCCCGCCGAAGATCTGGTGGACCGTCGCGACCTCCCCCTGGACGAACCGGTGGAGGGCCGGGAGCAGCTCGGCGATCGGGTGCGCGGACACCTCCGGCACCGCCAGCTCGACGCGGTTGCCGGTGATCTCCGACAGCGCCGCCGCGGTCCGCGAGAACGCGATGTTCACCGCCTCGGTGACCGCGTCCGTTTGCCCCTCGGTGAGCCTCACTGGGCGGCCCCCTGGCGCCCGAGCGCGGCGGCGACGGCCCGCAGGACGGCGTCGGCGGCGAGCGGCTTGGGCACGAACCCGGACGCGCCGCCCGCGTCGGCCAGCTCGCGGGTGGAGCTCTGCACGTCGGCGGTGGCCATCACCACCACGGCCCCCGGGTCCATCACCCGGAGCTGCCGGAGCACCTCCAGCCCGTTCATCTCGCTCATCGTCACGTCGAGCAGCACGAGGTCCGGCCTGTCGAGCGCGTACCGCTCCAGCGCGGCCAGCCCGTCCGGCACGTCCGCGACGCTGTGCCCCGCGCCCTCCAGGATGCGGCGCGAGACCCGCCGCGACAGGGCCGAGTCGTCCACCACCAGGATTTTCGCCATCACAGGGCCTCCAGAATCGCCTCGGCCATCCGATCCAGCGGGACCGCGCGGTCGCTCAGCCCGCCCTCCGCCACCGACCGCGGCATCCCGTAGACCACGCACGACGACTCGGCCTCGGTGAGCACCCGGCCGCCCTGCGCCTTGATCCACGCCGCCCCCTGTGTGCCGTCCGACCCCATGCCGGTGAGCACCACCCCGAGCGCGCGCCCGCCGTACACCTCGGCCGCCGAGCGGAACAGCACGTCCACCGCCGGCCGGTGCGGCGTGTCGAGCGGGTGCAGGCTCAGCCGGGCGGCCACCGTCCCGTCCCGCTGGCGGGCGCACGTCAGGTGGTGCCCGGCGGGCGCGACCAGCGCCGCGCCCGGGCGAAACGGGTCCCCCTCGCGCGCCTCGGACACGGCCACGCGCGCGACCGCTGCAAGGCTCCTGGCGAAAAGCTCAGTGTAGCCGACCGGCATGTGCAGGACTATCGCAATCGGCACCGGGAAGTCGGCCGGGAACCGGGGGACGAGGTGCTTGAGGGCCTGCGGCCCGCCCGTCGAAACCCCGATCACCAGCACGTCGGCCCGCTTGGCCTTCGGCGCGGCGCCCGGAAGGGGCGCCCCGGGGAGCGGCCCACGAGCCGCGGGCGTCAGGCGCGCGGCGGCGACGGCCTTCACCGTCGCGATCAGCCGGTCGGCGACCTCGAACACCTTCTCGGTGGCCAGCGCGGTCGGCTTCTGGACCACCTCGACGGCCCCGGCCTCGAGGGCGCGCACCGCCAGTTCATCGCCCTCGCCCGCGGCGCTCAGGACGACGACCGGGACCGGCCGCCTCGCCATCTGCCGTTTGAGAAAGTCGAGCCCGTCGGACCGGGGCATGTGGAGGTCGAGCGTGACCACGTCCGGCCGCAGCGCCTCAACCTGCTCGAGCGCCTCGTCGCCGTCCCGCGCGACCCCGACCACTTCGAGGAACGGGCTCCGGGCCAGCATCTGGCGGACGGACTTGCGGACGAAGGCGGAGTCGTCCACGATCAGGACACGCACGACGTCGTTCACGGCTCCCCCGGGGCGGTCAGCGCTTGACGTACACGAACGCCTTATCGATCTCTTCCAACTGGAACGCGCTCGCCACCCGCAGCAGGGACTCCGACGCGCCGGTGAACAGGTACGCCGGCGCCGGCGCCCGCTCGGCGAACCCGCGCACGACCCGCGCAACGGTCGCGGCGGAAAAGTAGATGAACACGTTCCGGCAAAAGATGAACGGGGCGGTCGCGAGGGCGCGCGTGTCGTCCGCGTTCAGCAGGTTCGCCGGTTGGAACTGGACCCGCGCGTGCAGCCCCGGGTCCACCTTCGTGCCGCCCTCGGCGGGAGCAAAGTACTTCTCGCGCAGGTGCGGCGGGAGGACCCGGAACGAGCGCTCGCGGTACACGCCGCGGCGGGCCTTCGCGAGCGCCGCGGGGCTGGCGTCGCTGGCCCACACCTCGACGTCGGCCCGATCGAACCAGCCGGCCTCGTTGAGCGCGATCGCGATGCTGAGCGGCTCCTCGCCCGTGGCGCACGCGGCTGACCACACCCGGACCGGGCCGCGCCGGGCCGCCACGTGTTGGGGCACGAGCACGTCAACGAGAGCACGCACCTGCTCGTACTCGCGCCAGAAGTACGTTTCCTGAACGGACAGCGCGTCGGTCAGGTGCGGCCACTCCGCGTCCGCCCCCGGGCCGTACTTGAGTAGGTAGTAGTAATCCAGGAACGAGTCCAGCTTCAGTTCCCGGACGCGGTCGGCGAGTTTGCCGCCCAACAGGTCGCGCTTCTCGTCCTCGAACGACACGCCGATGCGGTCGCGGATCAGGTCGCGCAAGATGACGAACGTCCCGAGCGGCAGTTCGGGCTGCTCCCCGGCCGGTGTCATATTCGCCACCCGGCCGGGTGCCCGTGTGCCCCTCCCGGCCGGCGGCCCGCGCCCGCCCGGGGGACCGCCGATCGCCCGCGCTTCGACGTTTTCATCTCCATCGAACACGTTCCTACGAAGCGACCAATCGAAGAGTAACGTTCTGCTGTAGCCGGCCGCGGTGGGACCCACCAGCCAAGCGCTTCTGGCGTCTCTTCGCGGCGACACGGATGATGTCGCACCGGCCTCACGGCGGCCGGCTAGAGAACATAGACCAACCGGGTGCGGTGTCATAACGGGTGACGGCACCCGGTCCGTCCAGCGCCACCCACCGGCCCGCCCCATCCCTACGGCTTGTTACCCTTTGGCGGGCGGGGCTTAGGGGTTGGGCGACGGGGCTTACTAGCGGTCGCGCCGAGCGCCGCCACCCGCTCGCGCAACCCCTCGGCCAGGCGCTGCGAGTCCTTCGCGCCCTGGAGCGTTCGCTCGGTCCCTTCGCGGGCGGCGGCCAGCGTACCGAGGACCGACTCGCAAGCCGCGGAGTGCTCGCGGTTGGCCCGGGTAATGAGCGCCATCTGCCGGGACACGTGCTCGGCCGTGTCCGTCATGTCCTTGGTGGCCCGGGTCTGCTCGCCGAGCGCTTGGCCCATCTGCCCGGACTGGCGGCGCATCCCGCCGAGCGCCTTCGCCACCTGATCGGCCGCCGCCGCCTGCTCGGCGGTGGCCCGGGTCACATCGGCGATCAGCGCGACGAGCCGGTCCGTTTCCGCCGCGACCTGATCGGCCGCCGCCGCCTGCTCGGCGACGGCCCGGGCCGTACTCGCCGCCACCTTCCGCATGGACACCAGCGACTGCGTGAGCTGGGCGGCCCCGGCCGCCTGCTCGTTGGTGGCGTGGCGGACCTGCTGTGCGAGGAGCCGGGTCGCTTGAGCGGCTTTGATAATGTCCCGCGTGCTCCGGCCCTGCTCGCCCATCGCCTGAGCGACCTGGCGCGAGATCTTGCGCATCTGGCCGGTCGACAGAACGGTCCCCTGTAGTGCCTGGGTCTGCTCGGCGGACGCCGCCGCCACCTGTCGCGCCTGCGCCGCCGTGGTGCCGATCGCGCTCACCACCTGGTTACTCGCCTGAAACTGCTCCTCCGAAGCCCGGGCGATCTGGGCGACGATTTGCGTGGTCCCCTGAACACCCGTGAGGATCTTCTTCAGCCCGGCGATGCCGTCCTCGGCGAGCTGCCCGCTCTCGTAGGCAACTTTCGCGCCCTCGTTGGACGTGGCGACCGCTTCCTGGACCGCCTCTTGCAGCCCCCGGACGATCACGGCGATGTCGGCGGTAGCCTGGGCGGCCCGGTTGGCGAGGTTGCGGATCTCCTCCGCGACGACCGCGAACCCGCGCCCGGCCTCGCCCGCGCGGGCGGCCTCGATCGACGCGTTGAGCGAGAGCAGGTTGGTCCGCTCGGCGATGGTGTTGATGGTCGATACGATCCCGCCGATCTCCCCGGCCCGCTTGCCCATCTCCTTGATCGCCCCGGCCGACTGGGTCATGGAGTCGCGGACCCGGCCCAGCCCGGCGATCGACTTCTGCACCGCCGCCCCGCCCTCCTCGGCCTCGCGGGCGATGCGGGCCGTCACCGCGTTGGCCTCCTTGGCGAGGTCGGCGACGGCGCGAATGGACCGGTCGAGCTGGGTCGCGCTGGCGGCCGCGCCGGCGGCCACGTCGGTGATTTTTTCGGCGCTCTGGGCCACCCCGGTGGCGGACCGCGCGGCCTGCTCGATCCCGGTGGCGACGCCCTCGACCTCGGCGCTGAGGCTCTCCGCGGTCGCGGCCATCTGCTCGGTCGACGCGGCCATCTGGTTGATCGCGGAGGCCGCCGTCTCCGCCGCGGCGGTCATCTCGTCGGCGCTCCCCGCCACCTGCCGGATCGAGCGACCGAGCTGTTCGACCGCGGTCGCGCCCTGCTCCACCGAGGCGGCCAGAGCCGCCGTGTCGCCGCTCACACCCTTCACCGAGGCCGCCACCTCGGCCATCGCGCCGCGCACGGCGGCTGCGGCGGCCCCCATTTCCTGCGCCTTGCCGGTCACCGCGCGGACGGACGCGGCCGCCTCCTCGGTGGCGGCGGCGGTCTCGTTGAGCCCGACGTTGAACTCGGCGGTGGTGGCGTTCAGTTGCTCGGCGGACGCCGCCATCTCGTTGATCGAGGAGGCGAACTCCTCCATCGCGCCGGCCACAGCGCCGGCCTGCTCCGCGGTCTCCTTGAGGGACGCCGCCGTTCCGTTCGCGGCGGCGGCGGCAGCGTCCAGCGCCCGGACCTGCGCGCTCGCGCCGGCCAGCGTGGCGTCCGAAATGCGGGCGAGTTCGTCCGCCTCGGCGGTGGCGGCCCCTTCGCGGAGGCGCGGGGCGTCGGCGGGCTCGGTGGCCATGTCGTTCTCCGGTGCGTTCGTTGTGCCGCTGCGAACCCGTACCCGATCCGGTTGAAGAGTTCTTCTCTTCTGTAGGCGGCCTCGGTGAGACCGGTGCAGCACCACTCGCATCGCGCCGGCGCCACAGCGGCCGGCTACAGAATACGGGCGTGGACATCCGCAACCCAGATCGTCGATCAGTGAGCGCTCGCGTGGCCGAGCACTTCGGCCACGCTCAGGATCAGCACGACGCGACCGCCGACCGTGGCGATGCCGCCCAGGTAGTTGCCGCTGGTGCCGGCCATGCCCTCGGGCGGCGGCCGGACCGCGTCCGCCGGGATGGTCACGAACTCGCGGGCCGAATCGACGATCAGGCCGACCGTCCGGTCGCCGTGCGCGACCACGATGAGGCGCGTCGCCGCGTCGTACCCGCGGCGTGGGAACCCGAACCGGCCCCGCAGGCTCATTGCCGGCACGACCTGGCCGCGCGAGAACACGACCCCGTCGACGAACGCCGGGGCGTTCGGCACCGGCGTCACCTGCTCGACCATCTCCATCCGCTGCACGGCGGCGCTCGGAATCGCGTACGCGGTCCCGGCCAGCTCGAACAGGACGTACGGTTCTGCGGTCGCCACGGTCGGTTCGCCTCGTTTGGGGGTCAGCGGGGCCGGCGCGTGCGGGCGTACCGGGCCAGCCCGGGGGCGTCGAGAATGAGGACCGCGCGCCCGTCGCCGAGTTCGGTCGCGCCCGCCAGCCCGGGCACCTGGACCAGGGGGTCAGCGAGCCGGCGCACGACCACCTCGCGCAGCCCGACCACGCGGTCGACGCCCAGCGCGACCGCGGCCCGCCCCTCGCCCACCACCAGCGCCGGGAACGCGCCGGCCGGCCGCGGGGTGCCGAACAGGTCCGCCAGGCGCAGCAGCGGGAGCACGCCCTCGTGGTTCCGGATCAGCTCGTTGTTCTCCAAAACGGTTACGGTACCGGGTTCGACCACCAGCACCGCGCGCACCGCCGCCTGCGGCGCGGCGTAGGTCTGCCCGCCGACGGTCACGATCAGGGCGTCGGCGATGGCGAGCGTGAGCGGGAGCCGGACGGCGAACCGGGCGCCGTGACCGGGCCGGCTCGTCAGGTCGAGGGTCCCGCCGAGTTCCTCCACCGCGCGCCGGACCACGTCCATCCCGACCCCGCGCCCGCTCGCGCGGTCCGCCGCGTCCTGGGTGGAGAACCCGGGCGCGCAAATCAGGTCCAGGACGGCGCCCGGGTCGCCCCAGCCGCCGGGCGGCGCCAGCCCGGCCTGCCGGGCGCGGGCGAACACCCGCTCGGGATCGATCCCGCGCCCGTCGTCCTCGACCTCGATCGCCACCGCCCCGCCGGCCGCGGCGGCACGCAGGTCGATCCGCCCGCGCGCCGGCTTTCCGGCCGCCGCCCGCTCCGGCGCGGGTTCCAGGCCGTGGCTGACGGCGTTCCGTACGAGGTGCAGCAGCGGATCGGCGAGCCGCTCGACCACGAACTTGTCGATCTCGGTGCTCTCGCCGGTGAGCACGAGGTCGACGCCGCGCCCGGTACCGCGGGCCAGGTCGCGGACGACCAGCCGCATGCGCGCGAACAGGTCCCGCACGGGCACCAGCCGGACCCGCATCACGCCGTCGCGCAGGTCGCGCAACTGCCGCCCCACGGTGAGGCTCGTTTCGTGCAGCTCGCGCCGCTCGGCGACGGGGAGCAGGCGCGCCACGCGCTCCAAGGCGCCGTCCAGGCGCGCCCGGGTGATCGCCAGTTCTCCGAGCACCCGCACCAACTCGTCGAGGCGCGTGAGGTCCACGCGGACGACGTTACTCGGGGCCAGTGGTGCCGCCCGCGCCGGCTCGTCCGCCGGTACCGGGGCGGGCCGATCGAGCGGCTCCACGCTCAGCCCGTCCGCGGCGAAGAGCGATTCAAAGTGCGGGTCGGAACTGGTGACGACGAAGGTGAACGAAACGCCCCCGGGAGCGGCCACCGGTTCGGCGCGGACGATCTCGCCGGCGGCACGCAGGCGCTCGCGCACGGCGCCGACGTTCACCCCAGACGCGGCCAGGGCTGGCGTCGGCGCGAACGTGACCTTCCACGTTCGGCTCTCACCTCCCACGGGTCCGGCTGCTTCTGACCCGGGGCCAGGCACTGAGCTCCGGGGGGCGTCACCGGCTGGGGCACCCGTTAGCGCGGCCAAGCGTGCGGCCAGCGCACTTGTTTCGGGCGCCGGCGTGTCGTCCCGCCGGGCGACGATGACGGCTTCGATCGCCGCCACCCCGTCCACCAGCGCGGCGATCCCTTCCGGGTTCAGCGCGGCGCGACCCTTGCGGACCGCGCCGAGGTACTCCTCCAGTTGGTGGGCGACCGACTCCGCGTGCCCGACGTCCGCGATCCCCGACAGCCCCTTGAGGGTGTGGAAGTGCCGGAACAGCTCGTCGAGGTGTTCCGGCCGGGCAGCGCCGGGGTGCGCGTCGAGCGCGAGCAACAGGTTCCTCGCCCCGGTCAGATGCTCGTCGCATTCGACCAGGTAGTCCGGGAACAGGTCGTCTGCGTCGCTCGGTTCGTCGGAGGTCAATCAATAGGCCCACCGTGCGCGGTCACTGCTCCAGCACTATCAGGGAGCCTAGCAAAAATAGCTCACGGCACCCATTTTACCCATCCGCCACAGGCGACGCATCACATCGCCAATTCGCCACCGGCCGCCCAACCGCTGCCGTCGGCGCAACCGTTACTGAATGAGTGTGGTGGACGGCAAGCAGAAGAGTGCGAACGAGGTGTCGAGCGATTACCTCGTCCTGAAGTTGTCGGCGGTCTGCGCCGCCACAACGATCGCGGTGCCGGCCCCGCTGTGGTCGGGTTTCGGATCGGCGCCCGGTGGGAAGTCGGCGTGCGTGGGTGTGGAGCGCCACCCCTGTTCCGGAGCCGCGCGTGGCCCGGTCGCGGGTTGAAGATCTAGCCGAGTGGACCGATCCGCGAAGTCGTCATGGCATCGATACCTGATGGTCGGGCTTCTGACCCGAGCTTGGTCGAGATCCTCGCCGGGCACCTCCTCTGGGGTGCCGACCATCCGAGCGTCGCCGCGGCGCCCCGAACCCGCAATGGCATTACTCAACCGCCCGGATTCGATCTCTGAGTAGCCCCGGGCGCTGAGCCGCCCGGCGTTCGGCATCACGGGTCTTTCTCGATCGTTCGCGGCGCGACCAGTTGGGGCACCTTGAGCAGTTCCGGGTCGAGCAGGAACAGGTGTCGGCGGCCCGGCGCCTCGGGCGCATCAATGATGACCTTGTCGCGCGACTTCAGCACGTCCACAACGGTCTGGTACGTCAGCCGCGTTTCGAGCAGCGTGCGGCGCTCGGCCAGCGTGCGAGCCCGGCGCTCGGCGAGGTCCCTGTCTACCGCGGCTGGGTCCTGCTTCGCCGCGATCCGGTTCGCCCGCTCGGCGGCGAGGGCGGCCTCTTCGGCGTCGGTCAACCGCACGCGGGCCGTGTGCCACGCGAGGAACGCGTCCCGATCCGCCTTCGCACTTTCGACCTTCGTGTGACGCTCGGCTTCCGTGCGCTTCAGGATGCGGTCCGCCTCTTCTTCCGAGCGGCGCCGGGTGCGTAGCGCGCCGGCGAGCGCCTCGTTGATGGTGCGGTCGCGCTCCTGAATCGCCTTCGCGACCGAGTGATACGAGTTCACCACTTCCGGCGGCGGGTGCAGGTCGTGCAGCGTAAACCCCTCAAGGGTGACACCCAGCCCCTCCGGAGCGACCTCCGCAAGGCGCTGAGTCAGGCGGTTCGTGGCGTCGTGCTCCAGTTCCGCCCGCTTGAGCGTGAGCAGTTCCAGAAACCGCCGGCTGGCGACCAGTTCGCGAAGGACCGCTTCGGCGGCCGAGCGCATCAGCGCGTCCGGGTCGCGGGCCGCGAACAGGTATTGGCGCGGGGCGCTGGCGCGGTACCGAACGGTGGCAAGGATCTCGACCAGATCGCCGTCGCCGGTGACCATCACGGCCTCGTCGGTGAGCCGCCCGACGCCGTCGCCGTGTCCGCTGGTCCAGGTGTTGCTCGTAGGCGCTTTCTTACTCTGCGGCTCCGCCAGCACGCGGAACCCGAGTTCGACCGTGCGCACCTCGTCGGGCCGCACCCGGGTCACGGTTTCGATCGGCCACGGCCAGCGCACGTGTAGCCCCGGCGGCAGGTCCGTGGTTATCGCGCCGAACTGTCGCACAACGCCTACTTCGTCGGTTTCGATTTGCGCGAACGAGGTGAGCGCGAGGGCAACAAAGAGCGCTCCGAGGACGCCGGAGCGGATCAGCTTCCACCGGTGCGCGACAGCGTGCAGGGTGTCGTCGATCGAGAACCGGTTCAGCCACCCCTCGACCGCTTTTGCCGCCCCTTTGGCCCGCGAGAGGGTGCGGTTGTCGGCCCGGTCGAACGCGAGCAACCGCATCGAGTTCAACAGCACCGCCAGCGACCCGAACTGGTGGTAGATGACGCCCACCAGCGGGGCCGACTCGTACCACTCCGGCGAGGTCGCGAACAGCGGCCACAACAGCCCCGTCAGCAAGATGCCAACGAGGTTCACCCCGAACGCGAAGATCAGAATGTTCTGCCGGATGATGCGGACCGTTTCGCGCGACAGCTTCACGAGCAGCGGCAGCGGCGCGAGCGGCGCGCCCATCATCACGACATCGCCGGCCTCGGCAGCAACGTCCGTTCCGCTGCCGATGGCGATCCCGACCCCGGCCCGCGCGAGCGCGGGCGCGTCGTTGATCCCGTCGCCGACGAACGCGACCGCCGCCCCCCGCCCGCCGCTCACCGGAGAGGGGGGGACCGGAGGCGATTGCGAGTCAGTAGTTGCGAGCGCGTCCGCAGCAGGTGCGTCTGCCGGCCGTTGTTCCTCCCGGACCGTATCGCGGCCCGCCAAGGCAGCCCTCCCCGTCAGAAAGGCGGGGGACGGGAGGGGCAGTTTCTGCGCGGCCACCCACTCGGCCTTTTGGGCCGGCAGCATCTCGGCGTGAACTTCGGTAACGGGCAGTTGTTCCGAAACCGTTCGCGCCACCGCCGCGCGATCGCCGGTGAGCAGCGCGACGGGCCGAATGCCCAGCGCGCGCAGGTCCGCAAGCACTTGTGCGGCTTCGGGACGGAGCGTGTCACGCGCCCCGAGTGCGCCCAGCACGACGCCGTCACGGGCCACGACGAGCGATGTCTGCCCGGATGCGTCGAGCCGTTCCAGCGCCGCCACCGCCTCCGGCGGCAGCGTGACGCCCTGCTCCTCCATCAGCCGGCGCGTCCCCACGACGAGGGCCCCGCCTTCGGCGCGGGCGGTAACGCCTGCCCCAGGATGCGCCCGGAACTCGTCAACGGTCGCGAGGGCCAAGCCGCGGGAGCCGGCTTCGCGCACGAGCAGCCGCGCCAGCGGGTGCTCGCTCCGCTGTTCGGCGGTGGCGGCGGCGGCGAGGAGCCCCTCCGGGGTGACATCGAAAAGCGGAATCACGTCGCCGAGTTCGAGTTTCCCCTCGGTCAGCGTGCCGGTTTTGTCGAACGCGAACGCGGTTACGCCGGCCAGTCGCTCAAGAGCTGAACCGCCCTTGATAAGCACGCCGGTACCCGCGAGTCGTCCGAGTGCGGCGATGACCGCGGCCGGGGTTGCAAGGATGAGGGCACACGGGCACGCAACCACCAGCACCGCCAGCGCGGGGTACGCGGCCACTTGTGCGGCGGCGCGCAGCGTCGGTTTCGGGAGCCCCGGGGCCGGCGCACCGGTCATTTGGTAGCCGACGTTGCCCAGGAACGTGACCAGCGCCAGCACGAGCACGAGCGGCAAAAAGTACCGCGCCAGCCGATCGGCGTAACGCTCGAGCGGGGCCTTGTCTTTGAGCGCTTGGCCGGTCAGCTCGATCACCTGTCCGGCGACGGTCTGTTTCGCGACCTTCTGCGCCTCGACGGTGAGCGCGCCCTGCTGGACGATGCTCCCGGCCAGCACCGCGTCGCCGACGCCCTTATCAACCGGCAAGCTCTCGCCGGTGATCGCGCTCGCATCGACCGCCGAGCGCCCGTCGGTCACCACGCCGTCAACGGGCACCCGGCCGCCGGGCTTTACTACGACCTTGTCGCCGACGATGACGTCGGCAGTAAAGGTGCGAACCTCGGCGCCGTCGCGCAGCACCCAGCACCGGGTTGGGAACAGTTCCGCGAGTTTACCGAGCGCGTTCTGCGTGCGCGAGAACGTATAGGCTTCTAGGCATTCGCCCACGAGCCCGATGAAAACCACCTCCGCGGCAACAACCGGTTCTTTCAGGATGATGGCTGCGAGACACGCGATCGCGAGGGCGAGATCGGAGCCGATACGACCCTCGAACAGCGATTCCAGGGACGTGTATAACACCCGCCCGCCGCCGAGGACGGCCGCGGCGAGCGCGTAGCGGAACCCGTACAACTCGCGCGCCCAGGTGTACGTTTCGACGCCCTGGCCTTTGAGCCACCCGGCAACAACGGGCCACAGGTCCGCCGCGACCAGTCCCCCGACGACAGCCGTGAGCAGGTAGAGCCCAAGCGGCGTCTCGGATCGAAACGGGTCATCAACAGTGCTGATCTCGCGGTGCATGGGGAAAGTGTCGAGCTTCTTAACGGAGTGTCAAGTTCCCACCCCGCGCCAACGATCGCCGCGCCAGATCATAAGTGTTTTTGAGGTGTGGTGTCCGGCAGTTGGTCCGATGCGGGACGCAACGTGGATGGCGTTCCAGAAGGACCTAAAACACATCCACTTGAAAAAGCGTTGTGCGTCGTGTCGTCGCCGGCTGGGCGACGACACGACGCACAACGCATAACGTTTCTTGATCAGCACTTACGGATGACGCCCGCCAGTATACCGAGGATGCGAATGTCCTCACGGGACGGGTCCACAATGATGGGCTCCATCGTGCTGTTCATCGGGTGCAACTGGATTTCATTCTTTTTCTTGTAGTATTTCTTGAGCGTCATCGCCTTCTCAATCATAGCGACAACCTTCTCGCCATTTTCACACGTCTCGGCCTTGCGGATCACCACAAAGTCGCCGTCCGCAATGTGCCCTTCGATCATGGACGTGCCGCGCACTTTGACAACGAACAGGTCTTCGCTGCCGAATAGTTCGCGCATCTCGAGCCGCTGATCGTCTTCAGCGGATTCGATGGCCTTGCCCGCAGCGACCACGCCAACAAGGGGTAAGCTGAACCCGCCGGACGTGACGCCCGGGATGGTGATCCCGCGGGCCTGCGCCTTTTGCGAGTTCTCGCCCTTTTGGACGCGGTTGATGTACCCCTTCGTCTGGAGTGCCTTCAGGTGGCACATCACGCCGTTGGGCGAGGAGATGCCGAACTCCGTGCAGATGTCGCGGATCGCGGGCGGGAACCCCTTTTCCTCAATGTGCTTGCGGATGTAGTTGTAGATCGACTGCTGCTTGGGCGTGAGTTGCACGCGCTCCGACATGGGGTCGTCTCCGAAGGCAGATGGAGCGGACAGACGGCCCCCCGAGAGGATGTCCGTGCTGTCGGCGGGTTCGTGTTCGGTGGCGGACGGCGTCGCGAGCATTCGATCTACCCCAGGTTGCCCGACCGGAACAATCGTTACACCCGTCCACTACATGAATGGAAGTATAAGTAACAACTGTTCACAGCGGAAGAGAAAAATTGCAGCTTTCGGTATCCGCGCGATAGCATTTCGCGAGGTACACCGGTCTTTCACCCCTGTAGGGCGTGTGTCTTGGAGCTACCGACCCCAACTTGGTTCCCCGAACTGTTTTCGGCGCTCCTGTCCGGGCGACACCTGACCGCGGCAGAGGTCACCGACGCGGTCCGCGACCTCGTCGCCGGTCGGGTGGACGAGGTCCGCGGCGCGGCGTTTATTACGGCCCTCCGCATGAAGGGGGAAACGGCAGAGGAGGTGGCCGCCGCGGCGCTCGTGCTGCGCGAACAAATGCTCCAACTCGTGCCGGTGTCCGGGCCGGTGCTCGACACCTGCGGGACCGGCGGTGACGACAGCGGGACGTTCAACATCAGCACCGCGGCGGCCCTCGTGGCGTGCGGGGCCGGCGTGCCCGTGGTGAAGCACGGGGGCCGGGCCGTGTCGAGCAAGTCGGGCAGCGCGGACGTGCTGCGCGAGTTGGGCGTGCCGATCGAAGCCGGCCCCGAGTGGGCGCAGCAGTGCCTCGACCGCACCGGGTTCGCGTTCTGCTTCGCCCCGCACTTTCACCGCGGCATGGCCCACGTTTCCGCCCTCCGGAAGAAGCTCGGCGTTCGCACCCTGTTCAACCTGCTGGGGCCGCTGGCGAACCCGGCCAATGCACCGTACCAACTTCTCGGCGTGGGGAAATCTGAGTTGTTAGACCCGTTGGCGGCGGCGCTGGCGCGTTTGGGCGTCCGGCAAGCGGTTTTGGTGTGTAGCCGGGATGGGCTGGATGAGGTGAGCCTAACGGCACCGACGATGGTGCGGGTCGTGCGCGGCAACGAGTACGAGGCGCGCGAGTGGCCGCCGTCGGAGTTCGGTTTGGCCCCGGTGTCGCTCACGGCGATCCGCGCGCAAGACGCGACTGAGAGCGCGGCCGCCGTGAGCGGCGTGTTGGCGGGCGAGGACGGCCCGGCCCGGCGGATCGTGCTGGCAAACGCCGCCGCGGCCCTGTGGGCCGCCGAAGCCGTGCGAACGCTCCGGGAGGGCGTGGAGCGGGCTGAAGCCGCGCTCGACGCCGGCAAGCCCCGCGCGGTTCTGGAGGCCCTGTGCCGCTCCGGGAGCCGCGCGGGCTAGCGCGATCAGCCCCATCCCGCCCCGGCTCACCGCGGTCACGAGTTCGTCACCGGAAGGCCCGTCGGACTCGGGATTCGTTCAACACGGTGAGCCCCCAGATGCCGAACGGGAGGCCGAGAACGAAGCACGGGCCGAGGCACGGGATCATACCGAGAATACACGCGGTTAGCGCGAGCGGGTGACTCTCCAGTTGTTTCATGCGGAGCGCCCCGTTGATGATCACGAAGTTGGCCACCAGCATCAGCGCGGCCCAGGTGGTCCGGATGGTTATCTGTGTTTTCTGTTGTGGCTCGAGGCGAAACGTGGCCAAAATGACGACATCGATGATGAGCGCCACGATGAGAGCCGTGACGCTAATGGCGGCGGTCACCAATAACCCCATCGCGGGGCCGGACACCTGGCTGCGGGCGTAACGGCTCAAGGGCCTCTCCAAGTGAGGACGAGCGGGCCGGGAACAAGTCACAGAACACCTCATCACCCTAACCAGCGGCGCCCTGGACTGCCAAGTCCGCCGGACGCATCGGCCACAAACCCAGTACCCATCAGGACATTCGAGGCTGCCCCCAGCCGGCGAATTATGGTGTGAGCAAATCCGTGCGGAAGGAATCGATCCTATTGATCGGGCCGCCGGTGAGCATACGACGCCCCGTCCCGTTGTTCGAAAACGGTCGTCCGTGCGACCGGGAGCGCGTGCCCCGCTCCCGCCGGCGAAAGCGGCCCAGCCGGTCCGTACGAGCGGAGCGGTGGGCCGTTTCCGGATTCGGCACGCGACCTGACTCGCTACCCCTCCTCCGGACCAGTGACACGTTATGGGCTTTTTCAGCCACACGCCCGCCGCGGGACGGACCGCCGCCAAGGGAGCCGCGGCGCTGCCCGCCGAGGTGCCGGCGCACATCCTGGACGCCGTCGAATTCAACGTCATGTTCTGCGACACGCAGTTCGTGATTCGGTACGCCAACGCGGCCACCATCCGAACCTTGAAGGCGCTCCAGGAGCACCTGCCGGTCCGGGCCGAGTCGCTGGTGGGCCAGTCGATCGACGTGTTCCACAAGCGCCCCGAGAACGTCCGGCGGACACTCACGAGCCCCGACACCATCCCGCCGTCGACGCTCATCCGCCTCGGGCCGGAGACGCTCGAGCTGCGCGTGAAGCCGTTGTTTTCGGCGACCGGCGCCCGGCTAGGCACCATGGTCACCTGGGACGTGGTCACGAAGCGGCTCGCGCTGGAGGCGGCGAACGCCGACTACCAAGGGCAGATCGCGGCGATCCGCAAGGCGATGGCGGTGGTCGAGTTCAACCTCGACGGCACCATCGCCACCGCCAACGAAAACTTTCTGGCGACAACGGGCTACAAGCTGTCCGAAATCCAGGGGCGGCACCACAGCATGTTCGTCGAGCCCGCGCACGCTGCCGGCCCCGAGTTCCGGGAGTTCTGGGCCAAGCTGAACCGGGGCGAGTACATAACGGGTGAGTTCCGGCGGGTCGGCAAGGGCGGCAAGGAATTGTGGATCCACGCCTCCTACAACCCGATCGTGGGCGCCGACGGCAAGCCTTATAAGGTGGTCAAGTTCGCCACCGACATCACCGAGCAGAAGCGCAAGGTGGCCGTGGTGCTGGGGGCGGTCAACCGGATGGCGGCGGGCGACTTCGCCCAAGCCATGCCCGCCCTCGGTGACGACGACCTCGGACAGGTGGGGGCGGCGCTGAACGAGGCCGTGGGGAGCGTGCGGTCCGCGCTGGAAGGCGTGCGGGAAGTGGCCGAGGAACTGGCGGACGCGTCCGGGCAGTTGTCCGCCGCGAGTGAAGAAATCTCCACCGGCGCGCAGCAACAGGCCAGCAGCCTGGAGGAGACCGCCAGCACCCTGCAACAGATTACCTCAACCGTGCGGCAAAGCGCGGACAGCGCCCAGCAGGCCCGCCAACTCGCCAGCGGGTCCAAGGAGATCGCCGAAAAGGGCGGGAGCGTGGTGAGTTCCGCGGTCGGCGCGATGAGCGAGATCAACGCGTCCAGCAAGAGGATCGCCGACATCATCACCACCATCGACGAGATCGCGTTCCAGACCAACCTGCTGGCCCTGAACGCCGCCGTCGAAGCCGCCCGCGCCGGGGAACAAGGGCGCGGGTTCGCGGTAGTCGCCACCGAGGTCCGCAACTTGGCCCAGCGGTCCGCCACCGCGGCCAAGGAAATCAAAGCCCTGATCCAGGACTCGGTGAAGAAGGTGGACACCGGCACCGAACTGGTCAACCGGTCCGGCACCACGCTGGCCGAGATCGTCACCAGCGTCAAGCGGGTCACCGACATCGTGACCGAGATGGCGTCCGCCAGCCGCGAGCAATCGACGGGCATCGAGCAGGTGAACAAGGCGGTCGCCCAGATGGACACGGTCACCCAGCGGAACGCCTCCCAGACCGAGGAGATGAGCGCCACCGCCCAGACCCTCACCGACCAGGCGGCCCAGCTCCGCGACCTGGTGGGCCGGTTCAATCTGGGCCCGGGCGGACACGCGCCGGCCGCGAAAGCGGCGAAGCCGGCGAAGAGGGGGGGCGGTCCCAAGCCCCGGGCGGCGGTCACGAAAGCGATCAACCACCGGCGGGGCAGTAACGGCCCCGCGAAGGGTCACGAACTGGATTCGCTCGGCGCCGACGGGTTCAGTGACTTCTGAGTGCCCGCCCGCGGAACGGTTCCGCACATGCGCTCCGCGGGCCGCGCGTGTTGAGCCGTTGGTGACGCCTCGGGGCGACCTCCCGGCTCACTCTTTCGGCGTCCAGACCGCGGGCGGGTCGATCGCGTCGCCCGGGCGCGGCCCCGCGTTCTTGCGCCCGCTGCCGGCGAACCGGCTCACGCACCTCACGGCCAGATCCGCGTCGCACGCGATCTGACAGCTCAACCGCACCCCGCTCAGCCCCTTGGCCGCGAGCACGCGCTTCTCGGCCTCCGTCATCTGGTCGGGCTCGCCGGAAACGAACTCGACTTTGCAGGTCGTACACGCGGCCTTGCCCCCGCAGGCGTGGAGCTGGTCCACGCCCGCCTCGTCCACCAGCGCCAGCACGAGCCGCTTGCCCGCGGGCACCTCGAACTCCCCCACACCTTCGACGGTTAACTTCGGCACGGCAGCGGCCCTCGCGGTTGTACAGGTTCGGCCCCCCGTTGTTGTACTCCATTGCTCCCGCACCGGGTTGTCCGTATCTTCTGCGTGACGACCGATTTCATTTAGGGTAAGCCGTTCCACGGTCCGAAGCCCCGAGGCGAACCATGGCGGTGATCGAGACGCGCGACCTCCGGAAGTCCTACGGCCAGGTCGAGGCCCTGCGCGGGGTGTCGATCCGCGTCGAGCCGGGCGAGATCTACGGGTTGCTGGGCCAAAACGGGGCCGGCAAAACGACGCTCATCAAAGTCCTACTCGGCATCGTCCACAAGACCGACGGCGACGCCACCCTGCTCGGGCTCCCGTCGGGCACCGCGGCCGCACGGCGGCGGGTCGGGTACCTGCCGGAAGACCACGCGTTCCCGGGTTACCACACCGGGTACACGCTCATGGACTTTTACGGCCAGCTCTACGGCATGGCCCGGAGCGAGCGGCGCCGCAAGATCCCCGAGATGCTCGAGGTGGTCGGCATCCGGAAGCGGATGGACAACCGCATCCGCACGTACTCGAAGGGCATGAAGCAGCGGCTCGGGATCGCCCAGGCCATGTTCCACGACCCGGCCGTCATCTTCCTGGACGAGCCGACCGACGGGGTGGACCCGGTGGGCCGGCGCGAGATCCGCGACCTCATGCAGCAGCTCAAGGCCGAGGGCCGCACCGTGTTCCTGAACTCGCACCTGCTGGGCGAGGTGGAGCTGGTGTGCGACCGGGTCGCGATCATGCACCAGGGGGAGCTGGTGCGCCAGGGGACGGTCGCGGACCTGACCCGGCAGCAGAACCGGTTCGTGATCGGCTTGTCTTCGGGGCAAACGTTCCCCGGGGATGAGGTGACGAAGCTCGGCTACACGGTGGAACCCGCCGGCGAGCACGTCGAGGTGGTGCTCCCCGACGGGAAAGGGATCGATCCGGTACTCGCCCTCCTCCAAGGGAAGGGGCTGAACCTGCGGCACTTGGTCGAGAAGAAGCAGAGCCTTGAGGACGTGTTCGTGTCGATGGTGGACGCGACCGACGCCGCGGACGAACGGGACCGCGGCCCGCGGCGCCCGGGCCGCGCCCGGCAGGTCGGCACCTCGCGGCGGGAGAAATAACCGATGCAATTCCTGGCGTTCCTTCAGGACTCGTACCGCGAAGCCAAAAGCGGCTGGGTGCTCCAGGTGATGCTGGTGCTGGCCGCGCTCCTCATACTTCTCATTGCGAGCGTCGGCTTCCGCCCGGTCACCCTCCGGGACGAGTTGGACGACCACCTCGAGCTGTACACCCGGCTCCTCGACTCCAACCCCGAGAGCGGGCGCCCCAAGTTCTCCGTCGAAAACGTCACCTCGACCAACACCGCGGAGCCGTGGAAGGCGGACTACGCGTTCGAGTTCGTCGTCGCCTGCGCCACCCCCGAGGACATGAAAAAGGCGAACCGGCCGGGGTTGCCGGTGTCCCGGTCCGAGGTCGATCGGATGCTTCAAAGCGAGCTCCAGTTCCTCAACGACGTCAAGGTCACCGGCGGCCCGCCAGAGTTGGAAAAGCCGGAAGGCGCCGACGCCAAAAAGGACGCGAACAAAACGGACGCGAACAAAACGGACGCAAAGGACGCCCCGAAAAAGGCGCTCCCGACAGAAGTGCGATACCAGGTCACGACGAAGGGGACCAAAGTCGAGGACCGGCTCGCGTGGCGGCACAAGGTGTCCATCCTGTTCGTGTACGAGATCCCGCACCTGTACCGGTCCCTGCGCGACTGCGTGTACTACCTGGAAAAGTACCTCGTCAACTGGGTCGCCGGGTCCGTGCTGCTCTTCGTCGCGGTCGTCATCACGGCCGGGTTCATCCCGAACATGCTGGCGAAGGGGAGCCTCGACCTGTTCGTGTCCAAACCGATCGGCCGGGTCCGCCTGCTGGTCTACAAGTACGTCGGCGGCCTGACGTTCGTGCTCATCCTCACGACGGTCACCGTCCTCGGCGTGTGGCTGGCGATCGGCGTGCGGACCGGGCTCTGGCCGCTCAACTTCCTGAGCATCATCCCCGTGATCACGTTCTGCTTCGCCGTGCTGTACGCGTTCTCGACGCTGGCGGCGGTGTTGACCCGTAGCACGTTGGTCGCGATCCTGCTCACCGGCGTGGCGTGGGGCCTGTTGTGGGGCGTGGGCAAGGTGAACGACGGCATCGAGAGCCGCCGGGAGCAGGCGGCTCAGGCCAAGCCGCAGGCCGGCACGCCGGAGGCCGTACTGCGCGAGGTCGAATCCGAGCAGCCGCTGTGGGGGTTCATTCCGCGGTCCACGTTCCCAGTGTTCAGCGCGATCCACACCATCACTCCTCGCACCTACGAAATGGACGACCGGCTCGTGCGCGTCATTGCCGAAGGGGTGCTCACCCCCAACGAGTTGAAGGCGAAGGAGTACGACCGACCGATTCGCACCTCCTGGGCCGAAATGGTGCTCGTGTCTCTGTGCGGCATTGGTACCCTCCTCGGGATTTCGGCGTGGCGGTTCGCAGCCCGGGACTACTAACCGCCGCCTGGGCGGGCGCAGAGGGGATTCAGCCCCCTCGCCCGCCCTCTAATCGCTCGCCTTCTAACTGTCGGTACCGCGCCTCGTCGATGCGCTCGAAGCGGACCGTGTCCCCCACCCGCAGCGGAAAGAACCCGTCGGCCGCGTCCACGATCGTCAGCGGCGTTCGGCCGATCAGGTTCCAGCCGCCGGGGCGCGCCAGCGGATAAATGCCCGTCTGGCACCCCGTCAGCCCGACGCTTCCGGGTTCCACCCGTGTTCGGGGGCTCGGCAGCCGCCCCACCCCACACAGTTCCGATGGCAGGTACCCCAAATACGGGAACCCCGGCACGAACCCGACCGCGTACACCGTGTAAACGGTCGCGGTGTGCCGCTCGATGACGGCGTCGGCCGAAAGGCCGGTGTGCTCGCACACGCGGGGTAAATCGAGCTGCATCTCGTAACACACGGGAACGCGAAAGGCGAGCGGGGGGCGTGAGCCCACCGAGTGGGCATTGCCACCGAGCACCGCCTCGGCGGGTCCGCGCCCCCCGCTCGCCAGCGCGTTCAGCCAGTCCATTACGTCTGCGGCGCGAATTTGATCGGCGTCGAAGAACACCCCGACGCTCGCGTAGGCCGGGACGACGTCGAACAGCCAGGCGGGGTCGGCCGCGCGGACGGTCGCGGCGAGCGCCACCGCCGCGGGCTCGTCCGCGAGGTACGCCAGCACCGCCTGATCGCCCAGAGGGGTAAGTTTCATACCCGTTTGGTATAGTGCCGCCGCGGGCGCCTGAAATGCCACGGCGGGAGCGGCGTCAGTACCTTTCGATGGGACCGGAGCAGCTAGCCGAACTGGTCGATCGGTACGCGGCGGCACTCGTGCTGTACGCGCGGCAGTGGTGCGCGACCCCGGAGGACGTGGTGCAGACCGCGTTCCTCAAACTGGTCCGCCTCGGCACCCCGCCGGACAACCTGCTCCCGTGGCTCTACAAGGTGGTGCGGAACGGGGCCATCGACGCCAGCCGGGCGGCCCGCCGGCGGCACCGGTACGAGGCCGCCGCCGCCGACAGCGCGCCCCGGTGGTTCCAGCCGTCCTACGACCCCACCGGGCTGGACGCGCGGGCCGCCGCCGAAGCCCTCTCCGGCCTCCCCGCCGAGACGCGCGAGATCATCGTGGCGCACCTGTGGGGCGGGCTGACGTTCGAGCAGATCGCTCAAGCGGTGGGCAGTTCCGCCGCGACCTGCTACCGGCGCTACGCCGCGGGCATCGAAACCCTCCGCCAGAAACTCGGGGCCGAGCGCCCCGTCCGAGCCACATGAGCACCCCCGCACCCCAACACCCGCCGAACCGGCCCGACCCGCTCGCGGTCGCACTCGCGCAGCTCGACCCGTCCCCGCACGGGTTCAACTGGCACGCGCTCATGTTCGCCGCGGGGCGGGAGTCCAAGGCCCGGGCGCTCCTGTTCTGGCGCGTCGTCGCGGGGGCCTGCGCGCTGGTCGCGGCCGGGTTGGCCGCGGCGCTCGTGTTCCGGCCCGCTCCCCAGCCGACCGAGCGCATCGTGTACATCGACCGGTTCACGCCCCCGCCGAAGGGCGCCACGCCCGCGGTGGAACACGCGCCCGCCCCGCCGTGGGCCGACAGCCCGGCGCCCGAACCGGGCGCGGCGGTCCGCTGGTTCGGGGTACGCAACGAGTTACTTACGGTCGGGCTCGGCGCGCTGCCCCCACTCGGCCCCTCGGCGCCTCCGCCGGGCGAGAAGTGAAGCATCCGGAGGGACCAGACATGGCGCGCGTGTTGATCTTCCTGTTCCTGGCGTCCGCGCTCGCGGGGGCACAACCACCAGAACGCGCTCCCGAGCCGAAAAAGGACGCCCCGCCCGAAGGTGTGGAGCGTCCCCACTCGCCGGCCGCGCTCGTCACCCGGCTCGCGGCGTCGCCGGCCCCGGCCGCAGCGCCGGCACTCAAGTACGAACTGTTGCCCCGGCTCCGCGACCGCAAGCCGGGCAACGCCGCGATGGACTACCACCGCGCGAAGCTGCTCCAGCCGAACTGGCCCCACGACGCCCAGGAGGCGAAGAAGCTCCAGGACACCCTCATCAAGTGGGAAGAGGCGCCGGTCGACGCCCTGCCGCTGGCGGAGGTGAAGAAGTACCTCGCGACACACGCGGCCTCGTTCCGCGCGCTCGACGACGCCGCACGGGCCGACCGGTGCGATTGGGAGCTGGGCTCCAAGCTGTCGGTCGGTAACATCGACGGGTTGCTCACGGAGGTGCAAACCTTCCGCGAACTGGCCCGGTTCCAGAAGCTGCGGACGCGCGCCGCGCTCGCGGAGGGGAAGTTCGACGAGGCCGTCCGCTGCATCCAAATCGGGATGCGGCTCGGCAAGGACGTGGGCGAAGGCCCGACCCTCATTCACACGCTCGTCGGCATCGCGGTCGCCAGCATTTTCCTGGGCGAAGTGGACCACCTGATCCAGCGCCCGGGCGGCCCGAACATGTACTGGGCGCTCACCACCCTTCCGCGCCCGGTCATCGACCCGCGGATCGCGTTCGAGGGCGAAGCCAGACTGTTCGACAACCTGTTCCCGAACGCACGGCTGCTCGAAAAGGGTGTGCTCTCGACAGACCGCGCGAACGCGCTGCTCGAGGAGATGATGACCGCGTTCCAGACGATGGGCCGCCCCGACGACAAGCAGATCGGCACCGGCGGCATCGGTACAACGGCGTACGCCACTATGAACTACCCGGGCGCGCGGAAGCAGCTCCTCACCCTGGGCTGGGACGCGGCGGCGATCAAGGAGATGCCGGCGGCGCAGGTGGTGGCGCTGCGGGCGGTCGCCGCGTACCGGTCGTACAACGACGACCTCGCGAAGTGCTTCAGCCTGAACGTCCCCGACGCCCGCACCGAGATTACGAAGGTGCGCGAGCGGTCCGAGAAGTTGCGCAAGGAGAGCGGCGACCCGATCGTGAGCGTGTTCGCGATGAACGTGCCCGCGATCGAGAAGACGTTCGAGGCGCACACCCGGCTGAACCGCCGGGTCGCGCTGATGCGCGCCGTCGAGGCCGTCCGGTTGCATGCGGCCGCCGGCGACGGCAAACCGCCCAAATCGCTGGCCGACATCAAGCTGGTGCCGGTGCCCGAAGACCCCGACACGCTCAAGCCTTTCGTGTACGAACTGAAGGGCAACACGTTCACACTGACCGGCGCGGCCCCGGCGGGTGCGCACCCGAGCGTCATCAACCAACTGCGGTATGAGATCACTCTGCGGGCTCAGTAGAGGCCGAAGAGAAGAGTTCACCACAAAGGCACGAAGAGAGCGCGAAGGGACACCGAGAAGGCAAGAGGACAAAGGGAAGTCGAAAGCCGGAGGGGGAACCGAAGTAACCGAACGGGCCGCGCCGGCCCCCTTTGGTTTCCTTCTTTTTCGATCCAGCTTCTCGTCCTTCCCTTCGTTCTCTTGCCTTCTCGGTGTCCCTTCGCGCTCTCTTCGTGCCTTTGTGGTGGGCATTTTCCTGACCTTCTGGTGTTCGCCTTTCGGCACCGCGCGCCACGATCTTGACACAAATTTCTCCCCGGCGTATTGGCCCGTCTCGCGCCACCGATACCGCTCCGCCGCTGTCCGAGGCCCTCAGGGGAATCCGATGCCCGCCTGTCGTCGTCTCCGTCCGTGGCTCGTAGCCGCCGTGTTCGCACTCGCGCTGCTCGCGGGCTCGCGCGGGTGGCTGACCGCGGCCGACAACCCGCAGGGGAAAACGATTGCCGAGGTCCAAACCGCCGGAAGCCGCCTCCGCTCGCCCGCCCAGATCCTCAACATGGTCCACACCCGCGCCGGCAAGCCCTACGACCAGGCGCTCGTTCAAGAGGACGTGCGCCGGCTCCAGAGCACGCGCTGGTTCACGGCCGACGGGGTCCGCGTGCTCACCACCAACGAGTCCGACGGCCGGGTGACGGTCACGTTCGTCGTCACCGAACTGGGCAACACGGTCCAGGAGATCGTGTACCACGGGGCGCAACACCTCAGCGACGGCGACCTGCGCACGCTCACCGGGCTGCGCAAGGGCGACGCCATGAACCCGATGGCCAACGAGGTCGGCCGCGCCGCCATCCTGCGCCGCTACCAGGACGACGGGCGGTACCACGCGACCGTCGAACTGGTCGAGGGGAACAAACCGACCGACAGCCGCGTCGTGTACAACATCGTCGAAGGGCCGGTCGTGAAGGTGGCGGGCGTCGAGTTCGTCGGGAACGTCGGCGCGATCACCGGGCGGCTCAAGACCCAGATCACCACGAAGACGGCGTTCGCGGGCGCGATCGGCGGCAAGTTCAACCCGATGACGATCGAGATGGACCGCAAGGCGCTCACCGAGTACTACCAGGCGCTCGGCTACCTCGCGGTCAAGATCGAGCCCGAGGTGCGCCGCTCGGCCGACCAGAGCCGCGTCACCATCGTGTACCACATCGTCGAGGGCCAGCAGCACCGCGTGTCCGACAAGATCATCAGCGGCAACAAGTCGTTCGAGACCGACAAGCTCATGGCCGTCACCGAGCTGAAGCCCGGCGAGCGGTACGACCGCCGCATCGCCCAGCGCGACCTGACGCGGCTCCGCGATTATTACGGCAGCCGCGGGCACAATGTGGCCGTCGATGAGCAGTGGTACGAGGTCGAGCCCGGCGTCGTCCAGGTGCAGTACAACGTGGGCAACGACCGCGGGGTGCCCGACCGGGTCGGCCGCATCATCATTGACGGCAACGAGATCACCCGCGACCGCGTCATCCTGAACCAGCTCGACCTGCGGCCGGGGCAGATCCTCGAGTACCCGAAGCTCGAAGAGGCCCAGATGCGCCTCGCGCGCCTCGGCCTCTTCGATATGGAAGAGCCGCCGACCGTCCGGGACATGCCGAACGAGCTGGACACCTCGTTCAAGGACATTCACGTGCGGGTGAAGGAGACCCGCACCGGGCAGATCATCTTCGGCGGCAGCGTGAACTCGGACGCCGGGCTGACGGGTAACATCTCGCTCAACGAGCGCAACTTCGACATCACCCGCATCCCGACGAGTTGGGACGACTTCCGGTACGGCCGGGCGTTCCGCGGGGCCGGCCAGGAGCTGCGCCTCGAGGCCGCGCCGGGCACCACGTTCCAGCGGTACTCGGCGACGTTCCGGGAGCCGTACCTGTTCGACACCCCGTTCGGGCTGACCACCTCGGCGTACTTCTACAACCGCTCGTTCGCGGAGTACAACGAGGACCGGTACGGCGGGCGCGTCACCATCGACCGGCGGCTGGACTCGATCTGGACCGCGTCGGCCAGCACCCGCGTCGAAGGGGTGAACGTGCGCGACGTGCCCGCGTACGCCCCGTGGTCGATCGCCAAGGACGCGGGGAACCACTTCCTGCTCGGGCTGCGGGCCGGGATCACCCGCGACACCCGCGACTCGTACGTCTACCCGACGAAGGGGAGTATGTTCGACGCCGGGTTCGAGCAGGTGCTCGGGGACTACACGTTCCCGGTCGGGACGGCCGAGTTCACCCAGTTCTTCTCCACCAAGTACCTGGCCCGCGAGGACGGGAGCCAGCGCCACGTGCTCGGGTTCCGCACCCAGGTGGCGGTCGCGGGCACCAACGCCCCGGTGTTCGAGCGGTTCTACGCCGGCGGCATCCGGAGCTTCCGCGGGTTCAGCTTCCGCGGGGTCGGGCCGTACGAGAACACGCTGGCGGTCGGCGGCACGTTCTCGCTGCTCAACTCGATCGAGTACCAGATCCCGATTCTGCCGAGCGAGAAGATGTTCTGGGTCGCGTTCGTGGACCACGGGACGGTGGAGAGCAAATTCGACATCAAGGACTACCGGGTGTCGGTGGGTACGGGCATCCGGCTGTCGGTGCCGGCGCTGGGGCCGCTCCCGCTGGCGTTCGACCTCGCGTTCCCGGTGGTGAAGGGGCCGTACGACCACCGCCAACTGTTCAGCTTCTCGATGGGTCTGTTCGGTAGCCAGCGGTAATAAGTTCGGTGGGCGAGTGCAGCCGCGTTGCCGGATCGTCCGGCCGCGCGGTTCGCCTTTGACACACAAGAATCCGATCCGCATACGCGCCCCCCACGTCCGCGTGCCGCAACTCCGGAACCGGCGCTGCGCCGGCCTCGCTCACACAAGCCCCGTTCGGGCCGTCTCGGTTGAGGACAGCGGAAGCACCGCGCCCTACCGAATCCAGTCGTTTCCAGTTCGCGCAGCGTGGTCCTGCCCATTGAGTGTGGTCCGCTCACTCCGTGAGCGGTCGGCCCGCGGGTCCGATTCGCGGCCCAGACTTGCAGAGCCTGTTGTTACGCGCCATGCCCATCCCATACCCGGAGCGACCGCTCACGGAGTGAGCGGACCACACTCAAAGACCTGTGCGGGGCACGCCCCACCAACTGGAAGCGACTGGAATCCGCTTGATCCGTATGCGCGCGGTATTCTGTAGCCGGCCTCTGTCAACGAATTTCAATCCTGGGAAGCCGAATCCGGGCAATGACTTAGTAACGAAGGACCAGCAGGAGCTTGGGGGCTCGATGGCCGGCTCGATCTCGCCCGCGTCCGAGTGCCTTAATCCCCACAGATTTCATGACCATTCGCAACTTCGGCTTCCCGGGATTGAAATTCGTTGACAGAGGCCGGCTACAGAACACCGTCACTCTTCAACCGGAGTCGGTCGCCCCACATCATTCCGATGGCAGCGGGACCGGAACCGCGTGAGCGGCAAAAATTGCGTGGGATTTGTGGGTAGCAGTCGCCCGGCGAAGTGGTAGCCCGTGGCCAGTCGAACGGCAGCGAATGTCCAGCCCGTACCCTACCTGCTGCTATCGATCGGCACTGTAACCCCCGTTACAGCGCCGGGCCGCGGTGCGCGTCAGCGAGCGAACCGACCCGGGTTCGGCGCCTCATAAAATACACAGCCCCACGCGGCCGGTCGGGATTCGGGGCGCCAAACCTTGAGGGGCGGCATGTTCCTGTTCGGGCTGAACGAGGCCGAGGTGTCGGCCGAGTACACCAAACGTGTCATCGTGACCATTCTCGTCGCGGCGACCACATCGGGCACCACCTTCGTGTTCACCTGGTGGTGGGCGCGGCGGCAGGCCAAGCGGCAGTGGAAGGCGAAAGAGTTCCTGGACCGGCTCACGATCAGCCTGAACATCTTCGCCGACGGCACTCTCAAGATCCGCACCGTAATGGAACGGTCGATCGACGAGATCTTCCTGAACCGGCTCGCGATCCAGAAGGTGTGGGCGGCGGCCCGCGCCACGACGCCCGCGAACCCCATCCTGCCGATCCCGAAAGCGGACCGCTGGTTCCTGCTCAACTTCGTGCTCAACGCGGTCGCCGGGCACTTCGTCGAGGGGCACATCCGGCTCGACGCCGGGCTCCCGGTCGCGAGCGTGAGGTACGCCCTGTTCCTGACCTGCGAGCACCTGGGAGAAGAACGCATCCGCAAGGTGCGGGCGATGTTAGTGCGGTGCGACGTGCTGGAGGACTTCCCCCACCCCGACACGATGCCGCGGCTGGAGAGCCCCTGGCACGACGACCGCATCCGGACGTTACGGGTGGCGTCGGCGCTGTACAAGGCCGAGCCCGACAACTTCCTGACCGTGGAAGTGTGCGTGTAGCGGGCGCGGCCCGCCACACGCACAACACCGACCTCACCCGACCTCGCGGCGCCCCGCCGCTTCCGGCCGGCCCGTGCGCTCCACGAACCGCACCTGCACCGTCGGCCCGGCGATGTGGTGCAGTAGGTGCTTCGGCAGATGGCACCGGATCACCACCTCGTTCGCGTCGTCGCGGAACTCCTGGCGGTAGATCTCGGCGTGGGCGTTCAGGAACGCCAGCACCCGCCCGTTGCCCGAGTCCGTGACGATCTCGGCCTCCGCGAAGTCCTCCGCGAGCGCCTCCATCACCGCGTCCTCGAGCTGGTCCAGCCCCTCGCCCGTCAGCCCGCTCACCGTCACCGCCCGCGGGTGGTGGGCCTCCAGGAGCGTCAGCAGCGAGCGGTCCTGGAGCTTGTCCACCTTGTTGAGCACCAGAAGGGTCGGGCGGTCGCCGCAGTCCAGCTCCTTCAGCACGTTGTTCACGGCGCGGATGTGGACCTCGGCCTGCGGGCTGCTCGCGTCCACGACGTGGAGCAGGAGCTTCGCGTGCCGGGCCTCCGACAGCGTGGCCTTGAACGACGCGACGAGGTGGTGCGGCAGGTCGCGGATGAACCCGACGGTGTCCGACAGCAGCACCCGGCCCCAGTCGCGGATGTGCCACTGCCGGGTCCGCGTGTCGAGCGTCGAGAACAGCTGGTTCTTGACGTACACGTCGGCCTTCGTCAGCGCGTGCATCAGTTGCGACTTGCCCGCGTTGGTGTAGCCCACGAGCGAGACCGTGTGCTCCTCCGCGCGGCTCTTCACCTCGCGCTCCTTGCGGGCCAGCACCTCGTCCAGCTTGCGCTTCAGGTCGCGGATGCGGTGCTGCACCAGCCGGCGGTCGGTCTCGAGCTGGGTCTCGCCCGGGCCGCGGAGCCCGATCCCGCCGCCCTTCTGGCGCGACAGGTGGCTCCACATCTGCTTGAGCCGCGGGAGCGAGTACTCGAGCTGCGCGAGCTCCACCTGGAGCTTCGACTCGGCCGTGCGGGCGCGGCTGGCGAAGATGTCCAGGATCAGCTCGCTGCGGTCGAGCACCTTCACGCCCAGCGCCTGCTCCAGGTTCCGCGCCTGGTTCGGCAGCAGGTCGTTGTCGAAGATGACCACGTCCGCGTCGGCCGATTCGACCAGGTCGTGCAGCTCGCCGACCTTGCCGGTGCCGAGGTAGGTGGCGAGCTGGATGTCGTGGCGCCGCTGGGTGAGTTCGGCCACGGAGGTGGCCCCGGCGGTCTCCGCCAGCCCGCGGATCTCGTCGCACGGGTCGGCCTCGTTGGGCCACGGGCGCTCGGGCAGCGCCACGCTGACCAGCACCGCCCGCTCGCTCGCGACCGAGAACTCTTCCCGCTGGGTGTCGAATGCCTTGCTGATGATCACGTCCTCCGGCGCGGGATCGCGCCGCACACATTGTAAGCCGCCGCACGGGACGGCGCGAAGCCTCAACTTGTCCGGTCGCAAGTTCTAAAGCCGTATCACTTTACCGAGCGAGACTTTACGATTTGTTACCGGACGGGGCGGGGTTCGGCCGAAACGCCCGCGGCCCGACCGGGATTAGACATCCCGGTCGGGCCGCGGGTTCGCAACCGCTCAGGTTTTGGCGGTCGCGGGGGTCACTTTTCGGCGCCCGGCAGCAGCGGCACCTTGGGCAGGGCCAGCTCGCCCTTCACCCCGGCGAACACGGGGCTGACGGTGAGGCTGTAGGTCTTGCGGTCCGGGTTCAGCTTGTACGTCGCCCGGACGTCCCCGGCGCCGTCGATGCCCGGCTTGCGGGCCTCGGTTTCGGTCGCCACCACCGGCATCGTCGGGCCGTTCGACGAGGTGATCGGCGAGTTCAGCGCCGCGCCGGCGCGGCCGAACCCGACGCCGATGCCCGACGCGCCGCCGGTCACCGCCGAGCCGGTCGTCTCGGCCCGCAGGTCCGCGCCCGCGCTCATCTCGTCATGCACGGTCGCCAGCTCGGTCCGCGAGCCGCCGACCAGCTTGACCTCGACCGGCTTGCCGGTCAGCGGCACGTCGAGCAGGTCGGTGCTCTCCTGCGGGGTGCCCTTGAACCGGGTCACCTTGACCTGGGCGCGGCCCCCGATGGGGCGGCCGAACGCCTGCTTCGCGGTGACGGTGTACACCCCGCTGAACGCGCTGGCCGCGGTGTACACCTCGGACCGGTCGTTCTGCTGGTCCAGCAGGTCGGCCTTGAGCACCCCGCCGGCGGTGGTGCGCTTGTGGGTGGGCGAGCACACCGACCCGGTCGGCTCCGTCACCACCAGGTCCAGGTCGGCGCCGCCCTGCCACTGCAACTCGATCACCAGGTCGCGCCGGGTCTGCTCGGCCGCCACCTTGTCGAGGGCGTCGGTCTTCTGGCCGGCCGCGTGCAGCTTGGCCGCCAGCTTCGGCAGCCGGTCGTTCACCTGCTTGTGGTAGTCCACGCCGTCGGTGGTGCTCCAGTCCCGCTTGAGCAGGTTGTTGGCCGCCCACAGCACGGCGTCGCTGCGCACGTCGCTGGCCCGCTCGGCGTAGGCCATCGCGTTGGCGTACGGGGTCGGGTCGTTCGGGCTGCACTCGGCGGCCCGCTTGCAGAACGCGACCGCCTGGGCGTGGTTCTTCAGCCCGTCCTCGGCCCGCGCGGCCTTGAGGTACGCCTTGGCGTCGGCCGGGTCGAGGTCGATCGCGGACACCGCGGCCCGCTCCACCTCCACCGGGTTGCCGTTGCCGGCCTGGAGCGCCACGGCCAGGGCCTCGTGCGCCCACGCCTCGGTCGCCAGCCCCTTCCGCAGGTTCCCCTTGAGCACCTCGGCCGCGTGGCCGTACTCGTTGAACTCCATCAGGAACTCGGCGCACGCGACGATCAGCCCCGGGTCGGTGACGGTCTGGTCGATCGCCTTGCTCCACATGGTCCGCGGGTCGGCGCCGAGCGCCTTGCGCATCGCCACCGCGTCCACCTTCGGGTTCACCAGCCCCGGCTTCTCGGCCCCGAGCGCCACCCCGGCGCCCATGTTGCCGTTGCCCGGCAGGCCCATGTTGCCGTTGCCCGGCCCGATCGCGAACGCGCCGCCCGCCGGCTTGGCCGGCAGCCCGACCATGCCGTCCTGCTTGCGCAGCTTGACGCTGGCGGCCGAGTGGTACCGGCTGGTGCCGCGGATGATGAGCGCGCGGGCCGGCGGGTAGTACCCGAGCGAGTTCAGTTGGGCCGCGGTCAGCAGCGGCGCGTCCTCGCCCTCCCCGGGCTGCGGGGACACCCCTTGCATTTGTGCCCACTCGCCCTTGGCGACGGTCTCGAAGATCAGCGACATCAGCAGCCGGCTCTGGTCGCCGCCCTGGATGCCGAACTGGCCGCCGAGGTTACCGAACTGGCCGAGCTGGCCGCCGCCGACGCCGGTGAACCCGCCGCCCACACCGTTCGGGTTCTGGCCCAGGTTGCCGCCCTGGTTGCCGAACGGCCCGGGGTTCCCGCCGGCGTTCAGCGGGTTGTTGTTGTTGCCCAGCCCGTTGATGCCGCCCTGGGCGCCGAACTGGCCGCCGAGGAAGTTGGCCGCCCCGCTGGCCGCCCCGAAGATGGCCAGCGTCTGGTTCTGGACGTTCTGGTTCAGTTGCAGCGTTTGCAGGTTCACCGAGCTGGGGATCGGGATCGCCAGGTCGGCCACCGGGAACACCCGGGTCACCTTCTCCTCCAGCTTCCGCTGGAAGGTGGTGATCTCGATGTAGTCCGGGCGGACGATGAACGTGGCGTTCATCGACACCAGGACCAGGTCCAGGAAGTTGCCCAGCTTGAGCCCGCGGAGCTGGGTCGCGGCCAGCTTCGGCTTCTCCTCGCGGATGTTCGGCACGCCGTCGGCCTTGAAGTACTCCTCCATCACGACGAACGACACGTTGTACTTCTTGGCCAGGAACCCGAGCAGCTCGAACAGCGGGGTCTCGACGAGGTTCTTGTTCTCCAGGTCCACCTCGGTGTCCTCGATCGCGCTCTTGAGGCGCCGCTGGCTCTCGCTGGCGTTGGGGCCGAGGTTCGAGTTCATGTACGCTTCGCGGCGCAGCCCGGTGAGCTGGCGCCACACCGTGGCCGGCGGGAAGTGGACCGGCGGCTCGTCCGGGTACGGCACGTGGGACTTCTCGGTCTGCATCATGGCGAGCAGGAACCGGTCCTCGCGGATCCGGGTCAGCTCGCGCCACTCGCGCAACTGGGTGGCCTGCTGGCCGATGATGTAGCTGGCGCTCGCCGCGACCGGGACGGTCAGCCCGCGGCTCACCTTCTCCTGCACCATGAGCTGGGCCTCCTGGTACGCGATGTCGTACCGGGCCTCCTTCATGAGCTGGCGGAACTGGTCGATCCGGTCCTTGTCGCGGGCCTGCTCGTCGGCCAGCCGGTCGAACTCGCTGAGCCGCTGCTTGGTGCGGGCCACGCTCTGGCGGTCGGCGTCGGCCTGGCGCTTGATCTCGGCCCCCTTCACGAACACCTCGCGCATGACCGCCTCGAGGTCCGCGACGAGCTGGCGCCGGGCGTCGTCGCCGATCCCGTCGTAGGCCAGGATGTCGTCCCGCTGGCGCTTCAGGTCCTGGTACGCGCCCTCGGGGTCGGTGCGGAGCAACTGGCGGGCCCGGCGGACGGTCGCGTCGGCCAGCACGCGGTACCGCTCCTCCTCGATCCGGCGGCGGGCGGCGGCCTCTTTCAGGAGGTCGACCGCGGCGCCGGGGTTGGCCGGCGGCACCGGCTCGTTCACCTTCGGGTCCTGGAGGACGGTGCGGATCGCCTCGTTCGGCGAGATCTTCTGCGCGTTAACCTTTTTGCTCACCTCTTCGGCGAGGGCGGCTTTGGAGACCTTGCCGGCCTTCATCTGGGCGGCCAGGGCGGCGCCCTTCGCGGCCTCCTTGTCGGTGGGGTCCACCTTGGCGGCGGCGGCGTACAGCTTCTCGGCCTCGTCGAACCGGTCGGCGCTGATGGCCCACACCGCCTGGGTGAGGAACTCGTCGCGGTACAGCTTCACCTGCGTGCTGGCCAGCGCCAGGGCGCGGTCGGACCGCAGCATGGCCGGCGCGTCCTTGTGCGGCGCGCTCTTCCACTGGTCCACCATCCGGTTCATGAAGAAGTTGTCCACGGCCGGGGCCGGGAGCGGCTGCGACAGCTTGAGCTCCACCGGGCGGCCGTTCACCGCCGCGCTGACCGCGACGCTGACGGCGGTCGCGGCGGGCTTCGCGAGCCGGCCCATCACCAGCGTCCCCTGGTCCGCGCGGAGCGGGGGCAGCTTGGTCGGGTACAGCTCGCCCACCTCCTCGCCGAACGTCCACTTCTCGGGCTTCGCGACGGGCACGTCGAGGGCGGCCTTGAGCCGGTCGGCGAAGGCCTTGCGGCCCGGCGGCGTGGCGACGTCCTCTTGCACGCGGACGACGGCGCCGCCGGTGAGGGCGGCCAGCCCGTGCAGGTTCTGCGGCTCGAGCTTCAGCCCGAGCGGCACGGCGAAGAAGTACACGTCGCCGCGGTCCATCCGGTTGCCCAGGGCGATGCGGTCACCTTCGCTCACCGGCCGGAACGCGCTCTCGCCGTCGCCCAGGTACAGCACCACCTGGTGCCGGCTGCGGTTGGGCGCCATGGTGGCGAGGGCCTTGTCCAGCCCGCCCGCGAGGTCGGCGGCGCCGGAGCCGTACTCCACCTCGGTGAGGGCGCGGGCGGCCTCGGCCAGGTTCTCGGAGGTGGCCGGCTGGAAGTCGCGCGTGAGGGTCCGGGTCGCGTTCGGGGTGCTGAGCGACCACACGCTCACCCGGTCCTCGGCGGTCAGCCCGGCGGCCAGCCCGGTGATGATGTTCCGGGCCTGCTGGAGCGGCCGGCCGGCCTGGCTGGCGGTGGTGTCCACCACCACCAGCACGTCCCGCGGCCGGGCCGCCTGGGGGGCCAGGGCCGGCTGCACCTGCCACGCGAAGATCAGCTCGCCGTCCCGCGGCTGGTACGTCAGCACGGGGGTGTTGCTGAACTTGGTGGCGACGAGGTCTTCGACGAACCGCCCGCCGTCGGGGCGGACGGGGTCCGTTGGGGGCGCGCCGGGCGGGGCCGTGCGCATGTCGCCGAACAGGGTGGTACCCAGGGCCGCGAGGGTGGCGCCCACCCCCAACAGCACCGGTAGCACCCGCAGCCGTTTCAGAAGGTTCATCTGCCCGTCGCTCCTCCAGGTAGGCCGTCCGGCGAGGGTCGGACGGCCCGAACAAGTACGAACCAAGCCTTGATTTTACGGCACGCCGCGGGCGGCCCGCTACGCGAAACCGAGCGGGCGCCGCCCGCCGTGTTCCGGTCCGACCGGCGGAGCGGCGCCCGGAATTCTGCGCCGCCCGAGGCTGTGTCCCTACGATGGGTTTTGCGCCCGCGAGCGCGCCGCCGGTTGGGACAGTCTAGCCGGTTTAACGCCGCTCCCGGGACGGCGTTGGCGAGTTCGCCGATTCGGATCGGCGGGCCGCAAGTTATCGGCCGCGCCGTCCGCACAAGCCGCGCGACCGGCCGCGGGATTTTGATTTGACTTGATGGTTCTGCGGCCTAGGCTCATTCAGGCTAGGCAAGAGGATAATTCCGCCAGGATCGTTGAAGCTCTCAGTTCCAAGTGCCCGGCGCCAAGTCCCCATCACGGAGCCGCAAACCGGTGCGGCAAGCCGTTGTGCTGTCAGAACTTGGAACGTGAAGACTGGGAGTTGGAACTTAACACTATGGCGAACCCGAACCCGCCCTCCGACCAATCGCTTACGGCCGCGGAGCTGCGCCGCCGTCTTCTGGCCTCGACCCCGCCGCCCATCGCCGCGACCGCGTCCACGCCCGATCCGCTCGCCGAACTTGTTGAAGAACAAGAGCCCCCGGCGCCGCTCCCGGCGCCGCCGGTCGCCCCGGTCGCGTGGGGCGGGGGCACCAGCGACCTGCTGGCGCGGCTGCGCATGCCGGGCAAGTCCGGATCGGTCCCGGTGCCGCCGGCGCGCGCCGCCGCTCCCCCGCCCTCGTATGCGGCCCCGCCGCAGTCGTTCGCCGCCCCGCCGCAGTCGTTCGCCGCGGCCCCCGAAGCGCCGCGGAGCATGATGGGGCGGCGCACCCCGACCGGCGGCGGCCGGTCCTTCGCCACGGACCCCGGCAGCGCCATCGCCGGCGCGCTGAACCACCTCGCGGAGCTGTCCCCGGGCGGCCACCGGTTCGACGAGTCGCCGGTCGGCGAGAACCAGCGGCTGAAGGCCGAGAACAAGGAGCTGCGCACGCTGCTCGACGAGATGAAGCACCTGCTTCAAGAGGCGAGCAACACCGAGCAGCAGTTTCTGGTCCGGGAGAAGGAGTTCGAGGCGGCGGTCGCGGAGAAGGACACGCAGATCGCGGAGCTGAGCGCGCAACTGGGCGCGATCGAGGAGCAGATCGCCACCGGCCAACTGGCCCCCCCGCCGCCCGCCCCGAAGACCCGCAACGAGCTCGAGGAGTGGGGCGACGAGCTGGAGCGCGAGAGCGCGAAGATCACGCAAGAGAAGCGGAAGCTCGAAGACGACCGCCGGCAGTTGCGCGAGGACGAGGACGCGCTCGAGCAGCAGATGCGGCAGATGGAAGTGTCGATGGCCCGCGAGCGGGCGATGATCGCCCGGCAGGAGACCGAGCTGCGGCGCCTGTCGGCCGAGATCCAGCACGAGCTGGACCTGCTCCAGCGCGGCGACGCCGGGCTGCGGGAGCAGATGACCAAGTTCCAGCGCCGCGCCCAAGAGGTCATGACCAAGCCCGGCGGCGGCCCGCCGCCGAACGGCCGGCGCTGACGAACCGACCGCCGAACGAAGCCGCCCGCGAGCGAACACTCGCGGGCGGCTTCGTTCGGCGCTTCCTGAAGTGTGGCCCGCCCGCGGAGCGAGCGGGGCGAGCGCAACGGACCCGAACGGCTTCATGTCTGCGAGCGGGCCAGATGCCGGACAAACGCCGGGCCGAGTACCAGCACCGCGCCGTCCGGAGTCATGCCGCCGACTTCTCCTTACGTGAGCCGACCCACAGTAGGAACGCGCCGAGCGCTCCGAACACCACGACGGCCGCGATCTTGGCGCCCGCGACCTCGTCGGGCTTCCACACCTTTTGCCCCTGATCGTTCAACTCCCCGAACAGGTGCAGGCCCAAGTTAAGAAGCTGGTTAAACCCGTTCGGCAGAAACGCGAAGAACGCGACGACCAGTCCGCACAGCGTTCCCCCCGCAATGTACCCGCTCGCGAGCAGCACCCCGGGGCTGGTTTCCGCGTCCGCCTCGTTCTTCGGTTTGCCGCGCAGCCGGTCGGCCGCGAGCCTGAGCATCCCCCCGGCGAAAATGGGGGTACTGGAGCCGAGCGGGAGGTACATACCGACGGCCACCGGCAGCGCGGACACGCCGCACAGCTCCAACGCGATCGCGATCAGCGCCCCGGCGATGAACAGCGACCACTCCAGCGTGCCTCCCAAAATCCCCTGAATGATGTTGGCGAACAGCCGCGGGGTCGGGGCGGAGAACGGTTCGGGCGCGTCGGCCCCGTTGTCCATCTGTTTCAGCTCTTGTGAGATGGGCACATCGGTCCGGTACACCGGGCGGCCGTCGGCGGTCACCAGGTACCGCCCCGGCTTCAACCCTTCGTGCTCGCCGGCCCGGGCGTGGACAACGTAGTAAGCCGTCGCGTCCAGCAGTTCCCCGGCGTTGTAGGGGCGCCCGGGCCGCTCCTGCGGCGCGTCCGGCGGCACCGGAAGCACCACGGCCGCCGGAATGCCTTTCTTCGTGTAGTGCACCTTGGCCGCGTTCAAGGCGAGCATCGTCAGACCGATCACCAGGGCCGAAGTCACGGCCCCGATGAGGATCGCCCACTGCTGCTTCGAGGGCGTCGCGCCGACGAGGTAGCCGGTCTTAAGGTCCTGCGAGGTGGTGCCGCCGTTACTCGCCGCGATGCACACCACCGCGGCGATCATGAGGACCGTCAGCATCGCGCCGGTGTCGGTGCGGCCGAGGACCAGGAAGATCACACACACCATCAGGAGCGTTGCGATGGTCATGCCCGAGATCGGGTTCGACGAGCTACCGACCTCGCCGGTGAGCCGGCTGGACACGGTCACGAATAAGAACCCGAACAGCAGTATGAGTCCCGCGCCAAGAAGGCCGTATGGGGTCAGCCCCAGGCCGAGCTGCGGCACCGCGGCCAGCGCCACCACGAGCGCGAGCCCACCCCAAAGGACGACCGGTGCGGGCATGTCGCGCTCGGTCCGGGCCGCCGCACCGCCCCCACCGCCGCGCGAGGCCCGCAGGTCACGCAAGCCGCCGACCACCGAGCCGAGGATCAGCGGCAGCGCCCGGAACATGCTGACGATCCCGCCGGCAGCCACCGCCCCGGCCCCGATGTACCGCAGGTACGCCTTGCGGATGTCCTCGGGGTCCATGTTGCGAATCAGCCCGGGGTTGCTCTCGTCCCGCGGCTTCTCCATGTCCCAGACGGCCGGCGGCACCGGCTCGGTCAACTTCTCGCCGAACGTCGCGATCAGCGGCCCGAGCACGAAGTAGGACAGCACCGCGCCAGCCGTCATCAGCGCCGCGATCCGCGGCCCGATCAGGTACCCGACGCCCAGCAGTTCGGGCGACAGTTCGCCACTGACCGCGCCCCCCTTCAGCCCGACTTTCGCCCCGCCGGCCGCGCTCTCGGTGTACAGGTTGGTGGCCGGCTCCGCGGCCCACAACTTGGTCGCCGCGGTTAGAAACTTGTGGGCCAGTGCGATCCCGAACCCGACGAACACCATTTTCGCGGTAGCCCCGCCTTTTTCGCCCGCGACCAGCACCTCCGCGCACGCCGTCCCCTCGGGGTAGATGAGCTTCCCGTGCTGCTTCACGATGAACGCCCGGCGCAGCGGGATCATCATGAGGATCCCCAGCACCGCGCCGAGGACCGACACCGTCATCACACGCACCGGGTCCATTTCGAACCCGAGCAGCAGCAGCGCGGGCATCGTGACCCCGACGCCGAACGCAATACTCTCGCCGGCGCTCCCGGTGGTTTGAACGATGTTGTTCTCGAGGATGGTCGTTTTCCGCACCTTGAAGGCGTTCGAGAACACGCGGAACAGCGTGATCGACAGCACCGCGATCGGTACCGAGGCCGATACCGTCAGCCCGACCTTCAGCACGAGGTACAGCGACGACGCCCCGAAGACGATTCCCAGCAGCACGCCGGTTAAAACGGTGGGCCAAGTAAGCTCCGGCGGCGCTTCGGAGGCCGGAACGAACGGCTGGAACCCGGGGTCCGGTTTCACTTCGGACGACATATTTTGGCCCGTGCGAGTGCGGTACTGTGGCGGAGAGTTGAGCCACAGCTTACGGGCCGGCGCGCGCGAAGTGAAGAAGATGTGTGCGGTCGCCCCGCGGGCGCGGCCGAAGCGCGGCGCCCGAAGAGCGGTCGGAGGCGTTACTTGCTGGCCTGTGCCACGAGGGCGGCGGCTTCGGCGTGAGCGGGGGCACCCGAGTCCTGCGGGCCGGGGGCGGTGCGGGCGCTCTCGGCGGCCCGGCGCACCACTTCTTGAATGAACGACGCCATCACACTATCGGTACGATCCACGGCAGTTGCTCCGCGCGGTTCGAGGGACTTCCGTCCGGCGATCGAACCTAGATCACGTTTCGGGATGTGGCGCACAATTTTCGGGCGGCGCACGACCCGGGCTGGGTCCGGACCGCACGTTTAACAGACGCATCTTACCCTGCGATTGGTTCGCGAAGATGTCCGTTGTGTGAAATGTGGCGGCGGGCGCTCCGAACGCCGCGGCCTCGCCCTCCCGACCGGCCCGGGCTTTGGCGTGCGCCACGCCGTGGGCCTTGAGCCCCCAAGGACCAGCCAGCCGGGTGACCGCGCCGCCGCTCGCGTGTCTCAAGAGTCGCGGGGCACTACCTCTTTTTGCGCGGCGTGCGCACCCCATGCTCCGCGAGCATCATGCGCACCGACCGGGCTACCGTCTGGTGCTCCGTAGCCCGCTGCTCGTGCCACTCCAGTACCCCGCGCAGGTCTTCCGCGGCGGCGAGGAACTGTCGGATGAGCTGCTCTTCGTTCGGCGCCCCGTCGGCCGTGCTGGTGCCGCGTGAGGTCGGTTCCGGGGGCGGAGGGGCCTCCTTCTTGACCACGCTGACGCTGCCCTCCGATTCGACGAACGCGGACTTCACCTGGGCCACGTCATCGATGCCGTTTCCGCGAAGCTGGGCGCGCAACTCGTCGTCGGAGATCCCTTCCGTGTCGAGGTTTTCGCGAACCGGCTTCCCGTCCTTCACGATCTGCACCGGTTCGGGCTCGAGCAGCCGCCGCAGGCACGGCCACCGCCCGGCTAGGCGGTCGAGGGTGTAGTTCCAGAACAGCAGCGCGCTTGCGGTCACCAGCCCGTTCGGGACCGAGTTCGCGTTGGCCGACAGGGCGTTCGAAACGCACTCGGACACCAGCACCACGAGCATCACGTCGGGCAGGCCGATCGACCCGCCCTGGCGCTTCAGGACGACCCGAAACAGCACAATCAGCGCGAGATAAACCACCGACCCGCGGAGGAACGACTCCGCGAGCGCGGCGTCGGGGATCAGCACCTGTGCCCAGTCGGGGGAGTTAAAGGCGGGCATCGCGTTCTCCTTCCGCCGAGCGCCAGAGCAACCCACGTGCCGAGGCGGCCCCTTCCCGCCCCCGCGCACACCGGTGCTCGCCGGAACGGCGGCCGGGACACCAAGTGTCGGGAAGAGCCGACAATCCGATGCCGGAGGGGAGAGGCGCAGAGGGGCGGCGAGGAAGTTGCCACGGCAGTGACGCAGGAATCGGAACCAGTCCCCCGCGCCGCGGGGCTATCCAACCGGAGTCATCACATGGCGAAGACGCTCACCGATCTGTTCCACGATCAGCTCCAGGACGCATACAGCGCCGAAACGCAAATCACGGCGGCGCTGCCGAAGATGGCGAAGGCCGCGACCTCGCCCGACCTCAGGGCCGGGTTCGAGCAGCACCTGACGGAGACCAAGCAGCAACTCACCCGGCTCGAGCGCGTGTGCGAGATGGTGGGGTGCAAGACCGGCTCGAACACGTGCGAGGCGACCGAGGGGCTGATCGAGGAGGGCGAGGAGATCATGGGCCTGGGCCTCGAGGCCGACGCCCAGGACGCGGGCCTGATCGCCGCGGCGCAGAAGGTCGAGCACTACGAGATCGCGCTGTACGGGACGCTCTGCACGTTCGCCAAACAGCTCGGCCATGCGGACGCCGCCGCGCTGTTACACGAGACGCTCGAGGAGGAGAAGCGCACCGACCAGAAGTTGACCGCGCTCGCGGAGCGCGGCATCAACCAGAAGGCCAACAAGTGACCGCCCGTCGGCGGGCGGCTCACGCCGCTCCGCCCGCCGGCGGCCGTTCCACCTTCGGCAGCAACAGGACCCCGACGAGCACCAGCGTGGCGACCGCGACCGCGTAGGGCAGCGTGCGCGACGGCTCCGTCTGGAACAGGACCGACCCGAGGAACGGCCCCAGGATTCGCCCCAGGGACGCGAACGCCTGGTTCACCCCCAGCACCTCGCCCTGCCGCGTCGGATCGGACCGCTTCGACACCAGCGCCGAAACCGACGGGTTCACGAACGCGAACCCGATCACGGCGACCGAGATCGACAGGTAGAACCCCGCCGTGAGCTGCGCGCCCGAGACGGTGCCGTCGGCCTGCCACCGGTACGCCGCGAACGCGACCAGCCCGACCGCGGCCAGCCCCGCGACCATCAGCACCAGCCCGAACCGGAGCAGCGCCTCCTCGGACCGCTTTTTCACCATCGGGCGGTACGCCCCGCCCGCGAACGTGAGCACCGCGCCCACCGCCGCAAACACCAACAGGTTCTCGCGGGTGTTGGTCATCCCGAGCGCGTCGCGGGTCAGCAGCGCGAGCGTGGCCTCGAAGTTCGCGAACGCGAAGATGGCCATGAAGTAGATCAGCACCAGCGCGCCCACGGTCGGCATCTTCAGCACCTCGACGGACCGCGCGACGCTGAAGAAGTCTTTGCCCGCTTTATGCGCGGGGTCCCGCGTCTCCTTGAACGCGAACACCGCGACCAGGAGGGCGACGAGCGACAGCCCGGACGCGAGCGCCCCGACGCCCCACGGCTGCTCGTCGAACAGCTCCAGCCCGAAAAACCCGACCAGCGGCCCGAACGTGAACCCCGCCCCGAACGCGATCCCGATCAGCGCCATCCCCTTCGCGCGCTTCTCGGGCGGGGTGCAGTCCGCGATCACCGCCGCCGCGGTGCCGACGCTCGCGCCGGCGATCCCGGCCCCGACCCGCGACAGCAGCATGAGCCCGATCGCCAGTTCCGCGCGGGCCGCGTCGAGCGCCACCGCGAACCCGTACAGGGCGTAGAAGACCACCGACCCCAAGAGGCTGAGGAGCAGCACCGGGCGCCGGCCGATCCGGTCCGAGACGCGCCCCCACACCGGGCTGAACACGAACTGCATCAGCGAGAAGACCGCGAACAGCACCCCGATCACCGCCCCGCGGGCGGCGGGGGCCAGTTCGAGGTGGGCCAGGTACGGTTCCACCTGGCGGGGCATGACGGGCAGGACGATGCCGAAGCCGAGCAGGTCGATGAACACGACCAGCCAGACGATGCCGAGCGCGCCCCGGTTGGGGGCGGGGCGGGCCGGGGCGCCGGGGGCGGGGGGAGTGTCGTTCATGCGGAGAAGATACGGCTTCCCGCCGCGCCCGGATAGCGCCGGCGCCGGGCCGGGGCGCGCGGGGCGAAATGGCTTGCGGCCGCTGCGACCGGTCCTTACGTTAAATTGGGCGCCGTTGCCTCAACCGTCATCCGGACCATCATGGCCGAATCTTACCGCCGGCCGCGCAGCCGCGCCCTGACGCTCGGTGCCGTGCTGGCCGTGCTGGCGCTCGGCGGCCCGGCCCGCGCGGCGCCGCCCGATGCGGAGCGGCTGACCGGGTTGCGGTACGAGTGGCACCGGCAGCACGCCCGGCGGGAGGCCGCCGGGTGGGAGGTCGATCTCATTTCGCCCCCGCGCCCGCGCGACCAATCGGCCGGGCAGACGCAAGACCCGTCGGCGCTAATCAACGAACTGCTCCCCGTACTCGACAGAGACTACGACGCGCTCCGCGACGCCGCGCTGAGGATGTCGGAGTCGGCGCGGGCGCGGGCGGACGCCGCGCGGCGCGAGTGGGAAGAGGTGTACAAGCAGAAGGTCGCGTTCCACCGGTACGCGGACCAGCAGCAGGCGGCCTACGGGTTCGATCTCGGGGCCGGCGTCCACCGCCCCTTCCAGTTCACGCCCGCCGACGCCGGGCTGCTCCTGTGCGCCGCGGTCGTGTTCGCTGTTGCGCGAAGGCTCAGGGCGCGAGTACGGCGGGTGTCGCTCCGTCGCGACCGGCGGGCGACCGGGGCGGCGCTGGCGTGCCTGTTTCTCATGATTCCGGGGTGCTCCGCCTCCTATGACCCGGACAGTAGCGCCTGGGCCGTGCGCGAAGAGGGCGAACTGACCACCGCCACGAAGGACGCAGCGGCACAGGCCGACGCGGCGGAAGCTGAGGCGGACCAAAAGTGGGCGGCTGCGGTCGAATCGTGGGCGAAACGGGTCGCCGCGTCCGGAGCACCGTTTGAAAAAGTGGTGCGCGAGGGCGAAGCGCACGTTCGGGACCGGCTCCGGTCCGCGGCCCGCGACGCGCGGCTCGCCGTCCGGCTCACCCAGGAGGCCGAAGCCGGTCAGGCCCAGCTCGCGACCGACCGGGGCAAACTTGAAGAACTCCGGGGCGGCGCCCGGTGGCGGGCGATCGGGTTCGCGGCGGTTCGGTGCTGCGCCGCGGCACTGTTGTTCGGGCTAGCAGTTCTGCCCTACCGGCGTGCCCTGGGCCAGGAAGCCGCCCGGATCAAAGCGGACGCAAAGAAGTGTCCTCGATGCTTCAGCGAAAAGCTCGTGGTCGAGAAGGCGGGTACGATTTCCATGCCGGAGCGGTTCGCCCCGGACGACGAGGCCGCGACGCGCCCGCGCTACCGGGCGGCGAACCGTAAGCCCCCGCCGCCGCGACGCAAGCCCGGGCCGGCCGCTCCAGAGCCCGCCGAATCCGGGTACGTCGAGTGTAAGACGTGCGGGTTCCGGTTCTTGCGCAGCTACCAGCAGGTCCGCCGGCTGTGCTTCCCAGTGGTGGGCGTGCGGAACAGCGGCAAAACGCACCTGCTCGCGACCGCCTACGACAAGGTCCGTAAGCAAGTGGCCCCGACCGCCGCCACCTTGATACCGGCTCCCTCGGCGGGGGACGAGCGGTTCGACCTCTACATCGACCTCATCCTGAACCTGAAGCGCGACGCGGGCAACACGCTGCACGACGTGAACACCCCGCCGGACCCGGTGATGATGCACGTCCGGGACGTTGACCCGGCAGGCGCCAACACCGCGCTGGTGAACCTGTTCGATTACTCGGGCGAACTGGTGAACCAGAAGATCGGCGTGGACCGCCTGAAGAAGCAGGCGGTTAAAATGGACGGGTTCATGCTGTTCCTCGACCCGACCCAGCTCGACGGGCGCAAGGGCGGGGTAACGCTCGACCGGCAACTGGCGGCACTCAACGAGTTTATGGCTGACATGCGGGAGGCCCGTCGGGTGCGGCCCGGGGACGTGATCCCGGTCCCGGTGGCGGTGGTGATCCCGAAGTTCGACCTGCTGGTAACCCGCAACCCGATCGCCGGCCAGTCGGTGCAGTTCGTCCGCAAGTTGTTGGGCGACCTGACGCCGGCGCAGCCGAAGCGCACCACCCTGGACCTCGTCCGCGAGCGCAGCGATCTGGTCGAGGACATGTTAGAGTTGATGTTCCGCGGCGTGGACGTGCGGGCGGTCGTGGAGAGCTACTTCGGGAAACAGGTGCTGTTCTTCCCGGCGTCGTCGGTGAGCCTGTTCGAGAACGAGCTGGGGGTCGAGGACCTGTCGAAACGCACGCTCGCGCCGTTCGGGGTGGCGGAGCCGTTCCTCTGGCTGCTCCACATGCACGGGTACGAGGTGTTCGCCCGTTAGTGTTTGGTGCTCGGTGCTTGGTGCTTTGGGGTGAGCGTATGGGGTTCGTGCGCGTTCGCGACTTGGAGGTGTATAAACTGGCTGAGGAAGTCGCGGACGCGATGGGGCGGACCGCCGAACGGCGGACGAACTTCGCACGCGACACGGCCGGCAAACAACTGGTGAAGGCGGCGGACGGCATTGGGGCAAACATCGCGGCCGGTTCCTTCCGCGATAGCCGCCGGTACGGCCCCATCGCACGCGGTTCGTTTAACGGAACTCGCCACCGGCAGCGCCGCGTGTTTTCGGCGGAACGTACTCACGTCCGGGGAGGTTGCCACGCTGAAAAAGCTGTCCCAACTCGGCACGAAACGGACTGCGCATCGGGGCTCGCGAGGGCACTCACCGAGTAGCGCCGGGCGACCGCCCGCCGGTAACTGGACACCAACCCTCAACCCTTAAACACTCAACACCCCTCAACACCACACACACGGTCTCGATGGCGAGCTGGCCCACACAGTCCGACTACAAGGACTCGCTCCAGAACCCGGACACCGCGTTCCGCGACCCGGACCTGCGGCAGAGCCAGGCGGAGCGCAGCCCGATGGGCGTGCCCCGCGCCCGCAGCGGCGCGTTCGCCAGCGTGTACAAGATGACCGGCCCCAAAGGGGTCGTCGCGCTCAAGCTGTTCAACTTCCCCAACGAGGACCGGGCGCGGCGGTACAAGGCGGTGTCCGACTACCTCGAGCGGACGCTCGGGCCGAAGAAGCCCCCGTGCGTGGTCAAGTTCCAGTACCACACCGAGGGCATCCGCGTCGGGAAGGCGTGGTACCCGACCCTCACGATGGCCTGGGTGAAGGGGGTCGCGCTCGGCGAGTGGGTGCGCCAAACGACGGAACGGAAGGTGCCCGACGTCGCGGCCCTCAAGCGGATGGCCGAGAGCTGGGTCGGGCTGGTGCAGCAGCTCCAGGCGACGCAGATCGCGCACGGCGACCTCCAGCACGACAACGTGCTGGTGGTCAACGACGCCCCGGTGCTGGTCGATTACGACGGCATGTGCGTCCCGGCGCTCGCCCCCGCCGACCCGAAGCAGCGGCTCGAGCAGTTGGAGTTCGGCAAGCCCGCCTACCAGCACCCGGCGCGGGCCGCGGAGCGGCTCGGCGCCGACCTCGACCACTTCTCGGCGTGGGTCGTCCTGGTCGCGCTCCGCGCGATCGCCGCGGACCCCCAGCTGTACGTGAAGTACGTCCTCAAGACGGACAACGAGAACCTGCTGTTCACCCCCGCGGACATGGAGCGGCCCGCGAAGTCGCAGCTCTGGCCGGACCTGATGCGGTCCAAGGACCCCGAGGTCGCGGAGTGGGCGCGGAACCTCCGCGCGTCGCTCGACAAGCCGTTCGCCCAGATCCCGCCGTTCACCCTCGACCCGTTCGCCCGGCTCCGCTCGCTGCTCACGGTGTCCGCACGCGACTGGGCGCAGATCGAGACCGAGACCGTCCGGCTCCGGCGCGCCGGGAAGGACCTGCCCGCGGACCTCAAGGGCAGCACCGACCCCGTCGCCGCGCTGCGCGGGCTGTGCGACGCCCCGGTCCGGGACTGGCCCCGGATCGCGGCCGAGGGCGCCCGGCTGGAAGCGGCCGGGCGGGCGCTGCCGACCGACCTGCGGGCCGTCTGCGACACCGCCCGCAAGCGGGTCGTGGTGCGCGAGGCGCTGAAACGGGCCGTGGACGAGCGGAACCCGCGGGCGACCGCCGCCGCGTACCAGCCCGCGCTGCTCGACGACTGGCTGGAGCCCCACCTGCTCACCGCCGCCCGGGCGGCGGCCGGGCTGGTGCCCCTCCTCGACGCTCTGAAGGCCGCCACCGTCAACCCGGGCGACGGGCGGGCGCTCGTGAAGCTCTGGGACGACACCGGGGCCAAGCTGTCGGGCGCCGCGGAGGCCCGCGCCTACGAGGCCGCCGCGAACGGCTGGCGCGCCCGCATCCGCGCCGCCGACGCGTTCCTGGCGGCGTTCGCCAAGAGCCCCCAGACCGAGCGCGAGCTGTCCGACGCCTGGCAGGGGGTGGTCACGGCCGGCCCGCCGCACCCGTCCCTCGGCCCCGCGCACCGCGCCCGGGGCGAGAACGCGGCCCGCTGGTGGCCGGCGCTGGAGAAGCTGCGCCGCGTCCCCGCGGGTGCGTCGCACGAGAACGACTCCAAGCTGGTCGGCGCCTGGGGCGACGGGGCGGGGCTCGGCGCGTGCGCCGAGGCCGCGCCGTTCGCCGCCCGCGTAACGGAGGCCCGGGCCAGGCTCGCCCTCGTCGAAGCACTGGAGCGGGCGATCCGGGGCGCCGAACAGGGGGGACCGGAGGAGGCCGTGCTCGCCGCGGCGGGCAAGCTGCCGCCGAACTACCCGCACCCGCACACCGTCCGGGTGCTCGAGGGCGCCGAGTCGGTGCAACTGCTGGCCGAGCTGCGCCGCGAGGCGGAACGGCCGCAGCCGTCGGACCGGGCGATCGCGGCCGCCTACGACCGCCTCAAGGCGCGGAACCTCCGGTTCGCCGCCCGCCTCGATAAGGTGAACCCCGGGCTGTTCCGGCGGGCCGAGGAGGCGGTGGTGCGGCGTAAGCTGCTCGACCGGTTCGCGGGCATCGATCGCGACGAGCGGCGCAAGGACCGCCAGGACCAGAAGTGGCTGGCGCTGTGGGGCGAGCAGGGGAAGCTGCTCGCCGGGTGCGCGGACCGCGAGGAGCTGCGCGAGCGGCTCACGCTGGCCCGCGACCGGCTCGAGAAGTGGGCCAAGGTGGCCGAGGCGCTCAAGGCGCGCGACATGTTCACGCTGCTCGCGCGGCTCGGCGCCCCCGGCCCGGACCTCACGGACTACCCGCCGCTGGTGGCGCGGGCGGCCGAGGTGGGGGACATGCTGGGCCGGGCGGAGCGGGTGGTCGCGATCCGGCAGCGGATCGGGGCCGGCAGCCCGCTCACCCCCGAAGACATGGCCCTCCTGCGCGAGCACCACGACGCGCTCGACGCCGGGACGAAGGCCGCCATCGAAGCGCAGGTGCGCGCCCGGCTCGCGGGCGACGCGCGGCTGGTGCCGGCGTACCCGGCGTACACGATCACGGGCAAGCGCGGCGGGCTGGTGAAGGCGTGCTGGGCGTGGGGCGGGCACGGGCTGATCGCGCACTGCGTCGTCGCGGTGGACGCCCGCCGGTTCCTCACCGACCCCGCGGAAGCGGACCCGTACTCGCGCCTCAACTGTCTGGCCGAGAACCACCAGCGCGAGGGCGGCGGCGTCACGCTGGTGCCGCCCGCCGGCGCCGCCCACGCCTACGTCACCGTCTGGCCCGTGGTGGAACTGGGCTGGAAGACGATCTACGGCCCCCCTCTCAACATCGGACCGGTCCCGGTCGGTTCCGGCACCGCGAGCCCCACCGGCACCCGCTGGTGATGTCGTTCCGGTCCGGAGCACCGCCCGCCCCGCGTTTCTGACCCGTCGTAACGAACTCCCCATGCCGCCCTCCCTGCCACCCGTGCGGTCTCTGTTTGCTCGCGGGCGCGCGGCGGCAGCGGTCGGAGCGGCGTGCCTTCTCTCCGCTTGGGGCGTCGGCCAGCTCGCCCGCGACGCCACCTGGATCACCGGGCTCTGCTTCTACATCCCGTCGGTCGTCGTGGCCGCCGTTTTGGTCCTTGTCGCGCTCCTGTACGCCGCGACCGGACGGCGCCGGGTGGCGCTCCTGGCCGCCGGGGGCGCGCTTCCGGCGGTCGCGTTCGTCGGCCTGATCGAGAACCACGCCGGGCGACGTCCGGCTGATGGCACGGGCCGGTTCCGGGTCGTTCACTGGAACACGGCCGGGCGGCCGGCCCGATCGGGCGTCGGTGAGCACCTCCTGGCCGAACGGGCGGATCTGTACGTACTGACGGACGCGGTCAACGCCGCCCACGTCGGGGCGCTGCGCGATCGGCTCGGGGCCGAATACCGAGCGGCCACGTTTGCGAACCTGGCCGTGGTCGGACGCGGCCACTTGCGGGCGGAGGGGTGGCTGGTTGACCGGGACGGGTTCGAGGTGCAGGCGGTGACCTGGGTGCCCGACGGGTCCCCGATCGCCCTTTTGGTACTCGATCTGCCCTCCAGCGTGTGGGCGGCCCGTGACCCGCTGCTGCGCGAGGTGAACGCGCTGATCGAGCGGCACCGACCGGACCTGATCGTCGGCGACTTCAACGCCCCGCGCCGGTCCCGTGCCCTGTCGGAACTGCCGGCCGGTTACGCCCACGCTTATCACACCGCCGGCGGCGGTTGGGGCGCGACCTGGCCCGTCCCGGTGCCGATCTACGACCTCGACCACTGTCTGCACGGACCGCGGGTCGTGCCCGCGCGCTACCGACTCGGAGGGCTGAGCGGAACCAGTGACCACCGCTATCAGGCGTTCGATTTTTCGCTCGCCGCCGATTGACGGAATCGGCCGCTGGAGCGCGCCGGTGCGCGTTCTTTAAGGAACGACGAGGGGCGTGCCCGGGGGGAGCCGGAGACCGAACCGCTCCGCGAGTACGTCGAGCAGATGATTCGTGCCGGCGAGTTCGAGCCGCTCGAGCACCTCGGCCCCGCGGCGGTGTGTGAATTCGCGGTTCAGCACCGAGACCCGGGTGCCGTCCGGGCGGGCGAGGGCCACCATCAGGTTCTGCCGGAACTTCGACTGCGGGCTCGTGCTCGTCCACCAGTTCCCGACTTCGCGGTCGATGACCGGCATCTCCTCGCGCGTGAACTCGTACACGTCGGCCCACACGTCCCCAAGCTTCGCCTGATGAAAGTACCGGGGCGAGGGCGACCGCTCCTCGCGCACGACCCGCCGCGGCTCGTGCGGCGTCGGCTGTTCGTCGCCCAGGCGGTCGAGCCGGACCGGCGCGGTCGGGCTCAACCCGCCGACGCCGACGTCCGCGAGCCAGGGCACGTTGTCGATGATGACGCCGACGAACAGGTGCGTCCGCGGGGGCGTGAAGTCGCGCGGGCTCTTGAGCCGGACGCGGGCCGAAAGCGGCGCCGCCGTGAACCCGAGGGCGGTGAGCACGCGCAAGAAGAGCGAGTTCTGCTCGAAGCAGTACCCGCCGCGGCGGTCGCCGACGAGCTTCCGCTCCACGTCGCTGTCGGCGAGCGAGACGCCGCGGCCCAGCAGCACGTCCAGGTTCTCGAACGGGATCGCGCACTGGTGCGCGAGCACCAGCCCACGCAGCACGTCGAGCGTCGGCTCGCGCGGCCCGGTGTAGCCGACGCGCGCGAGGTAGGCGTCCAGGTTCATGAGCCACACCTTGAACAGATTCGGCGGCCGGGCGCCAGCCCTTTTTACTCGTGGTGGTAGCGGTCGAACTCGCGGTCCTCGTCGCGATCAAAATCGTACCGCTCGTCCCGCGGCTCGAACCGGTTACGATCGAACGCGGCCCGGACCTTCGGGCGGCTCAGGACGATGAACGTGAACACCCCCAGCAGCAGCCCGAGCGGTTGTTGCAGGCAGGAAAAGCCGGCCACGACCATGCAGAACACCCGCGACCGGCGGCGCTGGAGGCACCGCCCGGCCGCGATCAGTGCCACGGCGAGCGCCCAAAAAAGCAGCATCATCACGGACGCGAACCCGATGATCAGCCAGCCCACAGCTTCGGGCGGCGGTGGGGGCGGAGCGCCGGGTCCGTTGCCCGGCGGCGGTTGCCCCAGATCGCCGGCGACGATCAGGACGCCGACGAAGAGGTAGACCACCGGGAAGAAGCCGAACAGGGCGCACAGCCCGCCGAGGACGTAGTGGCAGATGGCGAGGATCTTCAAATGCTCGCGGTCGATCACGGTCATGTCGGGTCTCGCGAGGGGCGCTTGTACCCCGTTCAGCATACGGCGCGGCCCCGCGCCGCTCACCGCCGGAGCCGGCGCACCGCCGCCGTGAGCCGGTCCAGCTCCACGAAGAACACCGGCGTCAGGAACAGCCCGAACGCCGTCACCCCGAGCATCCCGGCGAACACCGCGGTGCCCAGCGCCCGCCGCATCTCCGCCCCGGCCCCCTCGGCCAGCACCAGCGGCACCACCCCGATGATGAACGCCACCGACGTCATCACGATCGGCCGGAGCCGCAGCTTGCACGCCTCCAGCGCGGCCTCCCACCGGCTCGCGCCGGCGTCCGCCTTCTGCTTCGCGAACTCGACGATGAGGATGGCGTTTTTGCACGCCAGCCCCACCAGCACCACGAACCCGACCTGGGTGAAGATGTTCACGTCCAGCCGCGCCGCCAGCACCCCCAGCGCGGCGCTGAGGATGCACATCGGGACCACCAGGATCACGGCCAGCGGCAGCGCCCAGCTCTCGTACTGCGCCGCCAGCACCAGGAACACCAGCACCACGCTCAGGACGAACGCCCGCAGCGCCGTGTCCTTGGTTTGCAGTTGCAGCAGCGCCAGCTCGGTCCACTCCGCCTTCATGGTGCCCGGCAGGGTGGCCCCGGCGGCGCGCTCCAGGGCGTCGAGCGCCTGGCCCGAGCTGGCCCCGGTCCCGGGGCTGGCGGTGATCGCCGCGGCCGGGTACAGGTTGTACCGCTGCACCATCACCGGCCCGCTCGCGGCCTCCACCGACAGGAACGTGGACAGCGGCACCATCGTCTCCTTCGGCGGCGGCGCGGAGCGGCCCGCGGCCAGCGCCTGCTGCGCGGCCATCTGGTTGTCGCGCTCCGCCCCGGCGCTCTTCACCCGCAGCTTCTTCAGGTCCGCGGCGGTGCGCCGGAACCGCTCGCCCGCCTGCACGTTCACCTGCCACGTGCGGCCGAACAGGTTGAAGTCGTTGATGTACAGCGACCCGAAGTACACCTGCAGCGCGCCGACGATGTCGCCCACCGCCACGCCCTTCATCTGGGCCGCGTCGCGGTCGATGTTGAGCTTCAGCCACGGGGTGTCGGCCCGGTACCCGGTGAACGCGTCGCGCAGGTCCGGGTGCCCGTTGGCGCTGTCCACCACCGCCCGCGCCGCCTCCTCGATGGCCGCCGCCCCGGTGTCGCCGCGGTCCTCGACGATCAGCTTGAACCCGCCGGTGGTGCCCAGCCCGTCCACCGCCGGCGCGCCGAACACCGTCAGCCTCGCGCCGGGCACCTCGTCGGACAGCTCGCGCTGGAGCCGGGCCGCGATCGCGTCCCCCAGCAGCGCGGGGTCGTGCCGGTTCGGGAAGTCGTCGAGCATCACGTACAGGGTGGCGAAGTTCGGCGCGTTGGTGCCGACCATCACCGAGTTCCCGGACACGCTCACGGTGTGCTTCACCCCGGGCGTGCGCAGCGCGACGGCCTCGAGCTTCCGCACCTCCCGCTCGGTGCGCTCGACCGACGCCGCGTCCGGGAGCACCACGTTCACCAGCAGGTACCCCTTGTCCTGCTGCGGGATGAACCCGGTCGGGGTGGTCGCGAACGTGTGGTACGTGAGGTACAGCAGCCCGCCGTACCCGAGGAGCACCAGCAGCGACACGCGGAACGTGCCCGCCACGACCCGCGTGTACCCCGCGGTCACCGCGTCGAACCCGCGGTTGAACCCGGCGAACAGCGTCCCCAGAAGGTGGTTCAGGGCGCGGGCCAGCGCCCACCCGAGCAGCCCGCCGACCAGGGCCGCAGCGACCGGAACGGCGACCGGCGGCACGGCGCCCAGCCACGGCTGCTCGCCCGCCCAGTGCTTCAGCTCGGCGCTCAGGAGGAGGTACGTGAGCCCGGCCCCGAGCAGCGGGAACGTCACCGCCGGCAGCGGGTCGCGGGCCTGCGCGTCGGCGTTCGGCTTCAGCAGCAGCGCGCACAGCGCGGGGCTGAGCGTGAGCGAGTTGAACGCCGACAGCAGCGTGCTCACCGCGATGGTGACCGCGAACTGGCGGTAGAACTCCCCCACGATGCCCGTGATGAACACGCACGGCACGAACACCGCCGACAGCACCAGCCCCACCGCGATCACCGGCCCCGACACCTCGTCCAGCGCCTTGATGGTGGCCGCCCGCGGCTCCAGCCCGTGCTCGATGTGGTGCTGCACCGCCTCGACCACGACGATGGCGTCGTCCACCACGATGCCCACCGCCAGCACCAGCCCGAACAGCGTCAGGTTGTTGACCGAGTACCCCAGCGCCGCCATCGCCGCGAACGTGCCGACGATCGCCACGGGGACCGCGGCGAGGGGGATGATCGCGGCCCGCCACGACTGGAGGAACACCAGCATCACGAGCGCGACCAGCACCACGGCGTCGCGCAGGGTCTTGAACACCTCCGAGATGGATTCGTCGATAAAGGGGGTGGTGTCGTAGGCGATCTGGTACTCCACGCCGGCCGGGAACCGGGCCTTCAGCTCGGCCATCTTCTCGCGCACGCGGCGGGCGGTGTCGATGGCGTTGGTGCCCGGGAGCTGGTACACCGCCAGCGCCACCGACGGCTTGCCGTCGAACGTGCAGGACTGGTCATAGCTCAGCGCCCCGAGCTCGACCCGGCCCACGTCCTTGAGCCGCACCGGGCGGCTGTCGGCGTCGGCCTTGATGATGATGTCGCCGAACTGCCCCTCGTCGGTGAGCCGCCCGAGGGTGTTGATGGTGTACTGGAACGCCTGCCCGCGCGGGGCCGGCGGCTGCCCCACCTGCCCGGCGGCCACCTGCGCGTTCTGCTGCTCCACGGCGTGCAGCACGTCCGCGGTGCTGAGCCCCTTCACCGCCATCAGCTCCGGGTCCAGCCACAGCCGCATCGAGTAGTCGCGCTGCCCCAGGTAGGTGATGTCGCCGACCCCCTGGAGCCGGGCCAGCTCGTCGCGCAACTGGATCGTGGCGTAGTTGCTGAGCTGGAGCAGCACGGTCTGCCGCTCGCGCTCGTCGGCCGGGGTGTCGGCGGTGTTGTACAGGTTGATGATCATCAACTGGCTGGGCGACTTCTTCTTCACCGTCACCCCGCGCCGCTTCACGATGTCCGGCAGCACCGGCTCGGCGAGGTTCACGCGGTTCTGCACCAGCACCTGTGCGATGTTCAGGTCGATGCCCGGCTTGAACGTGACGGTGAGCGTGTACGAGCCGTCGTTCCCGCAGGTCGAGGACATGTACATCATGTCCTCCACGCCGTTCACCTGCTGCTCGATGGGCGACGCGACCGTCTCGGACACGTCGCGGGCGTTGGCCCCGGGGTAGATGCCGTACACCTCCACCGTGGGCGGGGTGATGTCCGGGTACTGCGCGACCGGCCGCGAGTCGAGCCCGACCAGCCCGGCCAGCACGGTCATGATCGCCAGCACCGCGGCGAAGATCGGGCGGTCGATGAAGAAGCGTGTGAACATGGGTGTCGTCGGGCGGTTGTTGGCGACCGGGGCACGAGCCCCCCGAGTGATACAAGCGTCCAGAGCGGTCCGGGCGCCACGCGCGGCGCCTGACTGAAGTCTCAAGTCACAAGTCGTAAAGTCTTATCGCCTTCTCCGCGGAGACGTTCGGGCGGTGGTTGGCGAGCGGGGGGCGTGAGCCCCCCGAGTGATACAAGCGTCCAGAGCGGTCCGGGCGCCACGCGCGGCGCCTGACTGAAGTCTCAAGTCTCAAGTCAGAACGTCACTAGGTCACAAGTCATAAAGTCTTGTCGCCTTCTCCGCGGAGACGTTCGGGCGGTGGTTGGCGAGCGGGGGCGTGAGCCCCCCGAGTGATACAAGCGTCCAGAGCGGTCCGGGCGCCACGCGCGGCGGCGCGCACTCGGGGGTCTTACGACCCCCGCTCGCCCTGGCGCCGGGGCGTCCGGCCCCGCCGCAGCGCGTCGCGGATCTTGCGCGCCGCCGCCCGCACCGGCCGGGCGGCCCGGCGCGCGAGCCCCGCGAGCGTTCCGGCCGTGTCGGCGGTCGCGATCAGCCCCATCCCGAGGAGCGCCGCGAGCAGCACCAGTGCGAACCCGGTTACGAACCCGTACAGCAGCGCCTCCGAGCCGAACTCGATCGCCAGGATCAGGAGCGCCTGCCCGGCGAGGCTCAGCGCCAGCACGACCAAGCGCTGCGCCCGCTGGCGCGCGCGGGTGACCCCGACCAAGCGCGTGAGCCGCTCCACCAGCGCGAAGAACACCGGCGTGAGGAACACCCCGAACGCCGTCACCCCGAGCATCCCCCCCAGCACCGCGACGCCCAGCGCCTGCCGCATCTCCGCCCCGGCCCCGCGGGCGACCGCCAGCGGCACCACCCCGAGCATGAACGCGATCGAGGTCATCATGATCGGCCGGAACCGCAACGTGCAGGCTTCCAGGATCGCCGTCCGGAGGTCCGCCCCCTGGTCCCGCGCGATCTTCGCGAACTCGACGATGAGGATGGCGTTCTTGCACGCCAGCCCGATCAGCACCACGAACCCGACCTGGGTGAAGATGTTCACGTCCTGCTTGCCGATGCCGGCGGCGGCCACGGCCCCGCTCGCGCCCCCGATCGCCTCCCGGTCCAGCCACGCCGCGGCCCCCAGCGGGCCGTCGCCGAGCTTCAGCCAGTCGGGCGCGCCCGCGTTCCACTGCGCCAGCTGCTGCACCACCGAGCCGGGGTCGGTGAGCCACACGGCCCCCAGCGAGCACGCCACGCACACCGGCACCACCAGGATCACCGCCAGCGGGAACGCCCAGCTCTCGTACAGCGCCGCGAGGATCAGGAACACGAACGCCACCGACAGCCCGAACACCAGCCCGCCCGTGTTCCGCGACTGCTTCTCCAGGAACGTCAGCTCGGTCCACTCGTAGGACATCTTGTCCGGCAGCTGCTTCTCCGCCAGCCGCTCCAGCATCCCGATGGCGTCGCCGGTGCTGTGCCCCGGCGCGACGTTCCCGTTCACCGCCGCCGCCGGGTACATGTTGTACCGGGTGATGACGAGCGGCCCGCTCCGCTCGGTCACGGTCAGGAGCGCCCCGAGCGGCACCATGTCGCCGCCCTTGTTGCGCACCTTGAGCCGCTTCACGTCCTCGAGCTGGTCGCGGAACCGGTCGTCCGCCTGCACGTTCACCTGCCACGTGCGGCCGAACCGGTTGAAGTCGTTCGCGTACCGGCTGCCCATCGTCCCCTGGAGGCACGCGTACACGTCGCCCACGTCCACCTGCCGCTCCAGGCACGCGTCGATGTTCACCCGGAGCACGAGCTGCGGCGAGTTCGTCTTGAACACCGTGAACAGCCCGACCACCTGCTCCTGGCTGTTGGCGGCGCGGATGAACTCCTCGGTCTGCCCCTGGAGCGTGGCCGGCCCCACGTCCCCGCGGTCCTCGATCATGATGCGGAACCCGCCGGCCCGCCCGAGCCCGGACACCGCCGGGGCGCCGAACACCTGCACCTGCGCCTCCGGGCACAACATGCCGAACCGCTTCCGCAGCTCCGCCGCGACCGCGTCGGCGCTCAGCTTCTTGGACCGCCGGTTCTCGAACCCGTCGAGGATCACGAACATGGAGCCGAAGTTGGAGCCGTACGCGCTGACCACGAACGAGTTGCCGGCCACCGCGTTCACGTGCGCCACCGGGCGGCACTTGTTCCCCTCGCCGTCGTCGATTTCGGTCTCGAGCGCGATCCGGCTCACCTTCGACATGACCTCGCGGGTGCGCTCGGCCGCCGCGGCGTCCGGGAGCTGCACGCTACAGATCATGTACCCCTTGTCCTGCTGCGGGATGAACCCGGTGGGCTGCGTGCGGAACGCCGCCACGCCCGACGCCACGATCCCCGCGTACCCGAGCAGCACCAGGAGCGGCACCCGCAGGCCGACCCCGACCAGCTTCACGTACCACGCGTTGGCGCGGCCGAACGCCGCGTCGAACGCCCGGCCCAGCAGCGTGAGCGGCAGCAGCACGGCCCCGGTCGCACGCCCGAGCGCGGACGGCCGGTGCCCCGCGGGCCGCGGCCCCTTCAGCAGCAGCGCGCACAGGGCGGGGCTGAGCGTCAGGGAGTTGAAGGTGGAGATCATGGTGCTGACCGCGATGGTCAGCGCGAACTGGCGGAAGAACGCCCCCACGATGCCCGAGAGGAACGCGCACGGCAGGAACACCGCCGCCAGCACCACCCCCACCGCGACGATCGGCCCGGACACGTCCCGCATCGCCCGGACCGTGGCCTCGCGCGGGCTCAGCCCCTTCTCCAGTTGGTGCTGGACCGCCTCGACCACGACGATGGCGTCGTCCACCACGATGCCCACCGCCAGCACCAGCCCGAACAGCGTCAGGTTGTTGATCGTGAACCCGGCCAGGGCCATCGCCCCGAACGTGCCGACGATGGCGACCGGGACCGCGGCGAGGGGGATGAGCGCCGCCCGCCACGTTTGCAGGAACACCAGCACCACCACCGCGACCAGCGCCACCGCGTCCCGGAGCGACTTGAACACCTCGACGATCGATTCCCGGATGAACGGGCTGGTGTCGTACCCGATGTCGTAGGTGATGCCGGGCGGGAAGTCCTTGCCCATCTTGGCCATGTGCGCTTTGACCGCCTCGGCGGTCTCGATCGCGTTGGCCTCCGGCAGGATGAAGATCGCCAGCCCGACGGTCGCCTTGTCGTCGAACCGGTTGGACACGTCCTGGGTCTTCGCGCCGAGCTCCACGCGGGCCACGTCCTTCACCTTCACCAACTGCCCCAGCGGGCCGACCTTCACGACGACCTGCTCGAACTCCTCGACGTCCACCAGCCGCCCGTGCGCCGCGAGCGTGACCTGGTACGGCTGGCCGCTCCCGGCCGGCGGCTGGTTGATCTGCCCGGCCGCGATGGGGAGGTTCTGCTGCCGCAGCGCGGCGAGCACGTCGGCGGCGGTGAGGTCGCGGGCGGCGAGCCGGTCCGGGTCCACCCACAGGCGCATGGCGTAGTCGCGCTGGCCGAAGATGGTCACGTCGCTGATGCCGGGGAGCCGCTGCAACTCCTCCTTCAGGTTCAGCACCGCGTAGTTGCTGAGGTACAACTGGTCGTACCGGCCGTCCGGGAAGCCGGGCTCCGGCGGGGACGTGATCCCGACCGTCATGAGCAGCTCGGGCGACCGCTTGCGGGTGGTGATGCCGGTGGCCCGGACCACCTCGGGCAGTTGCGGGAACGCCAGGTTCACCCGGTTCTGCACCCGCACCTGGGCCATGTTCAGGTCGGTGCCGCTCTTGAACGTGACCGTCAGCGTGTACGTGCCGTCGCTGGTGCACTGCGAGGTCATGTACAACATGTCCTCGACGCCGTTCACCTGCTGTTCGATGGGGGACGCGATCGTTTCGGACACCACCTGCGCGCTAGCGCCGGGGTAGTTGCAGTCGATCTGGATGGTGGGCGGGGTGACCTTCGGGTACTGCGACACCGGCAGCGCCCCGACGGAGAGCGCCCCCGCGAGGGTGATGACCACCGACAGCACGGTGGCGAAGACGGGCCGGTCGATGAAAAACGTCGCGATCATGCGGCGGCGTCGCGGGAGCGGGCGAAGGCGGGAGGACCAACATCAACACGAGGAGGGGGCGCGAAGAAGCACAGCGAAAGGCGCCAATCACGTCGAACCGACTCGCGCCTCGTTATTGTGCCGCTTGTGCTTCTTTGCGGCGGCCCCTTCCGCTCACGTCTTCGCGCGCGGGGCCGGGGCGATGGGCCGCCCGCGGGTCGCTTCCGGCGCGACCTTCTCCACCGGGGCCGGCTTCGGGTTCACCTCGATCCCGGGGCGCACCCGCAACATGCCTTCCACGACCACCTTGTCGCTGGGCTTCACCGCGCCGTTCTCGATTACCCGCGACCGGCCGTACTGCTGGCCCACGACGACGTTGCGGCGCTCCACCTCGTTCTTCGCGTTCAGCACGTAAACGAACTTCTGCCCCTGGTCCGAGCCGATGGCCTTTTCGGGCACCAGGACCGCGTCGCGCGGCTGGCCGATCGGGAGCCGCACCCGCACGAACTGCCCCGGCGACAGCATGTACCACGGCGCGCGCGACAGGCGCGGGTTCAAGATAGTAGCCCGGATCCGGAGCGTGCCGGTCCCGGCGTCGATCTGGTTGTCGGTGAACACCACCTGCCCGGACAGCGTGAACCCGTCGTCGTCGGCCAGCGCGATCTGCACCTGGAGCGGCTGCACCCGCGACGAGGTCACCTCGCCGCGGTCGATCAGCTTGCGCACCCGGGTGACCGTGCGCTCGTCCACGTCGAACGTCGCGTACAGGTAGTCGAGCTGCACGATGGTGGTGAGCGCCGTGTCGTCGGCCCGGACGAGGTTCTCCTCGTCCACGAACCGCTTGCTCAGCCGCCCGTTGAACGGGGCGCGGATGTGACAGTACCGCAGGTTCGTCGCGGCCAGGTTCGCGGCGGCCCGGACCGAGCTCACCTCGGCCTCGGCCTCGGCCTTCTCGCCGGCCTTGATGTCGTAGTCCTCGCGCCCGGCCACCCCGCGGTCGTACAGGTCCTTGACCCGCGTGTAGTTGTCGGTCGCGGTCTTCAGGTGGGCCTCGGCCTTCACCAGTTGCGCCTTGGACTGCTCCAGTTGCGCCCGGTAGACGCGGCCGTCGATGTCGAACAGCGGCTCCCCTTCCTCGATGTCCTGGCCGTCCCGGAAGTGGATCTTCTTGAGGTGCCCGGTGACGCGGGACTTCAGCTCGACCACCCGGTACGGCTCGGTGCGGCCGGCGAAGTCCTCGTAGTCGTTCACCTTCTCGACGGTCGGCGCGCTGACGTAGACCACCGGGGGCGGGGTCTTGACCGGCTCGGGCGGGCGCCGCGCGCATCCGATCAGTCCGACGGCACAGGCGAAGAAGACGGCAGCGAAGAGGTGCCTGGTGCTCATGGTGTGGTGGGAGAAGTTGGCAGCGGGGCTAACACACACGATACCGCGCGGACGAACAAGGGCTTACGCGGCACTCATGGTTCGCTCATGATACCGCCCCTGCGCGGCTTCTGTAAAGGACGCCACCGCGGGTAAAGGTACCGGCACCGGCCGCCGCGGCCCTGGTGCGTAGCACCCGTCGTGCCGGACCCGCCTGAAGTGTACCGCCGCGGGCGCTCCCGTCTCGCCGATGCGATGGGCAGTGCGGTTCCGAGGCGCCTGCCCTCCGGACCGCTGAGCGGGAGCGAGGTCGGCGCACGTCCCCGTCCCCGCAGCGGACGCGCGAACCGGGCTCGCGTTCGCACGCCCGCCGCCCCCGGGAACCGGCGCAAACCCTTGTAAAGAAGCCGAAACGGTATGAAATTTGTGCTCCGGCGCGGCCCCCGGCGCGCGGCCGGCGTTGAGTTTGCGCACTCCCGCTGTCGCCGTTTTCGGACCCGTGTTGGGTTCCCAGACATCCCCGGGACGAATTTACGAATTTCGCATCTGCGAGCTTGGCTGGGGCGAAGCCGTCAGATAAGAATGGGTGCCAGCCGGGCTCATCACCCCTCGAACCGACTCGCGAGCCCGGCGGCTTTCTCCAACACGTCTCGTCACTCGAAAGGTTCCCTATGGGGTTCCCGGATCGCTCGCGCCTCGGGCGCGCCCACCTCGCCATGGAACGGCTCGAAGACCGCACCACACCGGCCAAGCTGGACGCGGCCCTGGCGCTCGCGCTCCCCGACCTCGTGGCGGCCGGCGCCGTATCGGGCGACCACGTGAACGTGGTCATGAACGCCACCAGCACCAACGCCACCGACCTCGCGGCCCTGTCCGCCACCCCCTTCGCCGCGAGCGTCAGCCCGCTCGGGTTCGGGATCTACTCGGTCACCCTCACCCCCGGCACCGACCTCGGCGGCGCGCTGGCCTTCTACGGCTCGCTCGCCGGCGTCACGTCGGCCGCCCCGGACCAGATCCTGAACGTCCAGCAGACGCCGAACGACCCGTCCTACGGCTCCCTGTACGGGATGACCAGGATCGGCGCCCCGACCGCCTGGAACAGCAGCACCGGGACCCCGGGGTTCGTGGTCGCGGTGATCGACAGCGGCGTGGACTACCGGCACCCGGACCTGGTCAACAACATCTGGATCAACCAGGCCGAGATCCCGTCCGCCGTCCGGGCGCGCCTGACGGACGTGGACGGCGACGGCCGCATCACCTTCCGCGACCTGAACAACGCGATCAACCAGGGCGCCGGCAAGATCACCGACCTGAACGGCAACGGGTACATCGACGGCGGCGACATCCTGAAGACGACCGCCCAGGGCGGGTGGGCGGACGGGGTGGACGGGAACGGCACCGCCGGCTCGACGAACGGCTACACGGACGACCTCGTGGGCTGGGACTTCGCGAACAACGACAACGACCCGCTCGACGACAACAACCACGGCACGCACGTGTCGGGCACCATTGGCGCGGTCGGGAACAACGGGGTCGGCGTCGCGGGCGTGAACTGGAACGTCCAGATCATGGGCCTGAAGTTCCTCGGAGCCAACGGGAGCGGGTCGCTGAGCGCCGCGGTCAACGCGCTGAACTACGCCGTGGCGGCGGGCGTGAAGGTGTCGAACAACAGTTGGGGCGGCGGCGGGTACGACACCACGCTGGCCGCCGCGATCGGCCGGGCGCAAACCGCGGGCCACATCTTCGTCGCCGCCGCGGGCAACAGCGGGCAGAACATCGACTCGATCGCCAGCTACCCGGCCAGCTACATCCAGCAGTACAGCAACGTCGTGTCCGTCGCGGCCACCGACAGCAACGACGCGCTCGCCAGCTTCTCGAACTACGGCGCCTCGTCGGTCACGCTCGCGGCCCCGGGCGTGGGCATCCTGAGCACCACGCCGAACAACACCTACAGCTCCTTCAGCGGCACCTCGATGGCGACCCCGCACGTGGCCGGGGCCATCGCGCTGTACTGGGGCGCCAACCCGACCCTCACCTACCAGCAGGTGATCGCCAAGCTGAAGTCGTCGGTGGACGTGCTGAGCAACCTGAACGGGAAGGTGTCCACGGGCGGCCGGCTGAACGTCGCGAAGATGTTCGCCGGGAGCACCTCGCCGCCCGTGGCGGTGTCCGGGCCGAAGGTGGTGTCGTCGAGCTTCGGGGGCGCGACCGCGACCCAGTTCGACAACGTGCTGGTCACCTTCGACAAGGCGGTGCTGACCTCCACCTTCACCGCCGCTGACGTGAGCGCGTTCACGGGGCCGAACGGGACCCTCGCGGTCACCGGGGTCGTCGCGGTCAACGCGACCAACGGCAGCGCGACGCAGTTCCGGATCACGTTCGCGGCCCAGACGGCGAACGGCAGCTACTCGCTCACGTTCGGGCCGAACATCACGGACGCGGCCGGCAACCTGATGAACCAGAACGGCAACGGCACCAACGGCGAGGCCACCCTCGACCGGTACACCGCGGCCGGGACGCTGACCACGACCACGACCACGACGTTCACGACGGGGACCATCTCGGTCCCGATCCGGGACCTGAGCACCCTGTCGTACTCGTTCACCGTCGTGCAAGACGTGCGGATCGCGGACCTGGACGTGATCGTGAACCTCAACCACACCTGGGACAGCGACCTGGTCATCACGCTCACCTCGCCGACGGTGAACGGCGTGGCGGGCAAGACGGCGACGCTGTTCAACCGCCGCGGCGGGAGCGGCGACAACCTGACCAACACGCGGTTCAACGACGAGGCGACGACCTCGATCGCCAACGGCCTCGCCCCGTTCAACGGGTCGTTCATACCCGAAACCGCGCTGTCCGTGTTCGACGGGCTGTCCACGAAGGGCGCCTGGACGCTCACGGTGCGGGACGCGGCCGCCGGGGACGTCGGCACGCTGACCAACTGGCAACTGGTCGTGACCGGCACCCTGGGCGGTGCGGGCGCGGCGAGCGCGCTCGGGTTCCTGGCCGAGGAGCCGCTCACCCCGGCCGCGGACGTGACGCCCGCCCTGGCCTCCGCGCCGGCCGCGCCCGCCAGCCCCCCGGCGGCCGTCGGCGCGGGCTTCACCGCCTCCGACTCTCCCGCGGCAACCGCGAGCGCACCGACCGCCGTTGCGTCGAGCGCCCCCGGTGCGGCCCCGCTGTGGCTCGCGGGCGACGACTCGCGCGACGAGTTCGTCGCCCGGTACGAGGGCGAATCCGAAAGCTCCGACGGGGACGACGGCTACCAAAGCTCCTTCGGCATACTGGTGGACGACGCCGCGGCGCCCGCGACCGGCGAAGAATCCGCGGTGCTGTACTTCGCCCCCGAGTCGGTGGGGGTGTCGAACGCGCTGGGCGCGCTGCTTGGCGACGCGTAACGGTTCGGTTTTCGGTGCCGGGAGCCCCGCCCCGTCCGCCCGGCTTACCCATCGCCCCGCCGCAGCGGTCGTGATGGGTAAGCCGGGCGGGCGGGGCGGCCGCGTTCCGCGGCGCGAGCTACTCGGCTTGACGGGAGGACGCCTGTACTGTGTGCTGATATCTGAACCACCTGCGGACACCGGTTCGGGAACGGGCCGCGCCCGCCAGGGAGCGGGCACGTGGGCCGCCGAGCCGGAGGGTCGCGGGCGCCGCGAAACGGGCGCCCGCAGCGGTCAGGTACGAGGGCGGGTCAGGTCACTTACGGAGATCGTGCGATGGGGATGGAGAACTACAGCCCGCACCAGCAGAAAATCATCAAGCGGTACTATGACAATATCGACCAGGTGTCGTGGCAGCGGCTCGCGGAACTGGTCGCCGACCTGTATTTGGCGGAGGGCAAGAAGCGGGACAAGATGTGGACCTCGGCCGCGAGCTTCATGGAAAAGCTCAAGGTGCCGCAGACCAAGATCGACGCCATCGTCCAGAAGCGCGACATCGAGGCGCTCGCCAAGCTCGTCAAGGAGCTGATGGGGAAGGAGTAACGAGTTCGGTCATTTCCAGTTCGCACCTCGGAACGGTGCGTTGGTTCTGAGTGTGGTCCGCCCACTCCGTGCGCGGACCACACTCAAAGCCAGAACCGCGGTACGGCGAGCGGAGTCGCACGAACACCCGCCCGGCCTCACTCTCGCCACCGCGGCCAGCCGAGCCGGTATCAGGGCTTCGGACCCGCGACGTAGCGGTACGTTCCCTTCGCCTGCCTGGCGATCATCTTCAGTTCGGCCTCCCCTTGCTGCCCCCCGAACGCAACTGTGTGGATCACCGCGGGCGGGCGCAGGGCCTGGTTCAGCACCCGGATCTGCTCGACCTCGCGGCGGTCGAACTCGCCGTCCGTCATGAGGTACACCACATCCGGCGGCGGTTTCAGCTTCAGGACGTGCTGAAACCCCACGACGGGCGAGGTGCCGTTGGCGGTCTGAATCCCCTGGACCCACTTGCTGACGGCGGCGACCTCGTTGCGGTCGGCCGTCCAGCGCTTGATCGGTTGTGGGTCCGCCTCGCCGCTGAAGAACGTCACGTAAAACTGGGCGTTCCCGCGTGACCGCGCGAGGGTGCTGGTGATCTCGGCCTTCAGCACCGTGAGGGGCGTCCCCGCCATACTGCCGGAGTTGTCGGCGAGGATGGCGAACCGGTTCCCCCGGGCCGCGGTCCCGAAGAAGCTCGCGCTCCCGGCGCCCGCGAACCCCAACGGGAACCGGCCGTCGTCGCGCCCGGAAAGGTCACCGAGCCCGGCCAACAGATCGCCCTTGTTCAACGGCACCGCGAACGGGTCCTCCGCGCGCCCGGCCGCCAACGGGGTCCAATCGCCGGCCCCTGGGTCCGCCACGGCGGTCGGAGTCCTGGCCGCCCGGGAATCGGTCTGGGGGTCGCCGAGGTTCAGTTCGGTCACGTCCCCGAGGTCCAGTTCGTCTGTCGTCGGCAACCCGGTGTTGATGACCGCTTTCGGTGGCGTGGCGACCGTCGTGCGGGTCGGGCCGAAGATCCAGAACAGCGCGCCGAAAACCAGCGCGTGGGCGACAGAACTGACCACCCACGCCGGCCCGAAGGCCTTGAGGAACCGCTCGTAACGCGAGCGGGCGTGCCGAACCGTGGGGCGGATCACCGGCTTCGGGGCGGTCGCCGGAACCGCAGGCGTGGGAGAAGCGCCTCCTGCGCCGCCCGCGGCACTCGGAGGGGAATTTGTGACACGTTCGGAACCGTGCCCGCCGGGAGTCGGCCCGCTCATGCGCGCTCTTCGTGTGGGTAGTAAAACCGTCTCATCAGAAGTACGGTCGTTTGGCACCGCTCGTTGGCAACATTCGCGCCGACGGACGCGGCCACACGATCAAACTGATCGGGATTTCGTTTAAGCCAACCCCGAGCGCACGCTTTGATCGCTCCCCACGCCCAGCCCGGTCGCGGCGCCCAAGCCCCATCAAAAATCAACAAAATCCCCGATCGGACTGCGAATCCGAGCTGAACGGGTTCGCCGCCGCGTTCTCGGTAAGAGTTTCCGTGAAGGGCGTTTCTTCGGTGAAAGCGATTCGTCCCCGAAAGCGGGTGAAGCGGGCTACTGCTGGTGCCGCCCGCACGTGGTTTGACCAACCTGTGCCCACCCGTGCGCACGGCCCGACCAAGAGATGATAGTAGATGGGGGCACCGCCCAATGTGCCCCGTCACAGGCGCTCGCCCGTTACAAAAACCAACACACTATCAACCAAGATAAATCAATCCACACATCAACACACTAATATCGAGCGAAATGTGGCAAAGGGCCGGGGATCGCCCCCACGTCGCGCGGGAGAACGACCCGCCGCCCCGCGAACAGTACACCGTGCTGGAGTCGAACCAGCCAACCAGACTTCGGAGGCCCGGTGCCGATAAACCGTCGGACGGTGCGCGATCAGGACGGCCGGAATCGAACCGACTTAAACGAGTTCCCAAGACTCGCGGCCAGCCAATGGCCCACGTCCTGAAGTGGCCCGCGCGGGTGCTCTTCGAGTGAGCTACGGGTGCGCCCCGATGTCGGGCGCGGGCAGAGCGTTCGGCGGGACTCGAACCCGCGCATCCTGGTTGGGAACCAAGCAGGCTACCACTCACCTCACGAACGCAACCTGTTCGAGCGCGGAATGCGGAACGAAGACCGCGCGATCCGTTCCGTCTTCATTCCGAGTTCCGAACTTCAAAGCAGGTCCCGGTGGCTGGGGTCGAACCAGCTCCTCCGCGTTTTCAGCACGGCGCTTCTACCGAGTTAGCTTCGCCGGGACGTTACGAACCAGTGCCCCGCCAGGGGATCGAACCCTGCGTGTGCCGGTTAAAAGCCGACTGCTTCACCGTTGAAGCGTGCGAGGCATGTTTTGAATGCGGAGTGCGGAATTCGGAATTCGGAACAAAACCCAAAAAAACACGAGAACTCGCCGTTTCTTTCAATCCGTTGTCTTTAATTCCCTATTCCGAATTCCGCACTCCGCATTCAAAAGGTTCCGGGGGCTGGAATCGAACCAACATCTCCGCGTTCAGAGCGCGGCGTTGCTACCGTTGAACTACCCCGGAACAGGTCTCGACCGCGCCGAGCACGGGGAGAAGGAGTCGAACCTTCATGGTGGCCGGGGTCAAAGCCCGGAGGCATACCGTTAGCCCATCCCCGTAGCGACCAACGAGCAGCGGTGGTAGGAATCGAACCTACAAATTACGCCTTAACAGGGCGCCGCCTTACCATTCGGCTCCACACCGCTGTGATCGAACCCGTGAGCGCACGAACGCACCGTCGGCCGGGCGTCTCGCTGGGAGGCGCCCGGCCGACGGTGCGTTCAGCGTGTGCTGAAGGCGGTCGGTGCCTGGCGTCACCCGGTTTGTTGATTGCGGGGGCGGTTCGGGAACTGTCCGGGGCGATTCAACCGCCCGAACCCGAACCCGCGCCGTTGCGGCTGCGGGCGTTGCGGGTTTCGCGGTTTATTCATGAACCCGGTCATGGGAGGCGTCCTATTTCGATGGTGCTGTCGTCGCAGATATAGACGCGGCGCACACCGGCGGGTTCGCGGTGTGCGCCGATTTATTTCGAGCCCGTCCCGGTCGCTACCCGCCACCCGGTTCCGGCGGCAAGCGGCCGGGACGGTGCGCGTCCCGAGTTCGCTCACCACCGGCGCCCGCCCTCGACCACCTCGATCCGCACGCGGCGGCCGTCGCGCTCCAGGTGCCGGGCCACGCGCTCGGCCTCGTGCCGGGTCTCGTACCGCCCGTACCGGTCCCAGTGCCCGAAGTGCCGGATTAGCACCACGTAGTCGTGGTCGTGGCGCGGGTGGCCCGGGGGCAAGAACCCGACGTCCACCGGCCCGCCGATCGGCCCCCGCACCGGCTCGCCCGCCGTCGCGGACGCCCCGCCGAACCCGACCGCCGCCGCCGCCACCGCGCCCAGAACCAGTTTGCGAATCATCTGTATTTCCTTCCCGACTCGGGGTCGAGAGCTTGAGGTCTCCCGGCGGTTTTCTGCTCCCGCCAGATTCACTCAAGTAACGGGCCGCGGCGGCCGACTTGCGCCCCCGGTTCGCATTGTTGGCGCGTGCCCGGGCGCCTATATCTGGTAGGGAACGAAACGAGCGCGATCGGCCGCGCGTGAGACGGTGCGGCCCGGGGGCGGACCCGGGCCGCACCGCGCGGCCCGCGCGAGCACGAGAGACACGAATGGCGCGCCCGCCGCTGTACCCGCTCCGGTTCGACCCGATCTTCACCACCAACCTGTGGGGCGGCCGGCGCCTCCCGGCGTACCTGAATCGCGCCGTCGGTCACGACGATCCGGTGGGCGAGGCGTGGGTGCTCAGCGACGTGGACGGGAGCCCCAGCCGCGTCACCGACGGGGCGCTCGCCGGGCGCACGCTGCGCGAGCTGCTCGCCGACGCCCCGGAGCGCGTCGTGGGCGCCGCGAAGGCCCCGCAGGGGCGGTTCCCGCTGCTGCTCAAGTTCCTCGACGCCCGCCAGGAGCTGTCCGTCCAGGTCCACCCGAACGACCAGCAGGCGGCCCTGCTCGGCCCCGGGAAGTTCGGCAAGACCGAGGCCTGGGTGGTGCTGGACCGCGACCCCGCGACCAGCCGGCTGTACGCCGGCTTCGCCGAGGGCGTGTGCGCGTCCGCCTTCCGCACCGCGCTGGCCGCGAAAACCACCCCGGCCACGCTGCACAGCTTCACCCCCGAGGTCGGCGACTGCGTGTTCCTCGAGGCCGGCACCGTCCACGCGATCGGGGCGGACCTGCTGCTGTTCGAGGTGCAGCAGACGAGCGACATCACCTACCGGCTCTACGACTGGGACCGCGTGGACGCGAAGACCAAGCAGCCGCGGCAGCTCCACATTGATGAGGGGCTAGGGTGCGCGGACTTCGGCCGCGGCCCGTGCCACCCGGTGCGTCCCTCGGCCGCGGTGGACGGCGCCGCCCGGCACGAGACGCTGGTGTCGTGCGAGTACTTCACGCTGGAGCGGCGGACGGGCGCCGCGCCGTTCCGCGCCGGGGCGGCGGACGCGTGCCGCGCGGTCGTCTGTGTCGGCGGCAGCGGGGCGCTGGAGTGGGGCGGGAACAGCTACCCGCTCCGCACCGGCGACGTGTACCTGCTCCCCGCCGAAGTGGGCGCCGCGACGGCCGTTCCGGCGACCGAACTCACGCTCCTCGAATGCGGCCTTCCGGCCTGAACCGGGAAGCCAAGGCAGATTGGACACAAAAAAGCACGGAAGCAGAAGACCAAAGCAGAAGAGGATTGGCCGCAAAAAAGCACAAAAAGCACAAAAGGGAACCAAGGCGAAGGCAGAAGAGTGATTTCAAGCCAACTCTTTTGCTTTGGTCTTCTGCTTCCTTTTGTGCTTTTTGTGCTTTTTTGCGGCCAATCTGCCTTTGCTTCCGTGCTTCTTTGCGGCCCATCCTCTTCTGCTTTCCCGCTCCGTTTTTCTGAACACTTCGCGGCTCGGGCGGACATGATGGGGTAGAAGTCCGCCGGGAACCCCGCCGATGTCCGCTCGAATCCCGTTCCTGAACCCGCTCCTCGCGCTCGACGACCGCACGCTGCTGGCCCGGTTCGCGGAGCAGCACGACCAGGGCGCGTTCGAGCAGCTCGTGAAGCGGCACGGGCGCCTCGTGTTCGGCGTGTGCCGCCGGGCCGTCCGCGACGCGCACCGCGCCGAGGACGCGTTCCAGGCCGTGTTCCTGGTGCTCGCCCGCGCGCCGCAGAAGGCGGCCGCGGCCGCGTCCGTCGGCGGCTGGCTGTTCGGGACCGCGCGGCGGGTCGGGTCGGCCGCCCGCCGTCACGAGCACCGGCGCGAGCGGCGCGAGGCCCGCGCCGCACAGCTGGTGGCTGGGGCGGGCGCCCCGGGCGGCGACTTCAGCGACCTCCTGTGCGTCCTCGACGAAGAGCTGGGGGCGATGCCCGAGGAGATGCGGGCCGCGCTGGTGGCGTGCTTCCTCGAAGAGCGCACCCAGGACGAGGCGGCGCGCGAACTGGGGTGGAGCGTCAGCACGCTGCGCCGCCGGCTCGAAAGCGGCAAGGAGCTCCTGCGCTCGCGCCTCGCCCGCCGGGGGGTGACGCTCGGGGCCGGGCTGCTCGCGGGCGGGCTCGGGGCGCCGGCGCGGGCCGCGGTCCCGGCGCTGAACCCGTCCCCGGCGGCTACGATACTCGCGAACGAGGTGCTCGTCCGGGGCGTCGGGCTGAAGGCAGGCGCGCTACTGTCCGCGGTTGTGCTCGCGGTCGGCGGGCTGGCGCACGGGCTCGTGAGCGACGCCACGCCGATGGCTTCCGCGGGTGCCGCCCCCGCGGAGGTAGCTCCGCCCATTGCCGAGGGCGTTCCGTGGGCGACCGTGTCGGGCCGCGTCGTGTTCCCGAAGGGGCACACGGTGCCGGGTCCGGCGGCTCTGGCGCCGGCGGCGCTCAAGGACGCGAGCGTGTGGGAGCCGTTCGCGCCGCTGTTCGACGAGCGCGTCCGCGTGAACGCGGGCAACCGCGGGATCGCGGACGCCGTGGTCTGGTTGCGACCGGACGCGACCGACCGCCGGGCCGAGTTCCCGGCCGATCGGGTTCACCCCGCGCTCGCCGGCGCGAAGCCGCAGAAGCACGCGGTACTCGCGGCGGCCGGGCAGTTCCGGCCCCGCGTGGTTGCGGCCCGGGCCGGCGACGCGGTGGTGTTCGAGAACCGGCTCCCGGTGCCGACCAACGTCCACTACGCCCCGACCGACGACGGCGCCCGCGACTTCAACGTGCTGCTCGGGAAGGGCGTGGCGCACACCGCGAAGCCGCTCCCGGCCCTGCGGACCCCGGACGTGTACCGCTCGGACATATACCCGTGGATGCGCGGCTGCGTGTGGGCGTTCGACCACCCGTACTTCGCCGTCACGGGCGCCGACGGGCGGTTCGAGCTGAAGGGCGTGCCAGCGGGCATGTGGCGGCTCGTGGTGTGGCACGAGGTCGCCGGCTACCACGCCGCGAGCCGACTCGGCGCAAAACTCACCGTTCCCGACGGCGGGAGCGGCCCCCTCGAACTCGGTCCGATCGAGTTCGAGAGCGACGACTGGCCGACTCCGTAACCCTCCCCGTTCCTGATTTCCGAGGTGCTCCGATGCGACTTCTCATGTCGTGCGTGTGGTGCTGCGCGCTCGCGGCCGTTGCGGGCGCGGACGACAAAGACAAATGGGCCACGGTGAAAGGCCGGGTCGTGTTCCCACAGGGCGCGAACCTGCCGAAGCCCGGTACGCTCAACGTCACCCAGGACAAAGAGCACTGCCTGAGCAAGGGACAATTGCTCGACGAGTCGGTGCTGGTGAACCCGAAGAACCGGGGCGTCAAGAACGTGGTCGTGTACCTGCGCCCGGACGACGCCAAACTGACCGCCGAGTTCACGCCGCAGCAGATCCACCCGGATGACGCCAAACGCAAACCGGCCGAGGTGGTGGTCGACCAGCCGTGCTGCGTGTTCGTGAAGCGGATCACCGTGGCCCGGGTGGGCGACACGCTGGTGGTGAAGAACCCGTCCCCGGTGGCGCACAACTTCTACTGGGAAAGCGGCAACAACGGGTCCCACAACCCGAACATCGCCAAGCAGACCGACTGGAAGATGCCGAACGCGCTGGTAAAAGAATCCCCACCAATCCCCTACAAGTGCTCCGTTCACCCGTGGATGGTCGGCTATGTGCGCGTGTTCGATCACCCGTACTACGCGGTCACCGACGAGAACGGGGATTTCGAGATCAAGAACGCCCCGGTAGGCAAGTTCCGCATCGCGTACTGGCACGAAAACGGCCTCCGCGGCGGGGTGAAGGGCCGCGCCGGCGACCCGATCGAGATCGCCGGTCCGACCACCGAGCTGAAGCCCACCGACTTCGACGTGTCCCCGAAGCCGTAACTCCGGGGCCGCCCCTGGCTCCTGGTGAGAGCACGACGGGCCGAGCCCCGACCTCGAATTCACTCCCGCCGTCCCGGGTCATGTCCGTGTTCGTGTCCGCGGGCGGCGGGCTCTTTTGCTGGTACCGGGCCGGCTCGCGAAGACCCGCTCCAACCGGACGCCGGCGCCGTTCGGCCCGCAAATGCCGTCACGCGCACGAGGCGAGGCGGAGTTGAGCCCCCGGGTCGGGTTCGCGTTGGCACGCCCGGCCGGTGTCGGTATGATCCGGAGGATTGTACCGCCTCCCGTTCCCGGCAGGAATTCGTGATGGTCGCGGCCCTTTTGATCGGCGCCGTGTTGTGCCCGTCGGCCGATCCGGCTCCGGCCGCGACGACCGACGGGCACCGCGACGCCCTCGCGCGCTACGGCGCGGCCGTGTGGAACCTGCGGCGCGAGCGGCTGCTCACCGCCGCCCGCCAGCTCGAGTCCGCGGCCAAACAGGCCCCCGAAGCGGCCGCCCCGCTCCGCGAGCTCGCCAAACTGTACGCGCAGCTCGGCCGCGACCCCGACGCCATCCGGGCCGCCCGCGCCGTCGTCGCCAGGGACCCGACCGACGCCGACACCGCGGCGCTGCTCGCCCGGCTGCTGTTCGACGCGGGCGAACCGGCCGACGCGCTCGCCGCCGCGAAGCTGGCGCTGGCCAGCACGTCCCGGCCCGAGCGGCCGGACCGGGCCGTCCGCGTGTACAAGGAGCTGGCGGCGCTGTGCGAGCGGGCGCAGCAGCTCGACCTCGCGGAGCGGGCGCTCCGGGCGGCGCTGGCGCTCGTCGCCGACGGGCGCGCCGAATCGGTGCGCGCCGGCGCGTTCACCCCGCGGGACGCCGACACCGAGGCGGCCGAGTGCTTCGAGCGGCTGGGGCACCTGTGCGTGAAGGCGGGCAAGTTCGACCCCGCGATCCGGGCGTTCGAGTCCGCCGCCGCGCTGTACGCCGACCCGGGCCGCGCCGGCGACGCGTTCGGCGCCGCCCGGCTCGGCTGGAACCTGTCGGGCGCGCTCCAAAAAGCCGGCCGCCCCGAACCGGCGCTCAAGCGCCTCGAAGAGTTCCTCGCGCTCAAGCCGCAGGTGCCCGGGCCGTACCAGCGGGCCGCCGAGCTGCTCCGCGCGGCGAACCGGCCCGACGACGTCGTGCCGGCCCTCCGCCGGTACCTCGCACGGGACCAGGAGAACCGGGCGCTGGCGGCCGTGCTGGCCGCGGAGCTGGCGGCCGACTTCCCCACCCGGCGCGAGGGGGACGAGCTGTTCCTGTCGCTCACCACGTACAGCGCCCGGCGCAACGCCGAGGCGGACCCCAAGGTCGTCGCGGTGCAGGTGAAGTCGCACCTCGACACCGGACGGGCGCGGGACATCATCGCGGACCTGGACCGCACGTTCGTGCTGCTCGAGGACAAGGACCGGAAGAAGGACAAGGGCGCCGCCCCGACCGACGCCGAGAAGCGGTTCGCCGCCGACAAGGCGCGGGCGGTGGCCGACGCGCTGAAGGAGCAACCGGAGGGGGTGAAGGCGCTGCTCACGGCGGCGGCGGACGACTTCAAGGCCGGCACCAAGCGGGCGTACGGCACGCACCACTTCATCGGGACGCTGGCGGCCCGGCACAACCAGCTCGACCTCGCGGAGCTCCAGTTCGGTCAGGCCGCGCGCGAGGCCCCGGCGGACGCGCAGCTCGACGCCCTGTCGGGGCTCATCGACGTGCTGTGGCGCCGCCGCCGCCCGGACAAGGTGGAGCGCGTGTGCCGCGGCGCGATGGACGCGCAGGTGCTGGAGGTGTTCTTCAACTTCCACCTGGCGCTGGCCCTGGCGGAGCAGGGGAAGGACGAGGAGGCGCTGAAGGCGGCGGACCGGTGCGTCCTCCAGGCGGGCGACACGGACCGGCTCACGGTGCGGCTCCGCAAGCACCGGGTGCTGGGGGCGCTGGGCCGGTGGGACGAGGCGATCCGGTACGGCGACGCGCTGCTGGACGAGTTCGACGCCCCGGCGGACCGGCAGCGCATCCGGTACGCGCAGTCCGGGGCGTACTGGGCGGCCAAGAAGCCGCGCGAGGCCGAGGCGGTGCTGCGGGCGATGCTGGACGACGACGCAGACGACGCGAGCGCGTGCAACGACCTGGGGTACCACCTGGCGGACCAGGGTCGCGACCTGGACGAGGCGGAGCGGCTGGTGCGGCGCGCGCTGATGCTGGACCGGATCGAGCGGCGCCGCGCGGGCAGCGCCGAGCCCGAGAGCGCCGCGTACCGGGACAGTCTGGGGTGGGTCCTGTTCCGCCGGGGGAAGTTGAAGGAGGCGCGGGCGGAGCTGGAAGGCGCCCTGGCCCTGCCGGAGGGGGCGACGGACCCGGTGGCGTGGGACCACCTGGGCGACGTGCTGTTCCGCTCCGGGGATAAGGCGGGCGCGCGGGAGAAGTGGGGCCGGGCGCGGGAGCTGTACGAGGCAGACCTGCGGCTGTCGTCGCGGGGCCGGCGGGACGGACGGCTGGACGAGGTGAAGCGCAAGCTGGCCCGCGTGCCGGAGTGAGCGGGTTCGGTAAGAACTGCCGTTCCCGCGCGGCCGGGAGTCGTTAGAATGCCCTGACCGGGTCTGAAGCTCAACGGTCGAGCAGGGTGCTCATAACACCTTGGAAGTGGGTTCGACTCCCACCGGACCCACTCAGGAAAACCAAGCAATTCGCAAGAAAATCAAGTAAATCGCACCCCAAGACATGCCCCAAACCTACTGAACAAGCCCACAGGTCCTTCACACCCTTTCACGGCACCTCACCCCCAAGCTTGACCCCAAGCTACGGCGGCGTAGGATCGTCCCGCGATACCCTCTTCGGCTTCGCCACATCTGCAGCCAGTTCTTCCGAATCCGGGCGGCAATCCAGGTCCACTTCCACGCTCACGCTCCCCGCCGGACGCGCCGGCCGCAGCCCTACTGCATCCCGGGTGGCGAATGATCCAGCCGATCACGACTGAAATCGTGGAATGCCCAGGGGTTTGATACTCTACGAGGGAGCTGTAGCCACCCGGAACGCAGTTGTGCCCGGCGACCCGTTCCGGGCGGAGGCGAGCGCGGCCCGAAGTTGCTCGCACTGCTCCAACTCGGCCCCATCAAGCTGCTGATGGCGGCCCCGGCCGGAAGCGCCGGCGCCACCCCGTGACCGCTATCAGGGACGAAGACGAGGCGAGTCAATCGCAACAGACGAACGCAGCCCGTGGCCCCTCCCGGGCCGCTCCGTTTGCTTCGGTGTCCGCTGAGTGAGCTAAACGCCTCTCTGACCGTCCTCACAACTCAATCACCGTTTAATTTATCATAATTTAAGCACGCAACTTTTTACGGTACTCTACGAGTATGTAGGGTAAACCCTTACGTTGTAGCACATTGCCGCCGGGACCGGCACCGGACAATTGCGGCCGTGGATAACCACAACGATCCAACAAATTCTTAACAGGTTAACGCACGCATGATCGATTCAATGCTCGGGGTGGTGTCGAAGTTGCGCCTGGGGCCGCGCCTGGTGGGCGGGTTCCTCATCATCGCCGGGGCATGCGCGTTCCTCGCGTACCAGTCGATGGACGCGCTCGGCGGGGTCCGCGAGTGCCAGGTCAACGCCAACACCAACCTGTTCCCCTCGGCCCTGGCCCTGGGCAAAATGGGCACCAACATCGTGGCGATCCAGCGCGCCGAGCGTGCCGGGATCCTCTTCGGTAAGCGTGGCGACGAGGCTAACTTGGGTATGGCCAAGGCGTCGTGCGAGCAGGGGCGGCGGGAGGCCGACGACGGGGCCAAGACGTACGCGTCCTTGCCCATGACGGACAAGGAGGCGGCCCTGTGGAAGGCGTTCGAGACCAAGCTTGCCGAGTGGAAGCGGCTCAGCGACGAGATCTGGGGGCTGATCGACCGCCGCGAGTTCGATAAGGCCGAGGAGGCGGTGGTCCGCGAGAACCCGGTCATGCGCGAGTTGAACGCCGCGCTGGCGGCGGTGCTGGACGGGCAGCAGGCGATCAGCAAGGAGGAGAACGCCAAGGCCAACGAGGTGTTCGACCACGGCCGGCGGACCATGTGGACGGTGAGCATCGGGGCGGTGGCCGCCGCGGTCGGGCTGGGGCTGCTGCTGACCGCATCGGTGGTCCGCCCGCTGACTGCGACCATATCCGTGCTCGAGGGCGTGACGAAGGGGGACCTGAGCCGCAAGGTGGAGGTGAAGTCGGAGGACGAGCTGGGGCAGTTGGGGGCCGCGCTGAACGTGGCCATCGACGGGCTGGCCGCGGCCAAGGAGGCGGAGCGGGCCGCCGTCGTGCGGGACAAGGAGCGGGCGGAGCGGGAGGCCGCGGCCGAGCGCGAGCGGGCGGAGCGGGAGGCCGCAGTGGAGCGGGAGCGGCAGGAGCGGGCGGCCGCCGCGGCGGCCGAGGTGCGGCGCAAGGCGAGCACCATCCAGGAGACCATTCGGGCGCTGGCCGCGGGCGACTTCACCGCCACCGTGCCGGACCTGGGGTCCGACGACATGGGGCAGATGGGCCGCTCCCTGAACGAAGCGGTGCTAAGCGTGCGGACCGCGCTGGAGGGGGTGCGGGAGGTGTCCGAGCAGTTGGCCGACGCGAGCGGCCAGTTGTCCAGCGCCAGCGAGGAGATCTCGTCCGGCGCCCAGGAGCAGGCGTCGAGCCTGGAAGAGACGGCCAGCTCGTTGCAGGAGATCACCGCCACCGTCAAGCAGAGCGCGGACAACGCCCAGCAGGCCCGTCAGTTGGCGAGCGGTTCCAAGGAGGTGGCCGAGCGCGGCGGCACCGTGGTGAGCGGCGCGGTCGAGGCGATGAGCGAGATCAACGGGTCCAGCAAGAAGATCGCGGACATCATCACGACGATCGACGAGATCGCGTTCCAGACCAACCTCTTGGCGCTGAACGCGGCGGTGGAGGCGGCCCGGGCCGGCGAGCAGGGCCGCGGGTTCGCGGTGGTGGCGACCGAGGTGCGGAACCTGGCCCAGCGCTCGGCCACCGCGGCCAAGGAGATCAAGGGGCTGATCCAGGACAGCGTGAAGAAGGTCGAGGCCGGCACCGAGCTGGTGAACAAGTCGGGGGACACGCTGGCCGAGATCGTCACCAGTGTGAAGCGGGTGACCGACATCGTCACCGAGATGGCGTCCGCCAGCCGCGAGCAATCGAGCGGCATCGAGCAGGTGAACAAGGCGGTCTCCCAGATGGACAGCGTGACCCAGCGGAACGCCTCCCAGACCGAGGAGATGAGCGCCACCGCCCAGTCCCTTACCGACCAGGCCGCACAACTCCGCGACTTGGTGAGCCGGTTCAAGCTGAACGGGGCCGGGCACGCGCCGGCGGCGCGACCGGCGAAGCGGCCGGCGGGGCCGAAGCCGCGGCCGGCGGTGGCCAAGGCGCTCAAACGCAGCACCAACGGGAACGGAGGCGAGCACGAGCTGGACGCCCTGGGCGGCGACGGGTTCAGCGACTTCTGACCGCCGGCGCCACCGGCGCTCGCGGCGCGGTTCCTTGTCACCCATTAACGAGAGCGTAGGCGCATGTCGGAATCCACACGGGCCGTGTTCACGATCAGCGGGCGGGTCGAGGCGCGCGAGTTGGGGGGCGTGCTCTCCCTCGCCCTCAGCGCCGCCCGCGCCGCCCCAGACGAACCGGTGTACCTGGACTGCGGCGGGGTCGTTTCATTCACCGGGGATGCTCTGCTGATGTTGGCTTGGGCCTGCCACCGGTGCGAGGCGGCCGGCGCCACGGTGCGCCTGGTCGAGTTCCCCAGCCAGATCATGGCCACGGTCACCGATCGCCTGACTGAGGCGATCACGAGACGCATGGCGGGCGCCCCCGCCGCGGGTCCCCGCCGGCGGTGGGACGGGGCGTACTCAGTCAACTAATCAATGCGTGCGCAACGATTCGTTGCACACTTCGCAGCAACGCTTGATCGCCTAGCGTATTGCTCAGCGAACGGTGCCAAGATGACCGGCGGGCTCGCACTTTGTGCCCCGCCGGTCGGGCAGAGGCCGGCACCGCGCCCGCTCAGTAGCGAGCCATGCCCCGGCTAACGCGGTCGCGAGAGGCCCCGCCGCGTACTCACGTCTGCCCCCACGACAACGGCCGCACATGTTCCACGCCCACGCGGGAGGCGGCCTAACGCCCCTGTCTTCACACGGTACGTTCCCGCGTCCCAGCGTATCACCTGCACAAGTACCCGGAATCGGCCGTCATCGCGCTCCGCACAGCGCGAGGCGGGCGGTGGACGCGTTCCCGCACGTGCGTCACACCAGAGGGCAAGGCCGAGGACGCGACTCATTGCCTTCACGACTGCCGACCGCGTCCTCCTCGCGGGGCCGGGCCGGCGCCCGGCCGGACCGTCAGCGGGGTGATGCTCGCGCTCCTCCGCTGGACCGGCACTTCCTGCCGGAATGTCGATCGCTCTCCGGCGGGCGCCTCGTTGCATAGGCGGCCGAGAACAGGCGCGGGCGGCGGGTGCCGGGAATTGCCCCGCGCCCGCAGGCGGCGGGCGCGTCAGCGTCGATCGAGCACTTCCTGGACTTTGGCAATCAGAGTTGCCGAAGCAAATGGCTTCGGTAGGAACTCGAAGGACTTGGTGGCGACCCCGTATCGCATGACCGCATCATCCGTGTACCCGCTCGTGTACAGCACGCGCGCCCCCGGGTGAGACGCTCGTACCGTTTCGACCACCTCGCGCCCGCTCAGGCCACCGGGCAGCACCACGTCCGTCAAGATGAGATCGATCGCAGCCGCGCGGCTCCTGGCGACGTGCGCCGCGTCGGCCCCGTCGGTCGCCTCCAGCACGGTGTAACCGGCGGACTGCAAAATCGCGGACGTGAACTTTCGCAGCCACCCGTCGTCTTCCACCAGCAGAACGGTCCCGCCCCCTCTCACCAGTGGAGCGGGCTCGGGTTCCGCTTCCGTTGCCACCTCCTCGTACACACGGGGCAGGAAGATGTCGAACGCGGCCCCGCGCCCGGGCTCGCTGTGCACCTCCAGGAACCCGCCCGACTGCTTGACGAACCCGTACACCATCGCCAACCCGAGGCCGGTCCCTTTGCCCACCCCCTTGGTGGTGAAGAACGGCTCGAAGACACGGCCCCGGGTGGCCGCGTCCATTCCGTGCCCGGTGTCGCTGACCCGGATCACCACGTACGCGCCGCCCGGGGCGTCCCCGCGCCCCGCGCCCACCTGTTCGTTCCGGGTGGCCAGTGTCAGCCGCCCGCCGCGCGGCATGGCGTCCCGGGCGTTCACGCTCAGGTTCACCAGCGCCTGCTCCAACTGCGTTCGGTCGGCGCACACGCGCCCGGCATCGTCGGTCAGGGACATGAGGAGTTCCACATCCTCCCCGAGCAGCCGGCTGAGGAGCTTCACCGTTCCGCGGATCAGGCCGTTCGGGCTCAGGACCCGGGGCTCGAGTACCGTCTGCCGGCTGAACGCCAGGAGCTGCGCGGTCAGCTCGGTGGCCCGGCGCCCGGCGCTGTAAATTTCTGCGATCGACTCGCGCCACTCGGGGTCCGGAGCGGGGCTGCTGAGGTACAGCTTGCTGTACCCGTTGATGACGGTGAGCAGGTTGTTGAAGTCGTGCGCCACCCCGGCCGCGAGCTGGCCGACGGCCTCCATCTTCTGGGCCTGCCGGAACTGCTCTTCCAGGGTCTTCTGGGCGGTCACGTCGAGGAACGTGACCGCCACCCCGTCGATGCGGTCGTCGCGGGTGCGGTACGGCAGCACCCGCCGCAGGTACTGCCGGCCGCCGTCCGCCTCCACCTCCCGCGCGACCGGCACGAGGCGGTCGAACACCGCGCGCGCGTCGGCCAACAGGTGCGGGTCCGTGAACTTCCATCGGAGGGCCGTGACCGACCGCCCCAGGTCGCCCGGGACGAGGTCGAGCAGATCTTTCGTTGCCCGGGTGTAGTGACGGATGTGGTGCCGGGGGTCGAGCACCAGGACGGCCAAGTCGATGCTGGACAGCAGGCTGTTCAGGTCGTTGCTCGTGGCCTCGAGTTCGGTCGTCTTGGCCTGGAGGCGGGCGTTAACCGACCTCAGTTCCTCCCGCTGGGCGGCCAGTTCCTCGTTGGCCGCCTGGAGCTCCTCGTTGGCCGCTTGCGCCTCCTCCAGCGCGGCCCGGGCCTGCGCTTGAACGCGGGCCAGCTCGGTCGCGAGCCCCTGCGGGTCCGTGGGCGCGCGGCCAAAAGGAAAAGCGTCGGCCACGGGCAGGCCCCTCACGTTAAAGCGACTTACGGTCAAAAACCCGCTCGTCGAAAGTTACAAGGTCACAAAGTCAGCAGGAGAAAAGCCTTGTGACTTTATGACTTACTGATCTGACGACTTGCGACCGGTGGCCCAAGTCAGCGACAGCCGGCCATCGTTTGCGACGCACGCACGAGAGACTCCAGCGAATACGAGCAGACAATCACATTACACATAAAAACTCACACAAGTACGAATTTTCACTTCGCCACCGCGCCCGCGACTACGGTAATCGACGTTTGCGCTCGTTGTGCCCCGGGTGGCAGCGGGAGCCGGTGGCGCCAGTGGGAGGGAGAGCCGGGCGCTCGGAACCGTTGCTCGCGCCAGGGCTACTTCGCCCGCTCCTGACATGCGTTAACGAATAACCCTGACAATGACTTATGTTTATCATCCGAATAATAGGCTCGACGGCCCCACGTATCCTTTGACGCAGCAATGCCAACCGCCCCTGACCATGACGCTGTTGAGGCATCGGGCACACGGCCGCTCCGGCGACCGCTCGTCTGGTGGTGTGCGGTCTGCAAGCGTCAGGAGCTGGTCGATATCGATCAGCTCGGCCGGTTCTTCCGCGAGGGCTGGCCGATCTGTTGCGGTGAGGTCGCGCTGGTGTGCTCGCGCCGGTGCTTCGTGCGGCCGGACGGTGGGGTGAGGTGAGCGCGTCCTGGGTGCCCGTTCGTCGTTCACATGGTGCGGCCATGATGGCGTTGGTTACCGAGCACGAGCCGAAAGACCCGTGGGGGGCGCTGTTCTGGCTCGCGGTGGCGACCATCCTCGCGTCGGCCGCTCTAATCTTTCTCTCACGCCCCGGCAGCGCGGAGACCTTCGGGGGCGGTGGTAACAGCCCACCGCAGCTCCTGGCCCGCGTGCCAGCGACCGATGGTATCCGGCTCCAGTCCCCCGATCGTTCGAGAGCCCGAGCACCGACCCGCAGCATTTTCATAAACGAACCGCCCCGCGGCCGTCGCCGAAGCTCCGTCCCGAATCCGTGAACGATTGATTAGGCCCCTATCATTAAAACTTCATTACGAACTGCGGAGGCCAGATAGTCAAACGAAGCAAAAGAACATTTCAAATACTCTAAATTTTGCGGTGTAGGGGCCTGTCAGGAGTGTCCCTTGAAATGGCAGGCAGAACCGGGCGTCCCGACCGCCACGCTCTTACCGGCCTGCGAGCAGTCCGGACGCTTTTGTCGTCCTGTTATCAGGATGCTTGGCAACGTGACCGGTTGCCGTCGTCCCGCGGACAAGCGACAGCCCCGTGAAGCACGTTCGCTTCACAACAGCTCAACTTCTCTCACCTCGTCTGGCGTCATCTGCGGTGGCGGCGTGCCCCTCCGGACCGTCGCGTACAACTCGGTCGCGTGATCGCCCGCCATCCGCTCCGCGATTCGTAACCGCCTCCGTTGAGCCAGCTCCCACACCCAGGTTTCGCCGCGCAGCGCCTCAAAGAGTCGTGCCACCCCGGCCGCTGCGTTCAGTGCCTCCGGCGCCTCGACGAGTTTCGCTTGCGCCCGCGCGAACAGCCCGCGGCACAGCCCGGCGAACTTCGGGCCGAGTAGCCGCAGTACGGCCTCGAGCAGGTCCCACCAAGTCATTGCTCCATCTCCGCTTCGTATAACGGTCAACCGCCAGCACGTTCTCGCTAACGGAATTGCTTTCCAACAGTTTAGAGGGCACGCTGGCGCCGGAGGTGCAGTGCGGGTTGCAGATCGTCCGCCCCGGGACGTAGCAGGCCGGAAGTGCGGGCGCCCTTCCGTTCGCACGGCACAGCCCCACGCCGAGGTACGGATGTGCGGGCGGTGCGGCTTGGAGGGTCGGCATCGGGCACGCGGCCCGGCCGCCGGCGGTTGCGTTTGATACGGCGCCGCGGTTCTGATAGGGTGTCCACTCGTGATCGCCCGACCAGGACCGCTCTCTCATGGACATCCGCCGGAAGCTCGAGGTCCTCGCCGACGCCGCCAAGTACGACGCCTCCTGCGCCAGCAGCGGCAGCAAAACCGCGCGCCCGGGCGCCCGCCTGGGGACGACCGAGGGGATGGGCATCTGCCACAGCTACACGCCGGACGGCCGGTGCGTGTCGCTGCTCAAGGTGCTGCTCACCAACTACTGCGTGTACGACTGCGCGTTCTGCGTCAACCGGGTGTCCAGCGACACCCCGCGGGCCCGGTTCGCCGTGACCGAGGTGGTCGCGCTGACGCTCGAGTTCTACCGCCGCAACTACATCGAGGGCCTGTTCCTCAGCTCCGGCATCGTGGGCAGCGTGGACGGGACTATGGAACAACTGGTCGCGGTCGCCCGCGGGCTGCGCGAGGGGCACGGGTTCGGCGGGTACATCCACCTGAAGCTGATCCCGGGCGCGGCGCCCGAGCTGGTCGCGGAGGCCGGCCGGTGGGCCGACCGGCTGAGCGCCAACATCGAGCTGCCCACCGCGGCGGACCTGCGGCTGCTGGCGCCGGAGAAGACGCGCCCCCAGATCGTGGACACGATGCGCGTGGTGGCGGACGGGATCGCCGAGCGGGCGGCGGACGCGCGGGCGGGGCTGAAGGCGCCGGCGTTCGCCCCCGCCGGGCAGAGCACCCAGATGGTGGTCGGGGCCACGCCCGCCACCGACGGGGAGGTGCTGGGCACGGCGGACGAGCTGTACCGCGTGCAGAAGTTGCGGCGGGTGTACTACTCGGGGTACAGCCCGACCCCGCACGCCGACGCCCGGCTCCCGGCCCGGCGCCCGCCGCTGTTGCGCGAGCACCGGCTGTACCAGGCCGACTGGCTGCTCCGGTTCTACGGGTTCGCGGTAGACGAGGTCGTGGCCCCGGGGGCGAACCTGGCCCTGGACGTGGACCCGAAGCTGGCCTGGGCGCTGGCCAACCGGGGCCGGTTCCCGGTGGACGTGAACACCGCCCCGCGGGAGCTGCTGCTGCGGGTCCCCGGGGTCGGGGTGCGGAACGTGGACCGCATCCTGGCCGTCCGCCGGCACCACGCGCTGACCGTGGCCGACCTGCGCCAGCTCCGGGTGAACTGGCGGAGCGCCGCCCCGTTCGTGCTCACCGGGGACCACAACCCGGCGGTGCGCGGGTTGGACGCGGCGGGCCTCAAAAAGAAGGTCGTGCAGCCGACGCTGTTCGACGACCTGGGGGACGACGCGTGATCGTTGCCGCCCCCGACTTCGCCGCGTGGCGGGACGCCGCCCGCGCGCTGCTGGCGGCCGACGTGGCGCCGGCCGATGTCACGTTTGAAACGGACCCGGCGGGGGGCCTGTTCGCCCCCGCCGCGGTGCCGCCCGCGCCGGCCGGGGCGCGGGTCGAGGTGCCGCGGGCGTTCGTGGCGCTGGCGGACGCGGTGTCGTGCCACCGGGACGCGCGGCGGTGGGACCGGCTGTACCGGGCGCTGTGGCGGCTGACCCGGGGCGAGCCGCACCTGCTCGATCTGGCCACCGACGGGGACGTGAGCTGGCTGCTGCGGGCCGAGAAGTCGGTGCGCCGGGACGTACACAAGATGCACGCGTTCGTCCGGTTCCGCAAGGTGGGCGAGCACTTCGTCGCATGGCACCAGCCGGACCACCGGATCGTGCGGCGGGCCGCGCCGTTCTTCGCCCGCCGGTTCCCGGAAATGCTCTGGACCGTCCTGACCCCCGACGAGTCGGTGTCGTGGGACGGCGCGGGGCTGCACTTCGGCCCCGGGGTGCCGGCGACGGGCGCCCCCCCGCCGGACGTGCTGGAGGGGCTGTGGCGGACGTACTACCGGGCCACGTTCAACCCGGCCCGGATCAAGCTGGCGGCGATGAAGAAGGAGCTGCCGGTGCGGCACTGGGCGACGCTGCCGGAGGCCGCGCTGATCCCCGACCTGCTGGCCGAAGCGCCGGCCCGGGTCGCGGCGATGGTGCGGCACAGCGAGGGCGAGCGGGCGGCGGCGCTCGTGCCCGCGGACCGCGACCTCGGGAGCCTGCGGGCCGCGATCGCGGGCTGCTCGGCGTGCGGCCGGTGCGGTCCCGGTGCCCCGCCCGTGTTTGGGACCGGACCGGCCGGCGCGCGGGTGGCGCTGGTCAGCGATCAACCGTTCGGCGGCGCGGCGGAGGAGCTGCTGGGTGCCGCACTCGGGGAAGCGGGCTTCGACCGCGGCGCGGTGTACCGGACCGCGGCCGTGAAGCGCCCGGCCCCGGGCGATGCCAGTGCTCCGGGCGATGCGGACGGGCGCGCCGCCCGGGCGTGCCGGCCGTGGCTCGAGGCCGAATTAGCCGCGCTCGGCCCGGCCGTGATCGTGTGCTTCGGCCCGCGCGCCGCTCAAGCCGTACTCGGCCCGCTGTTCCGGTTCACCGCGCGGCGGGGCGAGGTGGTGGATGCCGGGCCGGTCGCGCGCGCGATCGCGACCCACCACCCGCTCGCCGTGCTCAGGAACCCGGCGGGTAGCGGGGCGGAAATGAGAGCGGACCTGATTCGCCACCTGACGCTGGCGCGGCGGCTGGCGGAAGAGCGTGCCCCGGCCCCGTGAACTCATTGGCGCGATCACATCGCGCCCCCGAGCTAGGCCCCGACTCCACCATCATCTGGTCTGCCGACGCCTGCGCCCCCGGTTAGCGCCGCTGGCCGCCTCGAAGCGTTCGTTGACACCCGGTGCCGCTCGTCAGCACGCCAGCCCCAACCCCACCGTCCGTAAAGTAGTGGTCCCCTTCCCCGTTCCTTCCGGAGAACGGCCCGCCGCGCGGCTCGACCCGCGCCGCACTCAACCCGCCGCCGCGCGCGAGGTCCGCGAGAATGCCGTCCCGCTCCGTGTCCACGTCGGGCGCAATCCGATGCGTCAGTTTGCCCGTCGCCGGCCCTCGTCCCACACGAACGTCGAACGTCCCCGCCCCGAGCCACACCGGCCGCCCCGTGGCGTCGCACCCGGCCCGCCAGAACCGAACGTGGTGCCGGGTCCGCGCCGAGCCGAGTGCCCGCTCGAACGCGACGTCTTGCACCCGCCCGAACAGGTACAGGTCGCTGACCGGGGCCGACGGGTACGGCCGGTTCAGCACCACGCTGGCGCCGATGCGCAGCGACGAACGGACGGTCACCGGGTCGGCGGTCACCCAGCCCGCCGCGCAGAACGCGCGGACCAACTCCTCGCGGGTGCCGACCAGGCGCAGGTTCACCGGGTCGCCCGGTGTCCCGTCCCGTTTCGAGGTGAGAACCGGCTCGGCCGGCGGGACGACGAGCGCGGCGCAGAGAACGGCGGTGAACATGGGTGCGGCTCCGTTTGAACTCACTGTTGCGTGCCGGCCGTTCACACACAGTCGGGGGAACCGGAGGACAGACAAACGGAAGCCAGATGCGCCCGCGCAACTGTTACCCGCGGAGCGACCCGCACTGTTGAGATGGCCAGTTTGGCGCGCGTAAACTGATTATGAGGCGGCGTGCGACAGCCCCGGGGCGCGAACCTCGCTCCCCGGCCGCCCGTAGAAACAGAAGCCCGGCTCGGTTGCCATTTCGCCGCCGGGAACAGTCCACCGCCCAGCCGCAGCAGTGCCCCGCGACACGGGGCCGGGGCGGCTCACGTGCCAAAGGAGGTTGCGCAGTTATGTCCGTGCTCGGAACGCGAACCGTGGCGGCCGGTGTGCTCGCCGCCGCCGCCCTGTCTGTCGGCATCGGGGTGTCACTGTCGAACGCCGATGAGCCGAAGGCCCCGAAGCCGCAGCGTGCCCCGCTCGCCACCCCCGGCGAGTTCGGTCAAGCGCAGGACCAATTACGGCGGGCGATGGAAGCGCTGGCCAAGGACCCGAACGACCCGGCCGCTCGCAAGCTGCTCGACGAGGCCTGGGGCGGGATGATGAAGGGCTTCCCGGCCGGGCCGGGTGGGCTCCCCGGGCTCGCGAACCCCGCCCTCGCCACGCGGCCGCGTCTGGGCGTCCAGCTCGAACCGCTGGCGCCGATCGTCAGTGACCAACTCGGCCTGGACGCGGGCGTCGCCATCGCCGGCGTGCTGGAGGGCTCGGCCGCCGAGAAGGCCGGGTTCAAGGTCCACGACATCGTGGTCGAGTTCGCCGGCAAGGCGGTGTCGGACCCGGCGGATTTCGTGCGCCGGGTGGGCGAGGCCAAGGCCGGCGAGAAGGTGGACGCGGTCGTCGTCCGCAAAGGCAAGAAGGTCGAGCTAAAAGGGATCGAGCTGCCCGCGGCAGCGCAACAGCCCCAAGCGTTCGAGTTGCCGCTGAACCCCCGAGCCCTGGACAAGGGCCGGGGCGGGAACTCGGCCTCGGTGTCGGTATCGGGCGACACGTTTACCATCGACGCGACCCAGGACGGTGTGACCTACCTCATCACCGGCAAGGTGGGGCCGGACGGGGTGTCTGCCGAAAAGGTGAGCGTGAAAGCGGGTGACGAAGCGGTCGAGGCGGCCGAACTGGGGAAGGTGCCCGAGAAGTACCGTCCGACGGTGGAGCGGCTGCTGAAACTCGTCGGGAAGCCCCGTGGGAAGGTCATCGATTGAGTAACATCGCGACCGGCGGAGCCGCCCCGCCGGTCGGGTGCGGGTAACCGTACAGCCCGGCCGCCAGCTTGGCGTTCGAG
>NZ_JAXBLV010000167.1:0-245 GCF_034097035.1 Gemmata algarum
CTTTTAGCGGTGGGTTGGGTTATGCGTTCGTTCGTACTCATCTGGGGCAACGTAGCCCAGCGACGAGTGCCGTCGGACGCGGGTAAAGCTTCAGCGTTCTGAACTAACTCGCCAAAGGTAGCCACGATCGGGGTCGAAAGCCTCAAGCCACGGGTCCGCATAGCCATTTTGTGGCTCAATCTGTCCAGTGATGGCAGATTACTGCGGCACATTTTGGCCGTTGTTCATAAGGATGAAGCGTTACG
>NZ_JAXBLV010000168.1:0-225 GCF_034097035.1 Gemmata algarum
TACGTACATCCCGACCCGCGAGGGGGGGCTGTACCTGGCGGTGGTGGAGGACCTGTTCAGCCGCCGAATCGTGGGCGGGTCGATGGATCCGACGATGACCAGTCGGTTGGTGGTGGACGCGCTGGGATGGCGTTGGCACTGCTCGTCGTCGGTAAGCCCTCCCGGCGGTACCGCGGGTAGTTCATGCGGTCCCGATTGTTCCCCAAGTAGCTCCGCGCCTGCGCT
>NZ_JAXBLV010000169.1:0-224 GCF_034097035.1 Gemmata algarum
TCGGAGGACGGGGGCTTGGACGAGTTGGATGAGTTCTGGTTGAGCCGAGCTTCCAGATCCGTGAGCCGGGATTCCAGTTGCGCCACCCGCGCCTCCAACACGCGGATGTACGCCTGCGCGGCCGCGGGCAGAGCGTCGAAGACTTCGGCGGGTAGCGCGGGAAGTGACATCCGTCGAAAGAGTACGAGAGCAAATTACAACCGGCTACACCCGTGAACGGTTAC